>JALOUA010000002.1 GCA_025457625.1 Akkermansiaceae bacterium
TCGTCCTCGAACGAGATGAAGAACTGCGAGCGGCCGGGGTCGCCCTGGCGGGCGCAGCGGCCGCGGAGCTGGCGGTCGATGCGGCGCGATTCGTGGCGCTCGGTGCCGATGACGAAAAGGCCGCCGAGTTCGGGCACGCCCTCGCCGAGTTTGATGTCGGTGCCGCGGCCGGCCATGTTGGTGGAAACGGTGACCGCGCCTTTCTGGCCGGCGCGTGAGACGATTTCGGCCTCCTGTTCATGGAACTTGGCGTTGAGCACCGAGTGCGGGATTTTGGCGCGCTTGAGCATCCGCGCCAGGGTTTCCGAGGATTCGACGGATGCGGTGCCGCAGAGGCAGGGCTGGCCCTTGGCATGGGCGGCCTCGATGGTGGCGATGACGGCGTTGTATTTCTCGCGGCGGGTCTTGAAGACCTGGTCGTTCTCATCGACGCGGATGTTGGGCGCGTTGGTGGGGATGGGCAACACGTCGAGCCGGTAGATGTCGTGGAACTCGGCGGCCTCGGTCTCGGCGGTGCCGGTCATGCCCGCGAGTTTCTGATAGAGACGGAAGTAGTTCTGGATGGTGATGGTGGCGAAGGTCTGGGTCTCCTTCTCGATGGCGACGCCCTCCTTGGCCTCGACCGCCTGGTGGAGTCCGTCGGACCAGCGGCGGCCGGGCATTTCGCGGCCGGTGTTTTCATCGACGATGCAGACCTTGCCATCCTTGACGACGTATTGCACGTCCTTCTCGAAGACGCAGTAGGCCTTGAGGAGTTGGGAGATGTTGTGGATTTTCTCGGCCTGGGCGTCCATGCGGCGCTGGCACTCATCCTTGGCGGCGATCTTCTGTTCGTCGGTGAGACTGCGGTTGGTGTCGATGTCGGCGAAAAGCGTGCCGAGGTCGGGCAGGGTGAAGGAATCCGGATCGCCGGGAGAGAGGAATTCGCGGCCCATTTCCATCAGGTCGGAGTCGTGGCCCTTTTCGTCAATGATGAAGTAGAGTTCCTCCTTGAGGGCGAAGAGTTCCTTTTTCTGCGCGTCCTGGTGGAAGGAAAGCTCGGCCTTTTCCATCAGGCGGCGCATTTCGGGTTCCTCCATGTAGCGCATGAGCTGGCGGTTGCGCGGCTGGCCGAGCTTGAGTTTGTAAAGCAGGCGTCCGGCACCGTCCTTGTCGCCGGCGTCCCAGAGTTGTTTGAGTTCGACCGCGACCTCGTTGCAGAGCTGGGTCTGGCGTTTGACGAGTTGTTCGACGAGCGGCTTGTATTTGTCGAACTGGTGGGAGGTGTGCGATGAGGGGCCGGAAATGATCAGCGGCGTGCGGGCCTCGTCGATGAGGATGGAGTCCACTTCGTCGATGATGGCGAGGTAATGGCCGCGCTGGACCTGTTCGTCCCTGGTTGCGGCCATGCCGTTGTCGCGCAGGTAGTCGAACCCGAACTCGGCGTTGGTGCCGTAAGTGATGTCGCAGGCGTATTCGGCGCGGCGCTCCCACGGCGGCATCTGGTTCTGAATGCAGCCGACGGTGAGCCCGAGGAACTGGTAGAGCGAGCCCATCCAGTCGGCGTCGCGGCGGGCGAGGTAGTCGTTGACGGTGACGATGTGCACGCCCAGTCCGGTGAGCGCGTTCAGATAGACGGGCAGGGTGGCGACCAGTGTCTTGCCCTCGCCGGTTTGCATTTCGGCAATCATGCCGCGGTGCAGGGCAACCCCGCCGATGAGCTGGACGTCGAAGTGCACCATCTCCCAGAGGATCGGATGGTCGTTGACGGTGATGGTGGTGCCGCACATGCGGCGTGCGGCGTTTTTGACGACGGCGTAGGCTTCGGGCAGGATTTGTTCGAGATAGCGTGCGCGGGCTTTGGGAAACTCGGCCGCAGCCTCTTGGAAGGCGGCCTTGGCGGCTTCGATTGATTCGGCGGTGGGGGCGACTTGCGCGGGAAGCGCGGGGAACTCGGCGCGCAGCGGAGCAAGGCGTGTTTCCAGATCGGCGGCTGTGGTGGCGAGCGCGGCGGCATCCATGCGCTCGATCACCGGTTTGGCGGGCGCATCCAGCACATGATAGCGGGCGAGATGGGCCTGCCACTGGCGGGTCATCTCGCGCAGTTTCTCCTCGGGCTCGCGTTGCAGCGCTTCTTCGATTTCATTGATGCGGGCGACCGTCGGGCGGATGCGGCGCACTTCGCGCTGGTTTTTGCTGCCGACGATTTTCTGGAGAATCCACTTGATCATGTGAGAGCTGGGGTAGGGCGGAAAACCCGCCGGGGCGGAGGCCATACACCGGCAGGCGGGCGGGTGCAAGCGCTAGGCTTCACCTGCGCGCGGGCAGTGGATCCGCGGTTTGGCGGTTTCCCCGTTCCGCATCAGAGAGGGGGCGAGAGCCGCCAGCCAGATGAGACCCGCGAGCGTCCATGTCCAGGCGGCGTAATGGTGGTGGGATACCCGGATGGCAGGCAGGAAATCCGCGCTCATGCGGGTGGTGGCTGCCAGGATGAGGAGTCCCGTCACCCAGCGCAGCCAGAGGATCCGCCCGCCTAACAGGTCGTGGCGTCCGGCATGGCCGAGGATCACGCGGGTTCCCACCGCCAGGGTGGCCAGGCCGAGGCCGGAGGCGAAAAACAAGTGCAGGGATCCGACCCGGGCGGATGGCCAAATGGCGGCACACAGGCAGCCCGCCACGAGACCGGCAATCGCCCAACGCGCGGCATTCCCGTGGGTGGTGGAGAGTTTCGCGCGGCGGAAGACCGGCAATTCCAGCGAGAACCAAGTCAGGATCACTGCGGCGCGCAGCGATTGTCCGGCCATCGGCCGGAAATGCACCTCCAGCGCGAAACTCACCAGAATCAGCAGCCCGGCAGTCACGGACGCCCACATCTTGCGCCACCAAGCGGCCGGCGGGCTTGGCTCGTCATCGAATGAATGGCTGCTGCCCATGCCGAAGAATCGCGGCAGCAGATACGGCCCGATTCCCATCAATGGCAGCAGCAGAAAGCCCTGGAACAAAAGCAAACGCGCCCACTGCCACTGAACGAGGCCGGGGCTTTTGCCGATCGACAGCAATCCCGCCGCCAGCGCGCCACCCAGCAAGCCTGCGAAAACAAGAACCAAACCCGGCGGGGGAGTGTCGCGCTTGGCGGAAATCCAGCGAATACCCATCGTGGCGGCCAAGGCCAGCAGCATCGCCGCGAAAGCCGCGTCTCCGGCTTGCACGTGGTTCATCGAGTGGCTTGCCAGCATCAGGCACCACAGCCCGAGAACGACCCCGAACTCGCCCCATGACCATGGGCGGCTGCCAGTCATCCGTGGAAACGCGGTGCCCAGAAATCCGGCGACGAAGGCACCCATGAAACACCCGATCATGATTCGTGTGTGCGCCTCGCCCGGGTAAAATGGCAGCCATCCGCCATAGAGCAGCGGCCACATCATCACACCCCACATGCTGGCCAGCATGCCCAGCGGAAAAAACAATCGATATGGCTCCTCCCGCACCATTCCCGCCATGCGCTTCATCGACTTCTCTATCAACCGACCCAACCCGCAAATCAAGAAAAAAAATTCGTTAATTGCCCGGGCTGGATCGGGATTGGTCGGGAAACTCCGTAGCGGGCGATGAATCCCGGCAGTCGCGACTTCCACACCTTGCCCTTGCCGTGGAGCACGGGCCGGCGGGTCCGGGTTGCTTCAGCGCAGGGCCTTGAGCAGGGCGTCGTGGAGTTTTTCCTCACCGAGGTTGCCGAGGTGGCCGCCATTGGGAAACACGGTAAGCCGCCCGCCGCCGAAGGTGCGGTTCATCCATGACATGTCAGACGGGTTTTTGATGAAATCGTTGTCGTTGGTGATGACCCGCGCCTTGCGGTTGGACGCCAGGCCGCGGGTGTAGCTGCGCAGGTTCGCCTCGCGCTTGAAGTCCGCGAGCGCGACGCCCTGCGGCTGATAGTAGGGGAGGACCATTTTGCGGAAATAGTCCTCGTAGGAAAACGCCATGATTTCCTGATAGACGGCGTCGCGCCGCCATTTCGAGACCGGGTTCTGCAACACGCCGAGATCATGCCGTGACTCGCAACTGTAGATGATGTCACGCAGGACCATGCGGAACGACAGGCCGATGAGCAGTTGGGATTCCGTGGCATCGAATGGCGGGCCTGCCTCGGGACCTGGGGCCTCTCTGGCGAGTTTGACCACCTTGAGAAACAGGTTGTCGATGAGGGCTTCGCGCTCGCTTTGCGGCCATTGATTGGCGGCAAGGGCGTAGTCGTCGAGCTCCTTGACACCGTAGTGGAGGTCGATCGCCGGATTGATCGCGACGTAGCGGGAGAATTGCATGGAGCCGGTGGGGCGGCTGCCTTCGGTGGCGGCGAGCTGCAAGGCCTGGAAGCCGCCCATCGAGAAGCCGACCATCGACCGTTCGCCAAACAGGCCGGGGTGCCTGCGCTCCAGTTCCTTGTCGATGGCCTCGATCATGGCCAGCACATCGGCGCGATCGACGGGCGGATAGGCGGGCACCTTGGCGCTGGAGGCGCGGGACATGAACTCCGGGTGAAACGAGCTGGTGGTGGTGACCACCGAGAAACCATTCTGATAGAGGTGTTCCGCCACGGACAACTGGCTGAGCGAGAGCCGGTGTCCGCCGAGTCCGGGATTGATGTAAACCAGCGGCGCGCGCTGCTTTTGCAACCAGCAGTTGAAGGGCATGGTGCGGCCGGTGGAATCGATGCGCACGTTCATCCGGCGGCCCTGCACCGCAAAATCCGGGTTTAAAGGGCGGACGCGGGCCATTTCGAGCGTTTCGAGCGTGGAAATGTCCACCGGCCCGCGCAGGCTCATGTCGGGTTCGCCGGGGGTCACCGCGTGGGTCCAGATGATTTTGGTGTCCGCGTAGGGGTCCGCCGAGCTTTCCGCAAACCTGACGAACTCATCGGTGGTGGCCGAGAGACGGTTGAAAGAGGTGACCGCGCTGACGTATTGGAGCGGATCAATGTAGTTGAATGGTTCCGCGAGGCGGTCGCCGGCGATTCCAACCGCGTTGGTCTCATCGCTGGGTCCGAAGACCGGCAGCATGAGGTAGGTGCGCGGCCGCCATCCCCAGTGCATGAAGGTTTCGCCGAAGGCCGCATCCGATTTGGGCATGTCCCAGCGGCTGGCCACGTCGAAAAATCCGCCGACGCCGACGGTGGTGTTGGTGAGGAACCGCAGCGATTCATCGCCGGCGCCCTGCCAGCGGCCTTGCAGCATGTGGTTCACCACGCGGCCCGGATAGGTCACGTTGCGGGCGAAATGCTTGATGGATTGGCGGGCGGGTTCCGGCACGACGGCGCGCCACGCGCGGCCGGTCGGTTGGAGCACACCGACCAGCAGTCCGCGATTCACGACCCAGAAACCGCGGTTCACCGGCTCCAGCGGGTCCGCCATCGCATCCGTGGGCAGAATCCGCGGAGCGGGGTTGGAGGCGGCCTGCGGCGTGTCATCCGGCGTGTGCGACGGGGCGCAGGACGTCCAGAACACGGCCGCCACAGGCAGCAGGATTTTGCAGGTGTTTCTCATAAGCAACGGCACGCACTGCCCTTGGATGCGCGGGCCGTCGCAGTCAACTGGAAAATCCGCTGTTTGATCCGTCGGTGCTATTGGCGGCGCTTATTTCTCAGGAATGGAATCATGAATCTGTGCCAGGGATAGCACGGTGTAGGCGGTGACCAGCACCGGGTTGGATTCCATCCAGCGGCCGTTGTCGTTGACCCACGATCCGTCCTCGCGCTGCTTGGAGAGCAGCGTGACGGCGAGGTCGTTGCGCCAGTCGGCTTGTTTGCCGCTCTCGAGGGGAAGCATGTCGAGGTTGGCGGCGGAGAGGGCCTTGGACATGGTCTGATAGTAATAATAAAGTCCCTGGGCACCCATGCCCGGGTTTTCATCGAGCGTGTAGTTCCTGCCGAGCCATGTCTTGACGGCGTTGACGCGCGGATCGTCCGGGCTGAGTTTGGCGTAGATCATCGAGAGCAGGCCCGCATACGACATGGAACCATAGGAGCGCAGCGCGGTGCGGCCGTCTTCGGTTTTCTCCTCGCCGGCCTTCGACTCGAAGGGCGAATAGGCGAAACCACCCTTGTTTTTCGGATCGTCGGACGCCCATCCCTGGTCGTTGCTGTCCGGCAGATTCTGGCAGCGCGAGAGGAACTTGATGGCGGCCTCCCAGTCGAGTTCCGGCTGGTCGCCGAAGTTGCCGTCCTCGACGACCTTGCGGGACAGGGCGATCGCCTCAATCGCGAGGTAGGTGTTGGATAGGTCGGTGTGGGAAGGATCCGAGCCGTAACCGACGCCGCCATCGTTAGGGTTGTCGGTTTCCCCCTTTTTGTCGATGTCCCATTGGTTGTTGATGAGGTGTTTGCGCGCCTTGACGATGGCCGGATCGTATTCCCTGCGGTCGGCGGCCAAGAGGGCGGTGACGGCGGTGGCGGTGTTGTAAACGGAAAGGCCGCGGTTGTAGATGCCGCCGTCCTCTTTTTGCTGGGCGAGCAGCCAGCTGAGACTCTTTTCGAGGTGGTCCGGCAAGGGTGCCTTGCGGTCGAGATTCGGATCGCGCAGGGCGGCTTTGAGCGCGAGCGCGGTGAAAGCCGGCAACTGCGGGTCGCTCCAGTAGCCTTCGGCATTCTGTTGCGCCTTGAGCCATGCGTTGCCGCGGGCGATCGACTGGCGGATTTCCTGACGGATCGATTCGTAGGGGTTGGGATTATCCGCCGCGGTGGCGGCCAGCGGAGTGGCGATGGCGAGGATGGGAACCAGGAGTTTCATGGATTCAGTGGGGTGGAGCGGGTTGGGATGGAAGCGATGATCGCGGTGGGATTTGTTTCGATATCGGGCGCGGTGATTCCGGGTCGGCCGACCTTACGCCGTTTGCGTGGTGGTCCTTGCCGGAAATGTGGCGGCAGCCTGAATACCAGCCGGACCATGGCGCGGATGATCCACACTGCAAGCGGATGTTGTTCATTCCTCCGCCGGATTGAGCCGGCTGCCGAGCTCCAGCCAGACGAGACGGGTGACGTGGCTGCGAAGTTGGCCGACAGGATCGGCGGCCCCGCTCTGCGGGATGCGCAGGGCGGTCGTGCGCCCGATGTGGCCGCGGAGCAATACCAGCAGGCTGCCGGCCAGATCGTCGCGGAGGGTTTCGGGCGAGATCACGGTGAATGAAATCACCTCGGTCGAACGCGTGCCGTCGGCCGGCCCGGCGAGCCAGATGGCAACGGGTGGCGGACCCATGTCTTCCGGGATGTCGCGCCCGCTGGCGACCTTTGCCGTGACTTTCAGGATGCCGGCGGATGCGCGTTCGATTTCGCTGGCGAGTTCCCGCAGCAGCGGCTCCAGCAGGATCGCGGTGGATTTTCCGGTGCCGGCATGCAGCGTGACCGGCAGGGCGGCTGCGGCCTCGGCGTTCCAATCCGGCAATTGCGGACGCAGGCGGCGGATGATGCCGACCGCCGTCCGCATCTGGTCCTCGTCCGGTTTGGCACTGTCCATGACCCGCTCGGCCGCAAGCAGGGCACGCTGGATTTCACCCATCGCTTCAAGGGTGGAGGAGAGTTTGAGCAAATCCCCCGCGCTTGCGGGCGGGTCATCGCGGTAGAGCGCGAGTGTCGGCGGATCTTTGAGGTCGCCGGGATCAACGGCCGGGGCGGGTGGATCGGCAAGCGGCTCACGCGGCTGGGCGGTGCCTGCGGGTGCCGGTTTTCCGTCTTCCGGGTGATCCGCGGGCGGCTGCATCAGTGCGGCCTGCGCGCGGACCATTTCGAGTTGGGGACCGCTTGGCGGTTTGAGGAAATCATGATCGCGCGTGCCATGCCACCACACGCCGCCAACGACCGCGAGGGCTAACAGGATAACGATCGGCACGGGAATCCTCACGGCCCGATGCTGCCGCCTCCGGCATGATCGGGAAAGCCGAAATCATCGCATGGTGACGTCCCGCGCTTCAGCACCAGGGTGAACTCGTGGCGGTTGTAGGTGAGATGTGTCACGGCAAGTTGACCCAAACCGGCGGCCGCCGCGCGATTCACCACCTCATCCACCCGGTCATTGATCGCCTGATAGGTTTCGGCATCGGTGAGTTTGAGGGTGAAAATCACGATCCCGCCCGCGTTCAGACGGCCTGCCAGCCTGACGACATGGGCGATCGAGTTTCGTGCGTCGCCGTTCATGTCGCAGAGGATGGCGTCATAACGCGTCGGAGCATCCGGCATGAAGGTTGCAACATCCCTGCAAACCTCCTGCAGGCCGTCGGCACGGGCGAGGCGCTTGTCCAGCGGTGCGCGGTCCACGGCCGTCACGCGGTAGCCGCGCGCGAGCAATTCCGCGGTCATGCCGCCTGGGCTGGCACCCAGTTCGAGCCAATGCGCGCCAGCTTCGGGCATGACGTCGCGCAGCGCCGGATGATGCAGCGCCTCGGCGATTTTCGCTCCGGCGCGGCTGATTGCGGCGGGTGACGTCTGGCGGATGTGGCGGGTGCCTCCGGGGTGGTATCCGTTGCACTCCAGCGGGCTTCCCAGTCCGCAAAACAAGCCTTCTTCACCGACCAACAGGAAAAGCGTCTCCCGCCCCGCGTCCTGCTGCTCCGCATCGCGGATCGAGGAACATTCCGGAGGAAACAACTGCAAGGCCCGGCCGCGGAGGTTTGAGGCGAGCGTTTTGAAATACCGGTTCGGTGATCCCGGATCGAGCGGGCCCGCCAGCAGGGTTTGTGGCCGCGCCCCGCCGAATTTCCGCCACGCCGCCTGTGCCGCCTTTTCGATGAAACCCTCCGTTTCCCGCGGGCGGCATGGCCACATGTGATGCACCGGCAGGTTCCAACGCAGGAACTTCGCCGCCGCCGAATCACGGATGCGTGAGGGATCTGCAATCCGGATCAGCAGGTAATCCCGGCCGGTTTTTCTCACACATTCCGCGCCCAGACCGTGCAGGATCTCCGCTTCGAGGCCCGTGAATGCCTGCGGCAGCCTCACCAGCCACAGGGCGCGCGAATCCGCTTCAGCTTTCATCGCCGGTGGCTGGAAACTCCGCGCGCATGGTGGATGCGGAGATCATGAATCCGATGGGGTTTCCGGCACTCCGCCGCCGGGCCAGATGAGTTCGAAGCCGTTGGCGGGTTTCTCCGCCTGGCGGATCAGGCCGTTGGCGGTGAGGCCGAGCCAGGCGTTGAAGTCGCAGCCCGTGGCTTCGAGCGCCTGGAGCGTCCACACATTGCAGACGCGCGGGATGAAATAACGGTATCGGCACTCCAACTGCACGCCATCCCCCCAACTCGACGCGCAGACGACGACGGGCCGGCCGTCATCGTCGCTTTTGACGCACTCGTTGAGGAAATGGGCGAGTGCCGGCCCATCATCGCGCGGCACGAGTTTCCGCCAGATCCGTTGTTGCGGGATGACTTCGGCGACGTCCCAGTTCACGGGGATGAGCTCCATCACCGAGCGGGTGGGCGTGAAGAGGACCCGGAACACCTTCCATGGATGGTCGAAACCTTCCGCCGAATAGGCGTCGCGGTTGCCCCAGCTCATCGCAACGTGGCGCGGCTGGCCGAAGTCCGCCGGCGGCACGAATCCGGACTCCAACAGCCAATCGTAGGGCACCACCAGTCCGGTGTGATAACGGTCGGAAATCAACCAGATCAACACATCGGGATCGCGCGGCGGGGTGGCGGCCGGAGCGGTGGCGTCCATGCCCACCTCCATGCGTTGCACCGGTGTTTCCGGCACCGGCAGCCGCAGGCTGCAGGAGGTGATGCATGCCGGTGCAAGGAACCAGCACAGCGCCATGCATAGCATCCGGAAACGTGCCATCAAGCGGGCAGGAACGAGCAGATGTATTCGCAGATGCCTTCCTCCACCGTGATGGTGAAGCCGCTGTTGCCGCCGACCTCGAACGAGGAGCCGGCCTCGATGGCGCTTGTCTCGGACGTGCCGTCAAGCCGCACCTTGCAGTCGCCGGCGATGATTTCCATCAGCTCCGGCGCGGCGGTGCCGAAATGATAGGTGCCCGGATAGATCAGCCCGAGTGTTTTCTTCGATCCATCCGCGCCATGCACGGTATGGGAGACGACTTTGCCGTCGAAATACACATTGGCTTTGGCATCGACGGTGACGTTGGCGAACGAGGTCATGGTTGCGTGGGTGGTGATGTCATTCGACGGGCATTCCGGCTTCTTTCCATGCGTCCCAGCCGCCGGAAAAGACACTGGCCGGGTAGCCAAAACCGGAGAGGTGCATGGCGACCGTCCGCGCGTCAGGACACAGCAGGCCGGTGCAATAGGTGACAAGGGTTTTACCCTCGGCGATCGCTTGCTTGATCTCCTCCTCGCGGCCGGCGATGGCGGGATCACAGTTTTTCGCGGGCAGGCTGATGGCGCCCGGGATGTGGCCGAACTGGTGGAAAATCGTCGGCCGGGCATCGATGACGAGGGTCTTGCCGGATTGGTGGAGCAGGAAGAAATCCTCGAGCGAGATGGAGGAAACCTTGCCCCGGTCATGCATGCGGACCGGCTTCTTGTAGGGTTTTTCCGCCGTTTGCCCCCCGCCGGAGGCCGGTTTGTGGGCCGGGGCCTCCGCGGGTTTGTCCGCGCAAGCGGTGAGAGCCAGCGCGAGAAGCGGAGAGGCGAGAATGGACCCGGGACGGCTCACTTGACGATTTCGAGGAGTTCGACGTCGAAGACCAGAGTGCCCACCGGCGCGCCGGGCGGCGGATTCTCGCCGTATGCAAGTTTTCCAGGAATCCACAGCCGGCGCTTTTCGCCCTCGACCATGAGTTGCACGCCCTCGGTCCAACCGGGGATCACCCGGTCGAGCGGAAACACGATCGGCTCGCCGCGGAGCACCGAGCTGTCGAAGAGTTTGCCGTCGGTGGTCCAACCGGAGTAGTGGACTTTCACTTGGTCGGTGGCCTTGGGATGCGCGGTGCCGGTTCCCTTGGTGAGCACGCGGGAAGCGATGCCGGAAGCGGTTTTTTCCGCGCTTTCGGGGGCTTCCGCCACGTCTTCGGGGACTGGCGGGGGTTTGGGCGCGGCCTTGATGCCGAGCAACTCGACATCGAACACCAACAAGCCGCCGGGCCTGCCGCCGCCGGGGTTTTCGCCGTAAGCCAGATCCGCCGGGATCCAGAAGCGACGCTTCTCGCCCTCGACCATCAGTTGCAGACCCTCGGTCCAGCCCTTGATCACGCCGTTGAGCGGGAAACTCGCGGGCTGGCCGCGTTTCACCGAGCTGTCGAAGAGTTTGCCGTCGGTGGTCCAGCCGGAATAGTGCACGGTCACGGTGTCGGCGGCGGCGGGTTTGGTCTGGCCTTTGCCGGCTTGCAGCACTTTGGAAGCGAGGCCGGAGGAGGTCTTCTGGGCATCGGCAGGGGCGGCTGCGACGTCGGATGGTGTTTCAGGCATGACGGGTTCGGCGCGGACGGTGGTGGAGAGGGCAAATGCCAGCCCGGCCGCGTGCGGGACAGTGGATCGCAGGAATTTCGTGAGGAAATGCATCGCGGAACTGATGCCGAATCCGCCGCGCCTGTCAATCCCCGTGTCCCTCAGTGCATTCTGGCGTGGCGGGGCTCCAGCAGGGTGGGCTCGCCGCAATACGGGCAGCGGAAACGACGCATGAAGAGAAGCGATACCGCCACCCGCAGCCGGTGGCTGCCCAGCAGGGTTTTCGCGTTGCGGTGTTTCACGCAGCGCTTGTTGGCCAGCACCGGGGTCAGGCAAAGCGGGCAGTTCGCCCGGTTGGAGACCGACCATTGCAGCAGGACTGCCAGTCCCGCCAGCAGAAGCATGCCCAAGCCCAGAAAGGTGAGCCCCTGATCATGGGTCGCTAACGAGTGGATCAAAACTCCGGCGGCGGCTGGTGTCAGCAGGCACTTCGCCAACAACAGCATCGCCGCGAGACGCATGCGGCGGATTGCGTGAACTGACGGCATTTTATGCATGAAATTGCGGGCGGTCCGGGGCCAGCAGTCCATGTGCCATGGAACCCGTGAGTTGATAGCAAATGGATGGCATGAAGACCAGCCGACGTGCAATATCAAAAAAGATATAATATGAGTCGGCCCCTGAAGTCAGGCCGCTTATGGACGATGCCGCGCAGGGCTGGGCGGGTGTTTCGGGAGGCGCAGGGTGATGCGCAGGCCGCCGGATTCGGGCAGCGAGGCGACGACTTCGCCGCCGCAGGTTTCGATGGCGCTGCGGACGATGGCGAGGCCGAGGCCGCTGCCGCCGGTGTCGCGGCTGCGTGAGCGGTCCACTCGGTAAAACGGCTCGAAAATCCGCGGCAATTCATCAGCAGGCACTCCGGGGCCGTCGTCGGTGACGGATATCGAAACCGCATCCGCCGATTCCGTGGCGTGGATTTCGACATGCGGATGCGGACCGGCATGGATGGCCGCGTTGCGGATCAGGTTGCCGATCGCCCGCGCGAGAAGCGCGGGATCCGTCCGGGCGGTGAGACCGTGCGCGATGGAAACGACGACATCCGCGTTGGCGGCCTCACGGGCGATGACTTCGCCAACCAGGGGTTCCAGCGCGGTTTCGCGCAGCGAGAGCGAACGGCTGCCGGCGCGGGAAAACGCGAGGATTTCATTCACCAGGGCGGCGAGTTCGGCGACATCCGCCTCGATCGAGGCGAGTGCGGCGGGTTCCATTCCCGCGGATTTCATTTCGAGGATTCCGAGGCCGGTGCGGATGCGTGCGAGGGGCGCGCAAAGTTCGTGCGCGGCGTCGCCGAGAAAGCGTTTCTGGCCGGAGACGAGGTGGTCGAGTCTGGCGGCCATCGCCTCGATCGAGCGGCCGAGTTCGCCGAGTTCGTCGCCGCCGCGGTCGGGCAGCGCGACCTGGAAGCGCCCGGCGGCGATATCGCCCGTGGCCATCGTGAGGCGGCGCAGGTAGCGGCTGATGCTCCATACGAAGGGCGTCCAGAACGCCGCGCTCAAGAGAAGCACGGCGATGCCGCCCCAGAGCCAGGGTTTGAAATCGAAAAACATGCCGGAACCGTCCAGGCGCTCCGACCTCACCATCAACAGCACCGGCCGCGCGGGCGAGCCGCGTTGCGGCGGCAGGTGCAAGAGCACGCCGGCCCAGTAAGCGCCATCTCCGCCGCGCATCAGGAATGCCGGCCGGCTTTTCCGGGGCATGGCGGTGCCCGCTTGCGGCATCTCCTCGCGCCGCGGCGGCGGCGGGTGGAAACCCGGCCCGGGCGGAGTGCGCGGATGCATGTCCGGAGCCAGCCGCGGCGGTGGCGGCAAGGACGAGCGCGCACGCTCGACCACATCCGGCGGGATCATGACGGGAAAATCCGCATCACCGGGCGCATCGAGCACCGCGGCAGTCACGCCGCGTTCCCTCGCCAGGAGTGTTAGAGCGTCGTTCCACTCATCGGGCCGCTTCTCCGCGATGCGTGAAAACGCCTCGTCGCCGAACGCCGCGAGCCGCTCGCCTGCCGCACCGCTGAGAAGCGAGTCGAGCCCGAGTCCCAACTGCCAGCGCATGAAGATCAGGAACGCCAGCGCGAGAATCACAAGGTGCAGGAACAACCATGCCAGCACCCTCGCAAACAACGGAAAGCGGGGGCGTGGTTGGATGATCAAGCGTGTCATGGCCGGATTCATTCGCCTTTCAATCGCCGGACCGTTGCGGAGAACGGGCATTGCCGTTTTCCGGTTCCCTCAGCGAGTAGCCGATGCCGCGGATGGTGTGGATGAAACGCGGGTTTTTCGCGTCGTCGCCGAGTTTCCGGCGCAGCGATGAGACGTGCACATCGATCGAGCGGTCGAACACGTCGAAGCGCCGCGCCGAAACCTCCTCGATCAGGCGCTCGCGGGTCTTGACCCGGCCGCGCGACTTGAGCAGTGAGGCGAGGATGGCGAACTCGAGGGTTGTCAGGTCGAGCGGCGTGTCGTCGAGCACCGCGGTGTGCGTTTCCTCGCACAGGCGCAGCGGCCCCGCGACCAGTTCCGGCGGCGATTCGTCATTGCCGCGCGACCGGTTGCGACGGGTGACCGCGCGCAGGCGGGCCAGCAACTCGCGCGAGGAAAACGTCTTCGGCAGATAATCGTCGGCACCGACTTCCAAGCCCACGATGCGGTCGGCCTCCTCACCCAGCGCGGTGAGCATGAGCACCGGCACGTCGGACTGCTTGCGCAGCTCGCGCAAGACCGCGAAGCCGTCCATGCCGGGCATCATCACATCGAGGATGACCGCTTCGTAGGAACCCGCGAGCGCCTCGGCCAAGCCGTCAGGCCCGTTGTGCCGCAGCTCGATCCCGTAGCCCATCGGCGCGAGGTAATCGCGGATCAGGCCCGCGAGCTTGCGGTCATCGTCCACGATCAGGAGTCTTGGTTTGGCGGGGTTTTCCATCGACGGATGCGTTCATAACAGGTTCTCCGCGAGCGCGCCCACAGGTTTTACAAAATCTTCACAATTTTGCGGCTGGGCCGAAACACGGAGTTCACAATCGGCGGGTTGAATCATCACGGCTTCCGCAACAGGAGGCCTGAACCAACCAACCGATGAAACCATGAAAACGACCCCCATTCATCTCAGCATCGCCCTGCTGGCCGGCATCGCCAACGCGCAGCAGCCGCAACAGCCCGGAGGCCACCACCCGCCGCCACCGGTTCCGCCGATTCTCGCGATCTTCGACGGCGACCGCGACGGGGTCATTTCCGGGGACGAAATCGACGGCGCGTCCGACGCGCTCGCCAAACTCGACCGCAACAATGACGGCCAAATCACCCGCGAGGAACTGATGCCACCGCGACCGGAAGGCGCGAATGGGCCCGAGGGCGGCAAAGCGCCCGGCCCGCCGCCGGGGCGCCGTCCGCCGCCACCGCCGCCCGTGATCGCGGCGCTCGATGCCAACCGTGATGGCAAGCTCTCGGCGGACGAACTCAAGGACGCGGCCGATGCCTTGCTCGAACTCGACAAGAACGGCGATGGAGAACTTTCGCCGCAGGAACTCCATCCCCACGGGCCGCCGCCGCCGGATGGCGAACCCGAATGAGACCTGCCTCCTTCCGCTCCGGTCTTGGAGGGCCGGAGCGGAATGGTTTCACAGCCGTTCCCAACCTCGCCATGCGTGCGGGAACAATCCTTCATCCCCCGGCGCGGACGAGATCGCGCTTGTCGCAATGCCAAAGACCCTTACCGGGCAAGCCCCAGCCATGAAACGCATCGCCCTTGTCCTGATGGCGCTGGTCCTCACCGCCCGCGCCGGAAACAACGTGCTGCTGATCATCGCCGATGATCTCGGTACCGACAGCCAGTCGCTCTACAACACCGCCGCCGGGGCCACCGCGCCCACCCCCAACATCAACGCCCTGGCGGCCGGCGGCGTGCGTTTCACCAACGCCCATGCAACGCCCGTTTGCTCGCCGACGCGCGCCTGCATCATCACCGGGCGCTTCGGTTTCCGCACCGGCGTCGGCGATGTGGTCAGCGTCCTCTCGGGAAACTCGTTGTCATCCTCGGAACTCACGCTGCCGGAAGCCATCACCCGCAACAGCAGCCTCGGCATCCAGAGCGCATGCTTCGGGAAATGGCACCTCAACGCCGGCGGCCCCATCGTCACCGCCAACGGACCTAACAACATCGGGGGATGGGCTCACTACGCGGGCTGCACCGCCGGCGCGCTGGCCTCCTATACGAACTGGCAGAAAACCGTCAACGGCACCACCTCCACCGTGACGACCTACGCCACCACGGATGTTGTCAACGACGCGGTGGCATGGATCAACGCCCGCACCGCCGCGAGCCAGCAGTGGTTGGCGTGGGTCGCCTTCAACGCGCCGCACACGCCATTCCATGTGCCGCCGGCGGATCTCCACAGCTACGGCGCCAACCCCGCCACCAACCTGCTCAAATTCCGCGCCGCCGTCGAAGCCATGGACAGGGAAATCGGCCGCCTTCTCCAGTCGGTTGACGACACCACCACCGACATCATTTTCATTGGCGACAACGGCACGCCCGGCCAGGTGATCCAGGCACCCTACGACGCCGCCCATTCCAAGGGCACGCTTTACGAAGGCGGCATCCGCGTGCCCCTGATCATCAAGGGACCGAGCGTCGCCTCCGGCGGACGCACCAGCGACGCGCTCGTCCATGCCGTCGATCTCTTCAGCACCATGCTTGAAATGGCCGGCGTGCCGCTGCCCACGGATGTCACGCTCGACTCGACGAGCCTGATGCCCGTGCTGGCCAACCCAAGCGACGGCCCGCGCACCAGGATCTACAGCGACCAATTCGACCAAACCAGCGCAACGGCCGGCGGGCGCATCCTGCGCGACGACCGCTACAAGCTGATCCGCTTCAACACCGGGACGGACGAGTTTTACGATCTTTCAACCGATCCGGCGGAAACCACCAATCTTCTCGCCGGCGGCATCGCGGCCATGAGCGCCACGCATCAGGCATACTACCACCGCCTCCGCTTCAACTTCGGGGCCTACAACACCGATATGCCCGCGGCCCCGCTCGGTTACGGTTCCGGATCTAACGGATTTTTCGTCATCGTGCCGGAAAACCCCGCCGCCAGCCAGGCGATGTGGCAGAGCGCGGATCTCGATTTCTGGTCACCCGTGACCGGCGCCACTCGCCAAAGCAGCGGCGGGAACCTCACCTTCACCGCGCCCGCGCCGCTGCCGGACAAGGCGTTTTACAGCATCCTCTCGGAGATACCGTGAGTCTTTTCGGACTGCGGCGATTTCCGCCGCAGCCGACGGATTTCACACTTCCTTTACAATTTTGCGGGTCGATCGAAACACGGAATTCACAGTCATCGCCCTGCATTGAAACATCCTCCATACGCGGAGGCCCGAACCACCCAACCGATGAAAACCATGAAAACCCTTCGCCTCAACATTGCTTTAATGGCTTTTGCCTGTTCGTCCGTCCTTGCCGGCGACGGAGTCCTCGATCTGACCCGGCCCGCCAACTACGCGAACCAACCGGTCCCCGCCTACATCGGCAGGGACAACACCACCGCCGGCAATGCCATCACCGATCAAGGCGCCACCCTCGGCCGCGTGTTGTTTCACGACCGCCGCCTCTCGCGCAACGACACGGTTTCCTGCTCCTCCTGCCACGTCCAGTCGCACGCCTTCGGCGACGCGCCTGTCGCGAGCAGCGGTGTCAACGGCACCACCGGCCGCCACTCGATGCGCCTGATCAACGCCCGTTTCGCCAACGAAGTGCGCTTTTTCTGGGACGAGCGCGCCACCACGCTGGAAAACCAAACGACCCAGCCGGTGAAGGACCACGTCGAAATGGGATTCAGCGGCAGCGGCGGCGATCCGGCTTTTGCGGATCTTGTCGCCAAACTCTCCGCCATCGATGAATACCGCGTGCTGTTCGCCATGACTTATGGCGATGCGGCGATCACGGAGACACGCGTGCAGCGGGCGCTCGCGCAGTTTGTCCGCAGCATCCAGTCGTTTGATTCGAAATATGACATCGGCCGCGCGCAAGTCGCCGGGGATGCCGTGAATTTCCCGAACTTCACGCCGCAGGAAAACGCCGGCAAACAACTCTTCCTCAATCCGCCACCGCCGCCCGGCGGTGGTCCCGCCGGCGCCGGCTGCGCCGGTTGCCACGCGCCGCCCGAGTTCGCCATCGCTCCCAACAGTCTGAACAACGGTGTCATCACCCGGATCGGCGGCGGCACGGACCTCACCAACACCCGCTCGCCGAGCCTGCGCGACCTGTTAGGCCCGGACGGGCAGACGAACGGACCGTTCATGCACGATGGCGGTTTCACGACGCTGGCCCAGGTGATCAACCACTACAACCTCATCCCCGGCGACAACGCCAACCTCGACAACCGCCTGCGACGACCCGGCGGCGTGCAGAGCCTCAACCTCACCCAACAGCAGAAAAACGACCTCGCCGCATTCCTCGCCACCCTCACCGGCAGCGCGGTCTACACCGATGCAAAATGGTCCGATCCCTTCGACGCGGAGAACCGGCTGTCGCTCATCGTGCTGCCCGCGGATTCCGTGCGGATCACCGATCACGGCAATGGAACCGCCACCGTCTCATGCGCCGCCGTGCCCGGCATGAGCTACCGGCTCGAATCCTGCACCAACCTCAAGTCATGGTCCACGCTGGCCACGGTCACGGCCGGGCAGGATGGTTTCTGCCAGCACCTTGTCGCGGTCTCCGACACCACCTTCTACCGCTACGCCTACGAGCCGCCGGCACCGTGAGCATCCGGGACGCCGCGCGATGCTTGCCGAGGGGAAACGCTTCGTTTAGCTTCGCGCATGGCCATCGAGAATTTCGCGCAATATTCACCACAGATCGATCCGAGCGCGTTTGTCGCCGCCAGCGCCGACGTGATCGGCCGCGTCACGCTGCATGAGGAAACCAGCATCTGGTATCACGCCACCCTGCGTGGCGACATCAACGAGATCGTCATCGGCCCGCGTTCCAACATCCAGGACAACGCCGTCATTCATCTGGCGGATGACTACGGCTGTTATGTCGGCGAATTGGTGACCGTCGGCCACTCGGCGATCCTCCATGCCTGCACCGTGAAGGACGAGGTGCTGGTGGGCATGGGCGCGATTGTCCTCGATGGAGCCGTCATCGGAGAACGTTCGATCATCGGTGCCGGCGCGCTGGTGACCGGTGGCACCGTCATCCCGCCCGGCTCGCTCGTGCTGGGTTCGCCCGCCAGGGTCGTGCGCACGCTCTCGTCCGAGGAGCAGTCAAAGGTAAGGTATTGGGCGGAGAAATATGTGAAAGGCTCTCGCAAATACATGGGACGTCCGTAGCATCGGCCGGGTTTGAGAAAAAAAACAGCCAACACATCCACATCATGATCATTTGGAGCGGACTTGGAATTTTGATCCCCTTGGTGGCGATTTTGGGCATTGTGGTGGGAACCGTCATCTCCGGTGCCGTGGGGTATCCCGTGGTGGGGCCGGGGCTCGGCCTCGCTCTCGCGGCGGCGGGCAATTGGGGCTTGTGGAAGATGATCTACCCGAAACAACCGAAAATCCTCGTTGATCCGTCTAACGGGCAGCAGGTGATTCTGAATCCGAAGCACGGACTGTTCTTCATTCCGGCGAAGGCATGGACATGGATTCTCGGGATTCTGGCCGTGCCGATGATCCTGCTGGGAGCCGCCGGCGAGGGCGCGGCCGCCAAGGAGGCGGCCAAGCCGGGATACAAGGAGTTCGAGGCCGCCGACAAGCTGATCGACTCGAAAAGCAACGGCGTGACGCACGGCAACAGCGATGCGGCAAAAGCCTCCGCCGCCGGGTTTTCCTCCTCCATGAAAGCGATGACGGATGCCCTGTTCTCGGGCGGCAGCAAAAAGAACCTGATGACCGGCGGGGATTTCCTCACCTACTGCCACGATGGCCCGGATACGGTGGTTTTCCTCTGCCATGTGCCATCGCTCCGCAGCTACAAGTCTGAGGAGGCGAAGGACGGCCTCAACAAGATCGCATGGGGCGTCGCGTCCCGGGCGGCCGCGGAACTGGATCCGGAAAAGAAGAAAAACCTGATGGTCGGCTTGCGCGGCATCGCGTCCTATGGCAGTGTGATGGTTGGAAAATCCGGTGATGCGCAACCCTCAAGCCCGGCGGTTTCGGATGACAAGGCGTTGTTGCTGCCGGGATTCGCACCGCAATAGGGCCATCGGTCCCGGCAATCATGCGGTGAGGCATGCAAACTCCCGGCAATCATGAACCTGAACGAAGACCACGTCATCGCGGCCCTTCGCCGCACATGGCAGCCGGTCGGCAACGCCGCCGATCTGCCGCCTGGCGGAATCGTCAGCTACACCTTGCTGGAGACCAGCCTCGTCATTGTCCGCTTCGAGGACGGACGTCTCCTCGCGGCTGATTCCGCCTGCCCGCACAAGGGGGCCGACTTGTCGAAGGGTTGTCTGCACGAGGGCAATCTCATGTGTCCCTACCATGGTTGGGAATTCGCCGCCGACGGCGCCTGCCTTTCCATCCCGTCCCTGCTTGAGCCAAACCCCGAGAAGCTCGCGCTGTCCCACCTCCGATCCTACCGCATTCAGGAACGCTACGGCTATCTCTGGGTGAAACTCGATGACCGACCGCTGGCCGACGGCCGGCCTCATGAACTGCCCGCCGTGCCCGAGTTCGAGGACCCGCGCTGGACCTACATCATGGGCCCGCCCATGCCCTTTGCCGCCGGTTGGCGCCGCGAGGTGGAGAACTACCTCGACATGACCCACTTTGCATTCGCCCATCGCTCGACCCTTGGCATCTGCGCCGATTCGCGCATTCACGAAATGGACATCTCCGTGCATCCCGACGGCGGCTATCAAATGGATGCCCCATTCCCGGCGCTCGACAATCACCACGAGCTGCCCGGCAAGCTGCAAAGCTCCCATCACCGCTGCCAGCGCTCCTGGTTGCCGAACTTCACGACCATCCGGCAAACCTTCGCCGACGGCGACGAGCGCGTGCTTGTCCACATCCCTTCGCCCAACACCCGGGAAAGTTGCACCTGCTTCTGGTCGCTTGCCATTTCGCCCGGCTTCAAGGGCCCGCCACCCGGAAAACAAATCGAGTTCGCCATCGGTGTGCTCGATGAGGACCGCCGCATGTGTGAATTGCAAAGCCCCCGCGAGGTGCCCATCAATCCGGGCCGCGGCGGTTGGGGCGTGCTCGTCACACCGGGTGACAACCTTGCCAACACCTTCCAAAAACAACTCCGCCGCTGGCTGCTCGCCCAGAACAATGCCGCGCAGGAATGATCACCGGAGAGCAGGATCAAAACCGGTGGCCGCCTGCACCCAACCCGTTCCACTGCGGAACGGTGGCGGCGGCCGGGTGGTGGCGACCGAGGCGCGAAATCCACAAGTGGGGCGGCGCGGATGACGAGTGGGGTCAAAAACCCGCGAAAATGGTTTTTTCCGTTGCAAGGTTGGCGCTGGTTTGCATCCTCCCGGCGCCCGCAGGCGGCACTTGTGCCAATCGGATTCGGCCTGATAGTCAACCGCCGGGCATCCTGTTTCCCCGCACCGCATCGCCCTTGTCATGGCAAACATTTTTCCCCGCTGGTCCAACCTGCTTCCCCTTAAAATCGCCGTCTGCGCCGGTTCCGCCGCGGCGGGTGTGGCCCTCGCCTTCGCTTACTACGCAACGCCCAAGGCCCAGGTGGTGGGATACCAGCCGTCGCAGCCGATTCCGTTTTCCCACAAGATCCACGTCGATCAACTCGGCCTCGACTGCCGCTATTGCCACTCGTTTGTGGATGTGGCCGGCCACTCGAACGTGCCGACGGGCAACACCTGCTGGAACTGCCACCAGCACGTCCAGCGCGAGAGTCCGAAACTCGCGCCGCTGCACAAGTCGATGGACCCGGCGTTTCCCGGTTATGACGGCAAGCCGATCGAGTGGGTGCGCATCCACAAGTCGCCGGATTACGTCTACTTCAACCACTCGGCACACGTGAACCGCGGCATTTCCTGCCAGAGCTGCCACGGCGACGTGCACAAGATGGAGGTCGTCTGGCAGGACCAGCCGCATTCGATGGGCTGGTGCCTTGAGTGCCACCGCGCGCCGGAAAAACACCTGCGCCCGCTTGAGGAGGTCTACAACTTCAACTACGGCGACGCCGACGTGACCAAGTATTCCAGGGACCAGTCGGTCAAGACGACCCAGGATCTCGGATTGAAGCTCAAGGAGCAGTTCCAGGTGAAGCCCAAGGAAAGCTGCGCCACCTGCCACCATTGATCCGCCCGAAATTTTTCCACACTCTCCACATTTTCCGCAGTCAGACATGAGCAAGCGCATTTGGCACCACCCCGAAGTTCCGGCCGGCGAAACCACCGTTTCCTGGCGCAGCGCGGGCCAGCTTGAGGACACGCCCGCGTTCCGCGAGTGGCTCGACCGCGAGTTTCCGCAGGGGGCTGCCGAGATGGCTGACGAATCGGAGGCGGAAACCTCGCGCCGTTCGTTTCTCAAGCTGATGGGGGCCTCGACCGCGCTGGCCGGCTTCGGCATGGCCGCCTGCCGCCGGCCGGAAAGCTACATCGTCCCTTACACCAAGGCCCCCGAGTGGGTGATCCCGGGCAAGGCGACTTATTATGCCTCCGCCATGCCGCGTGCGACCGGTGCCACGCCGCTGGTCGTGACGACCTTCGAAGGCCGCCCCACCAAGCTCGCACCTAACACGCTTCACCCGGACGCCGCGGGCACGGACGCCTTCGCGCAGGCCTCGGTGCTGGATTTATATTCGCCGTCGCGCTCGCGCAGGATCCTCAAGGCCGGGAAACCCGCCAAACGCGCGGAACTCGATGCCGCCATCGCCGCCATCGCCGCCGACAAGGCCGCGAAGGTCGGTTTCCTCTTCGGTGCCGACGACAGCCCCACCCGCAACCGCCTGCGCAAGGAAATCGCCGCCATCTTTCCCGCGGCGAAGTTCTATCAATACGAAGCGCTGACCCCCGACTCGATGGATGGCGTGAGGATGGTCGCGGATTTCACCAAGGCGGACCGCATTCTCGCGCTCGACTGCGATTTCGCGGGCATCGACCCGCAGGGACCGGTGACTGCGTTTTTCGACTGCCGCAAGCCGGAGGGCAAGGGCTACGACCAAACGCCGGACGCCGCGAAGATGAACCGCCTCTACGCGGTGGAGGCCGCTTATTCGCTCACCGGTGGCATGGCGGATCACCGCTTGCGGGTGGCGCCCAGCCAGGTCGCCGCCGTGGCCGCCCAACTCGCCCGCGAACTCGGCGTTTCCGGCATCCCATCCGACGGGGCAATCACCGACAGCAAGCAGCTCGAATGGATCAGTGCGATGGCCGCCGACCTCAAGAGCCACGCCGGCAAGTCCGCGGTGCTTGCCGGTTCGCGCCAATCGGCCGCCGTTCGGCAACTCGCGCAGGCCATCAACCTGGCGCTCGGCAACATCGGTGAGGACAAGCCGCTGTTTGCCGTGCTGACGGAGGCCACCGGTCTCGGCACGCTCGCCTCGCTCAAGGCGGACATCGATGCGGGCGCCATCGACACGCTCTTCCTCTTCACTCCGTCCAATCCGGTTTACGACGCTCCGGCGGATCTCGGTTTCCCGGCCGCGCTGGCCAAGGTGAAAACCAGCATCCATCACGGCGAACGCACGGATGCCACCGCCCATGCCTGCACCTGGCACATTCCGGCCGCGCATTATCTGGAGTCGTGGTCGGACGCCCGCAGCGCCCGCGGCACCTACACGGTGGTGCAGCCGATGATCCTGCCGCTCTATCAGGATTGCATCGCTGAAACCGAACTCCTGCTCGCGCTGCTCTCCGCCGATGGCAAACTGCTCGCCGGCGAGGGTGAAAAAGGCGCGCCTTCACCTGCCTATGGCGCCGTGCGCAAGACATTCGCGACGCTCGGCGGCGAAGGCGATGCCGCGTGGAAGAAACTCCTGCGCGATGGTTTCCTCCCCGGTTCGCAATATGCCTCCGCCACGCCGGCGGCCGGTCCGGTATCTCCGGACACAGTTCCCGCCGCCCCGGCCATCGACTCGCTGGAAGTCATCTTCGCCACCGACGCCTCGGTTTACGACGGCCGCTGGATCGACAACGCATGGCTTCAGGAAGCGCCCGATCCGATTTCCAAGCTCACATGGGACAACGCCGCGCTCATCGCCCCCAAGACCGCCAAGGAGCTGGGCATCTACGACGAGATCATCGCCATCGAAAATCCCCGCGCGCTCGGCTCGCCGGATGGTGAGGGCGAAAACCGCAAGTCACCCATCATCGAGGTGGCGGTCAACGGCCGCACGCTTGAAATCCCGGTGCTCGTTTCCTTCGGCCAGGCCGAAAACACCATCATCATTCCGCTCGGTTACGGCCAGGCCTTCGACAAGGACGACGAATTGGAGCGCAAGCCCGCCAACCAATCGCACGTCGGCCTGGTGGGTGTGAACCGCGGCTTCAATGCCTACCCGCTGCGCGACACCGCCACGGCTTACTTCGCCACCGGAGCCACCGTCAAATCCACCGGCAAGCGCTACTCGGTGG
The DNA here is from genome assembly GCA_025457625.1 of Akkermansiaceae bacterium. GTDB lineage: Bacteria > Verrucomicrobiota > Verrucomicrobiia > Verrucomicrobiales > Akkermansiaceae > Luteolibacter. The sequence goes on from JALOUA010000002.1 coordinate 23,984, forward strand.
CGCTCGTCCAGGAGCACAGCGCGATGTATGGCCGCGCGCTCGCCCGCGAGATTTCCACCATCGACTCGCAGGACGACAAAGGCGGTTTCGAAAAGCAACTTGCCAACGTCAAAAAGCAGGGCAACGACTCGCACGCGCCGACAAACATTTCCCTCTACAAGCCGATGGGCTCCGCCAGATGGAATCCCGGCCCGGATGGCAAGGCGCAGCCGCTCATCAACGACCCGCTCCACCAGTGGGCGATGACCATCGACCTTTCCTCCTGCATGGGCTGCAACGCCTGCCTCGTCGCCTGCCAGGCGGAAAACAACATCCCGGTCGTCGGCAAGGAACAGGTCGCCAAAGGCCGCGAAATGCACTGGATCCGCATGGACCGGTATTTCGCCGTGCAAAAGGACAACACTTTCGATGCCGACAACCCGGCGCTCGTTCCCCAGCCGGTGGCCTGCGTGCAGTGCGAGTTCGCGCCTTGTGAAACCGTCTGCCCGGTCAATGCCACCGTCCACACCGAGGACGGACTCAACGCAATGGCCTACAACCGCTGCATCGGCACCCGCTACTGCGCCAACAACTGCCCCTACAAGGCGCGCCGCTTCAATTTCTTCGACTACAACAAGCGCAACCCGCTCATCAAACACAACCTCTACCGTGGCCCGCTCGGCGAAAAAACCGTGGGCGAGGCAAACCACCTCCAGAAGAACCCGAACGTCACCGTCCGCATGCGCGGCGTGATGGAAAAGTGCACTTACTGCGTGCAGCGCCTCAAGGATTCCGTCATCCGCCAGAAGCGCGGCCAGAAGCAGGAGGCGCTCGTCGCCGGCAAGCCTTCCACCGAGATGGAAGTCACCGAAAAAACCCTGCGCATCCCGGTGGACTCGGTGAAGGTCGCCTGCCAGGAAGCCTGCCCGGCGGACGCCATCACCTTCGGCAACCTCAAGGACGAGGAAAAATCCGCAATGTTCCGCGCCAAGTCCGGCGAGCGCAATTACGACCTGCTCAACTACATCGGCACCCGCCCGCGCACCAGCTACCTGGCCCGCGTCAAAAACCCGAACCCCGACATGCCGGACGCCAAATTCATCGGCAAAGCCACCATTCACATGGTTTGATTCCAGCATCCCAGCATTTTCCCCATCATGGCATCCACCACCACCACCGCGCCGGAAACCCACACGGGAGTCAAACTCCCCGTGCTGGAGCGCGAGAAGCTCATCCTCAACGAGCGGTCCTATCACTGGATCACCGAGCGCATCTGCGGCGTTGTGGAGAACAAACAGCCGCTGCTCTGGTGGCTGCTGTTCATCCCCTCCGCGCTGATTGCCGCCATCGGCGTGGGCGGCGGCTTGTTCCACCTCGTTTCCACCGGTGTCGGCGTCTGGGGCAACACCAACCGCGTGATGTGGGGCTGGCCGATCGTCAACTTCGTGTTCTGGATCGGCATCGGCCACGCCGGAACGCTCATCTCGGCGATTCTCTTCCTCACAAGACAGAACTGGCGCACCTCGATCAACCGCGCCGCCGAGGCGATGACGATCTTCGCGGTGATGTGCGCGGGCATTTTCCCGGCCTTCCACGTCGGCCGCGTCTGGTTCGCCTGGTTCCTCGCGCCCGTGCCCAATGCCAACGCGGTCTGGCAGAACTTCAAGTCGCCGCTGCTGTGGGACGTCTTCGCGGTGTCCACCTACTTCACGGTTTCCCTCATCTTCTGGTTTCTCGGCATGGTGCCGGACCTCGCCACCATCCGCGACCGCTGCAAGCCCGGCCTGCGCAAGGTGATATACGGCATTCTCGCGCTCGGCTGGCGCGGCGGCAACCGCCAGTGGAGCCATTATGAAATGGCCTATCTCCTGCTCGCCGCGCTTTCCACGCCGCTGGTGCTCTCGGTGCACTCGGTCGTGTCCTTCGACTTCGCCACCTCGGTGGTTCCCGGCTGGCACACCACCATCTTCCCGCCCTACTTCGTCGCCGGCGCCATCTTCGGCGGCTTCGCCATGGTGCTCACCATCATGATCCCCGCGCGCTTCGTTTACGGACTGCAGGACCTGATCACCATGAAGCACATCGACAACATGGCCAAGATCATCCTGCTCACGGGAACGATCGTCGGTTATGCCTATCTGATGGAGCTGTTCGTCGCGTTTTACTCGGGCGCGATCTACGAGATGGACGCCTTCAAGTTCCGCATCGCCGGCCCCTATTGGTGGGCCTATGCGGCGATGATGTCGCTCAACGTGATTTCGCCGCAGTTCTTCTGGTTCAAGGCATGCCGGGAAAACCTCTGGGTCGTGATGGCCATCGCGATGTGCGTGAACGTCGGCATGTGGTTCGAGCGCTTCGTCATCATCGTCACCACGCTGGCCCGCATGTGGCTGCCGGGCGATTGGAAGACCTTCTCGCCCTCCGCCCAGGACCAGATGCTCTTCGTCGGCACCATCGGCATGTTCCTCGCGCTGTTCATGTTGTTCCTGCGCTTCCTGCCCTGCATCAACATCGCCGAGGTCAAGTGGACCAAACCCGAAGCCGACCCGCACTTCGACGACAAGGAACACCACCCCGACCACGGCGTGAAAGCCGAACCCGCCTATCAGAAAGAGCTGGTCTGATTTCAAATCTCAAATCTCAAATTTCAAATCCACCAAGTGAGCACCACCCGCAAACGCGTTTACGGCTACCTCGCCGAGTTCAAGAGCGCCTCCGCCCTTTACAAGGCCGCGGAGAAGATCCGCGACGCCGGCTTCCGCAAGTGGGACTGTTACTCGCCCTATCCGATCCACGGGCTGGATGGCGCGATGGGTCTCAAGCGCTCGATCCTGCCGTGGTTCGTCTTCTTCGGCGGCATGACCGGCTGCGCCACCGCCTTCGCGCTGGCCTACTCCACGCAGGTGGTGATCTACCCGACCATTGTGCAGGCCAAGCCGGCCAACATCTTCACCGTCCCGGCTTTCTTTCCGGTGATGTTCGAACTGACGATCCTGTTCTCCGGTTTCACCGTGTTGTTCGGCCTGCTCGCGCTCATCCAACTGCCGCGCCTCAACCATCCGCTGTTCGCGAGCAAGCAGTTCCACCGCGCCACCGACGACGGCTTCTTCATCGCCATCGAAGCCCGCGATCCGAAATTCAGCCCCAACCAGACCAAGGAACTGCTCGCCGAAATCGGCGGTGCCAACATCGAACTCGTCGAAGAAGAGGACTGACCGGCAATTTCCAATCCCGAATTTCAAATCTCAAATTTTCGTTAGATGCGCTACTTTTTCCTAGCCTACGCCCTGATCGCGCTGCTCGTCGTCGGCATCTTCGGCTTGCGCGGCCAGAAGTTCTCCAAGCCGCCGGTCCGGATCTTCCCGGACATGGACGAGCAGGACAAACTCAAGGCGCAGAAACCGGATCCGTTCTTCGCCGACGGCCAGGGTGCCCGCCTGCCCGTGGCGCAGACCTTTCCGCGCGGCTTCAACCCGGATGGCGAAAAAAGCATCGGTGGCATCCCCGAATATGAATTCGGAGGCGGAACCGGCTACTACTTCACCGGCCATGTCGGAGACTATTATGGCAATGGCATGCCCGAAGAACTCGGCCTGACGCCCGAAAACGCCGCCGAACTGATCCTGCGCGGCAAGGAGCGCTTTGGCATCTATTGCGCGGTTTGCCACGGCGCGTCCGGAGATGGCAACGGCATCACCGCCAACTACGGTGTCCCCGTGGCTGCCAATCCGAATGCGAAGCTCAACGCCCTCACCCAGGAAAGCTATCCTGACGGCCGCCTCTACGAAGTCATCACCAACGGCAAGGGACTGATGAGCGGCTATGGCTACAACATCCCGGTGCGCGACCGCTGGGCCATCGTCGCCTACATCCACACCCTGCAGGCCGCGAAAGCATCGTCCAAATAATTTTCCCATCGCAATGGCCCACCACCACGTCACTTCCGCAGACATCGCCATCGACGGCGACCATCTGGATGCCTCCAAGTTTTCCAAGGTGAAAACCATCGCCATGGCGCTGGCCGCCGGCGGCACGCTGGTCAGTCTTTACCTGCTGTTCTTCGCTCCGGAAAAGGTCCGCGGGCCCTTCGCCTATTCCTGGCTGTTCGCCTTCTACTTCTTCCTCACGCTGTCGATCGGCGGCTGTTTCTGGACGCTGCTCCACAACGTCTCCAACTCGGGGTGGGGGACCTCGGTGCGCCGCACCTTCGAGAACCTCGGCTCCACCTATCCGTGGATGTTCCTCTTCGGCCTGCCGCTGCTGTGCCCGGACGTCCAGCAATACCTCTACGAGTGGATGAACACCCACCGCGCCGCACCCGGTGCGGTGAAGGAACACCTGCATCACGTCGATCACCTGCTTTACAACAAGTATTGGTACATGAACCTGCCCTTCTGGTATGGCCGTGTCATCTTCTGGGGCGTGGGCCTGAGTCTCGTCATCATCGGCCTGCGCAAACTCTCCATCGCCCAGGACACCGATCCCACCCCGGGCACCAAACGTCTCTTCCAAGCGCGTTTCCACTCGACCTACACGCTCATCATCTTCGCGCTGACAATCACCTTCACCGGTTTCGATTTCCTCATGGGCCTCGATTACAAATGGTTCTCCACCATGTGGGGCGTTTATCTGTTCGCCGGTTCCGCGCTCAACTCGATGGCGGTCATCATCCTCGTCTGCGCGTGGCTCAGGAGCCAGGGCCACCTGAAAAACGTCACCGGTCCCGAGCATTTCCACATCATGGGCAAGCTGTTGTTCGCCTTCACCGTGTTCTGGGCCTACATCGCCTTCTCTCAGTATTTCCTCATCTGGTATGCAAACATCACCGAGGAAACCTCGTATTTCCTCATCCGCAATACCGGCAACTGGAACACCGGAATGATCGCGCTGGTCTTCGGCCACTTCGTCATTCCCTTCGTCATCCTGCTCCAGGCATGGCTCAAGCGGAACCCGAAAACCCTCTCGATCATGGCGGTCTACACGCTCGCCATGCACGTGCTCGACCACTACCTCATCACCATCCCCGAGCGCGGCATCTCGCTGGGCAACATCAAGCCCGAGGTCTTCGGGGGAATCCAGCCATCGATTCCCGGCGCCTTCTGGGGCGACATCCTCGCCTTCGTCACCATCGGCGCGGCCTTCCTGTTCTTCCTGCTGCGCGCCATCGGCCAGCACTCGCTCTATCCCAACCGAGACCCGCGCATCCTCGAGTCCGCCAATCTCTCCAACTGACCCGTTTCACGACCTTTCATGGACCCCAATCGCGACAATCCGATCCTCCGCTTCACCACTTTCTGGTGGGGCATCGGCAGTTTCCTGATCTTCGCCGTGGTGCTCGCGGTGATCCTCCTGCTCAACCGCAAGGCACCGCAAACACTCGAAGACGCCGCCGCCAAGCCGCGCTACGAAATCAAGGCCAGGGTGGATGCCGCGCAGGCCGCGAACCTGCCGAAGGAAGCCATCGAGACCGCCATTCCGGACGTCGCCGCCAAACTCGCCGCCAGCAAGCCAACCGCCGTCGAGAAACCCGAGCAGGTGGTGCCCGGATCGCCGACCGCTGAAAAACTCGCCTCCGCGCCGCCGGTGGACACCGCCGCCATCGACGCCGCGCCCGCCACCGACGAGCCGCCCGATCCCGCGGTGATGGCCATCGGCAAGGTGCAGTTCATGGTTTGCGCCGCCTGCCACGGCCAGAATGGCGAGGGAGGTCCCGCCGCTCCGCCGCTTGCGGGATCCGAGTGGGTGAACGGCCCGGTTTCCAACCTCATCCGCATCCAACTCCGCGGCCTGCAGGGGCCCATCAAGGTGAAGGGCACCGAATACAACTTCCCGGGCGGCATGGCACCGATGGCTTATCAGACCGACGAGCAGATCGCCGCCGTTCTGACATACGTGCGCAACAATTTTGGCAACAAGGCATCCGCCGTGAAACCCGAGCAGGTGGCCGCGCTCCGCAGCGAGGTCGGCAAGCCACAGGTCACCGCCGCCGAACTCACCCAGCCCTGATCCCTCACCACATCGATGTCTCCCATCACTTCCACCACCCACGATCAGGATGCGCTGTTGCGCGCGGGCATCGACCGCTCGCTGCGCCATCCGGTGATGTTTTTCCTGACCAGCGGGGCCGCCTGGCTTGCGGTTTCGATTTTCCTCGGGGTGATCGCCTCGGCCAAGGTGCACAGCCCCGGTTTCCTCTCATCCTGGTCGTTTCTGACTTATGGCAGGGTGTTTCCCGCCCATCTCAACGCGCTGGTTTACGGCTGGGGCATGCAGGCCGCCTTCGCGATGATCATCTGGCTGATGGCGCGTCTCTCGCGCAAGGAGTGCACGATGGTCGGCACCATCCTCACCGCCGGGCACGTCTGGAACCTCGGAGTTTCGCTCGGTGTGATTGGCATTCTCACCGGTCATGGCACCGGCATGCCATGGATGGAGTTTCCTTCGTTCGCATGGCCGGTGCTGCTGGTGAGCTACTTCGCGATCATGATCGGTTCGTTCATCCAGTTCCGCGTGCGGCCCGAGGGGCATGTTTACATTTCGCAATGGTATCTGCTGGCCGCGATGCTCTGGTTTCCCTGGATCTTCATCACCGCCAACACGCTGCTCCACTGCGTTCCCGGCCATCCGCTGATGGGCGCGGGCATCAGCGCCTGGTTCCGCTCGGCGATGATTTTCCTGTTCTTCACGCCGGTCGCTCTCGGCACGGCCTATTATCTCGCGCCGAAGGTCACCGGCCGCCCGATCTACAGTTACGCCCTTGCGAAACTCGGGTTCTGGTCGCTGGCTGTGATCGCGCCCTGGGCGGGCATGCAGAAACTGGTTGGTGCGCCGATTCCCTATTTCCTGCCCTACATCGGAGCTGCCGCCACCGCGCTGCTGTTCATCCCGGCCTGCGCCGCGGCCATCAACACGATCCGCACGATGCTCTCGAATCCGGAGACGCTCGCGGCAAGTCCGTCGCTGCGGTTCACCGTCGCCGGCATCTCCGGGCTGATCATTCTCGCCGTCGCCGCGGTGCTGCTCAACCTGCCCGGTTCGTCGCTGCGTCTCACCCAGTTCTCGCTCTCGGGTTACGGATTCGATATCCTCGCGCTCTACGGGTTTTTCTCTTTCGTGATGTTCGGCGCGACTTACTTCATCGTGCCCCGCGTCACGCTGCGCGAGTGGTTGTCACGCCGGCTGATCAAGATGCACTTCCTGTTCTCGGTTTATGGCATCATCACCGTCGCGCTGGTGGCGCTGTTCGGCGGCGTGCTCCAAGGCGGCGGCCAGGAGGACTGGCAACAGCCATGGTCGGCTGCCGCCGCCTACGCCAAACCCTATGCCGTGGCCATCACCTTCTCATGGTGCCTGATCCTTTTTTCCAACATCTTCTTCTTCATGCACCTCGCCCTGATGTGGCTGCGCCTCGGCCGCCGCAGCACCCACCCCACGCTGTTGGTCCGCGGGCACGGCTCCGGCAGCCCGCACGGTGACGATGGCGATATCGACAATGCCGGCCCGGGCCACGTCCACGCCCACTGACATGGAATTTCAAATTTCAAATTTCAAATTTCAAATCCTTTCTCAATGAGTTCACGCACCTTCATCACCGGCATCGCCGCCAGTTTCGGCATCGCATGGCTGGCCGTCATTGTGGTTCCGTATCTCAAGATGCGCGATCTCGCCCCTGCTCCCTTCAAGGAGTCCACATCCACCGCCGGCATTTTCATCCCTAAGCGCACGGGACGGATTGCCGACGGGGCCAAGGTCTATGCCGAGAACGGCTGTTATCTTTGCCACACCCAGGTCGTGCGGCCCACCTATGCCGGCAACGACCTCTATCGCCCGGACTGGGGCGGACTGAAGGACGATGAAGCCCGCGGCGACACCCGGCGGGAAACCAACGCCTATGACTTCGACGGCGAGACATTCGCCCAGATCGGTGTCAGCCGGATGGGGCCGGACCTCTCCAACCTCGGTCGTCGCCTCGATGCCCTCCAAGCCAAGGGGGTCGATCCCGAGCAATGGCTCTTCCTCCATCTTTACAACCCGCGACTCAACGCGGAACGCTGGAACTCCAACTGCCCGCCGCATCCCTTCCTCTTCAGGAAGCGCGAGATCAAGGGCGCCCCGTCCGCCAGCGCGCTGCCCGTCGCTGCGGCCGATGGCTTCGAAGTGGTGCCCGGATCCGATGCCCGGGCGCTCGTTTCCTACCTGCTTTCGCTCAAGAAGGATCAGCCGGTGCCGGCATCCCTCGACTTTTCTCCGCCGAAAAACGACGGCGGCAGTTGAATTTCCAACCTTACCATCCACTTTCCGACATGTCTTCGCCCAACCCGAAACCCGACCTCGAGGATTCGATCAACGTGAGCCAGGCCCACGACCGTCTGGTACGTGAAGCCGCCGCCTGCGCGCGTGAAAAAAGAATCACCGACAACGGTTCGGAGCCCATCTCCCTCTGGTTGATCGGTGTCTGCGGGATCGTTTTCCTCATCGCCGGCGGAATCCTCGGCAGTGCCGGGGATCTGTTCAACTACGGGGCGGTTTTCCGCGAGGGATATGTGCGCACCCCGCCGCCGGGTGTCGAGGAAACGGGACCGGTGCCCAAGGAAGCCCTCGCCGCATTCATGACACGGGGCGCCAAGATTTATTCGGTGAAGTGCAACGGCTGCCATGGCCCGGACGCCAAAGGCGATGGTGCCAACTTCCCCTCACTGGCGGGTTCCGCCTGGGTGAAAGGTGAAACGGATCGCCTGGCGATGATCATCCTCAATGGTCTCGTCGGCCCGATCAGCACCGGCAAAACCTACGGCGGGGCAGGGGGCATGGCCGCGCAAGGCACCGGTCTGAGCCCGGAGGACCTCGCGGGCATCATGACCTACGTCCGCAACAATTTCGGCAACTCCACCGGCGATGTCGTCACCGTGGAAATGGCCAAGGCCGCGATGGAAATCTCCGCCGCACGCGCCAAGGCCGGCCAACAACTCACCGCCGAGGAACTGAACGCCGAGCATCTCAAGAACCTGCCCGGCGAACCGCTGGACCCCAAATCCCTGGTCGATCCGCTGACCCTCAAGCCTGTCGCCGCCGCCGCTCCCTGACGACGCGGTTCCCCGCACTTCATCCACAAGCAACGATTTCACGCCACACCCGCATCCGTTTTACCGAATCTTTCAGAATGATCCTCGATTGGAAAATCCGACAACGCATTTTTTGCTATTCGCTTTCCAACTTTTGGATTAACCAACGCCGCCCGCCGGAACCATGAGCGCCCACGCCACCTCTCACGACGATCATCACCACGATCCCGGATTCATCCGGAAGTATGTCTTTTCCACCGACCACAAGATGATCGGCATCCAGTATGGAATCACCGCCATGCTGTTCCTGGCGTTCGGATTCTATCTGATGATGGTGATGCGCTGGAGCATCGCCTATCCGCACCAGCCGCTGCCGGAGTGGATGAGCTGGATTTTCACGGACAACTGGAAGGCCCGCTGGCTGCAGGACGGCAAGGTGACCGGCGAGACCTACAACATGTTCGGCGCGATGCACGGCACGATCATGGTCTTCCTCGGGATCGTGCCGCTGGGCTTCGGCGCCTTCGGCAACTATGTCACGCCCTTGCAGATCGGCGCGCCGGACATGGCCTTCCCGCGCCTCAACATGGCGTCCTATTGGACCTATCTGCTCGGCGGCCTCGTGATGTGCGCCTCGTTCTTCATGGAATCCGGCGCGGCCAAGTCCGGCTGGACGAACTATTCGCCGCTCGCCGGTTTCGCCGACGGGCAGATCGTCAACCAGTGGCTCGCGGGTCAGACGCAGTGGCTCATCGGCCTCGTGCTCCTCATCACCTCGTCGCTGCTCGGTTCGGTGAATTTCATCACCACCATCATCAACCTGCGCGCGCGCGGCATGACCTGGATGCGCATGCCGTTCTTCGTATGGGCCATGCTGGTCACCGGTTTCCTGCTGCTGCTCGCCTTCCCGCCGCTTGAAGCCGCCGGCATCATGCAGTTGGCGGACCGGGTGTTCCATTCGTCCTTCTTCATGCCCTCCGGCCTGTTCACCAAGAGCGAGGGCCTCGCGGATCTCTCCGGCGGCGGCTCGCCATTGCTCTTCCAGCACCTTTTCTGGTTCCTTGGCCACCCCGAGGTGTATGTGCTGCTGCTGCCCGCCTTCGCCTGCGTCGCGGAGATCATCCCCGCCAACACGCGCAAACCGCTGTGGGGCTACAAGTCGATGGTTTACTCGGTGCTCGTGCTCGGATTCCTGTCCTTCATCGTCTGGGCCCACCACATGTACATGACCGGCATGGGCGCCGCCGTCTCGACCTTCTTCCAGACGACCACCGTGCTGATCTCCGTGCCTTCGGTGGTCATCATCACCTCCATGCTCATCTCGCTGTGGGGTGGGGCGATCCGTTTCTCCCCGCCCATGCTCTGGGCCTGCGCGTTCATTCCGATGTTCGGCATCGGCGGCCTTACCGGACTGCCGCTCGCCTTCAACCTGGCCGACCTCCACCTGCACGACACGTATTACGTGATCGGTCATTTCCATTATGTTGTGGCTCCCGGCATCCTTTTCGGTTTGTTCGCCGGCGTGCTTCATTGGTATCCCAAAATCACCGGCCGCTACATGAGTTCCTGGCTCAACCACCTGCACTTCTGGCCCAGCCTGGTCTGCATGAACATCATCTTCTTCCCGATGCTCCTGCAGGGCATGGCCGGCTTCCACCGCCGCTGGTACAACGGCGGCGACGCCTACCTCGCCAAGGCCGCCGACAGCACCAACGTCTTCGGCCAGACCGTGGCCCAGCACATCGACATGAACATCTGGATGTCGATGGGCGCATGGACGCTCGCGCTCGCGCAGATTCCCTTCATCATCAATCTTTTCATCTCCTGGAAAACCGGCAGGAAGGTCGAGAGCGACAATCCATGGAACGCCACGACCCTCGAATGGGCGACGCCGACGCCTCCGGGCCATGGCAACTTCACCTTCGATGTTGCGGTTTACCGCGGCCCGTATGAATACAGCCGTCCGAACCGCAAGGAGGATTTCCACCCGCAGTGGGAAACTCCCGACAACTCCAAATCCGATCACTGAGTTCGGTTTTCCGAAACTGAAAACCGGCACCCGGCACCCTTTTTACAATGGAAATCCCCTACATCGTCACTCCCCGCAAGGACACGGGTTTGTTCAACTCGAAGATCGCCATCTGGTTGTTCCTCGCTTCCGAAGTCATGCTCTTCGGCGGGTTTTTCTCGGCCTATGTTTTCCTGCGGCTAGGTGCCGACTACCCGTGGCCCGAGCGCACGCTGCCGGTGCTGCCCGGCCTGATCAACACCTTCGTGCTGATCGGCTCGTCGGTCACCGTGGTCTTCGCCTGGGCCTCGCTCAAGATGCGCAAATGGCGGCATTTCCAGATCTACATGGGCATCACCATCACCTGCGCCCTGCTCTTCATGGTCCTGAAGGCGGTGGAATACAACGTGAAGTTCCATCACCAGGCGGTGCGGCTCACCGATTACACGGTCGTCGAGGGTCACCTGGGCTATGAAAAGGAGAATGGCGAGTATGTGCTCGACCACCACGGCAGGAAGATCGAGGAGAACATGATCCAGATCGAAGCCAGCGGTCTCACCTTCAGCACCGTGCGCCATCACAAGCCATGGGTGGAGGAGTTGATCACCCAGGCGGAACACCGCAAGTCGGAGATCAAACTGGCCGCCGACGTCAAGGGCCGCACCGAGGAGGGCGGCAGGGATGATGTGGTCATCGCCAAAGCCGGCGAACCGCTGTCCCTCGCACTATTGGCCAAAATCCGTGAAGCCCACCTCGATGCCCGCGCGCACAACGGCGCGTTGCGCACGGCCGGACTGCGCTCGGAATGGAAGAAGGCCAAGACCGAAAACCCCGGCAAACGCGGATGGGAACTCGCATCGGCCGTGAACGTCGATGTCAAGGCCCTCGATGAAGCCAAAAAACTCCTCACCGAGTTCAGCACGGTCTCTTTCAAAGTCGATCCTCCCGCGCGTTTCGACTTCAAGCCGCGCGACGTTCGGGAGGGCGCCACCCAGTCCCGCCTGCGCGACGACACCGTGATCGACGGCAAACTGCTCCCCAGCCCGATGGTTTTCCATTATGTGGATGCAATCGACTTCCGCCACCTCGCCATGAAGGCGGTGGAGAAGGGCCAGGACCCGATCGATGCGGTGGAAAACTCGTGGCTCGTTCAAAACCACGCCTTCGCCCGCGAGGCATGGGAGTGGAACAAGGCGCAGGTTGCCAAACTGGAGGCGGCTCTTCTCAAGGACTACGGCGTCGATCAGGAGACCGGCAAGCCCAAGCGCGAACCCACCGCCAAGGAGCGCTACCGCATCGACTGGAAGGACTTCGTGGCCAAGAGCGACGGCGTGGACCGCGGCAAGGGTGCAATCGCCGTCAAGGAGGAGTTCATGGGTCCCGACTACAAGGGCCGCGAGGCCAAGGAGACGTTCCCGGAACATTTCTCACTGCCGCGCGAGCAGGTGCGCTTCGCCTCCAAGTTCACGCCGGCCTGGAACACCTATTACGCCATCTATTTCGCCATCACCGGACTTCACGGCCTGCACGTCATCGGCGGCGCGCTGGTGCTCGCCTACTACCTTTTCTTCGGCCGCAAAATGTATGACAGCAATCCCGAATGGCTTGCCAACCGCGTTGAAGTGGGCGGGCTGTTCTGGCACTTCGTGGACCTCGTCTGGATCTTCGTCTTCCCGATCTTCTACCTGATGTGAGACCGGACGTTTCAAAGCCCGAATTTCAAATCTCAAATTCAAAACCACACGCCCATGGCTGACACACCTGAAGCTATCCGCAAATCCATCCGCACCTACCTGTTGATTGGTGGCATCCTTTTCGCCGGCACCATCATCACCGTCATGGTGGCCACGGTCCCGGCGCTGGACATCGGTCATCACGGTTTCGACGTCTGGGACGCCATACTGGGCCTTGCGATCGCCGCCACCAAGGCTACCCTCGTGGCAGCCGTGTTCATGCACCTCAATCATGAGAAAAAGACGGTTTACTGGATCTTCGGTTCCGGACTGTTTTTCGTGTTCTGGCTGTTCGCGCTGATCGGCCTGGCCAAGAAGGATCCGATCCACGACCCGTTTTTCTTCGGCAGCAAGTCCACCACTCCGGCGCACATGACCACTCCCACCCGCCGCTGATTCCCATCCGCCATGTCACTCAAGGGCTTCCACATCGTTTTCATGAGCGTCAGCCTGCTGCTGTTCGTTTTCCTCATCGTGTGGGGATTCCTTCTCGCGCCGGAAAAATCCGCCTACGCCACCGTCACCGGAGTCTCGGGCATCATCGGCACCCTGCTGGTGCCGGTTTACGGCTCGTATTTCCTGCGCAAGGCGCGCCGCATCCATCTCTAACCCCATCCAAGCCATGATCCATCCGCTTTCACTTTTCGCCTGTTCCACCTGCCGTGTGTCGATGATCGAGGGCGGCGGCGACGCCGCCGGCTGGTCGATCTTCTTCCTGCTGGTGGTCATCCTCGCGATACTCGGCGGCATCGCCTTCTTCATGTTCCGCATCGCCCGTCGCGAGCGTGAATTTTTCGACCCGTCCCTCTCCGACGACTACCAACCCACGGATTCCTGATCTGCAATCACCGCCATGAGCCCCATCAAACTCCTCGGTATCCCGGAAAACTACGCCGCGCACGGCAGCCAGGTGGACCACATGCTTGATGTCGTTCACTGGTTCATGCTGGTGCTCTTCGTCGGCTGGACGCTCTTTTTCTTCTATTGCATCTTCCGTTTCTGGCACCGCAGGCACCCCAAGGCGGCCTATGACGGTGTGAAAAGCCACCTGTCCAGCCACTTGGAAGTGGGCGTGATCATCGTCGAGGCGGTGCTGCTGCTGGGTTTCGCCTTCCCGCTGTGGGCCGAGCGTGTCGATAGCTGGAAGGAAGTCCAGAAACTCGATCCGGTGCGCGTCCGCGTGATCGGCTGGCAGTTCGGCTGGACCTATCATTACCCCGGAGCCGATGGCAAATTCGGCCGTGTCCAACCCGGGCTCATGTCCGGAACCAACGATCTCGGAATCGATTTCGAGGATCCCAACGCATGGGACGACTTCACCAGTCCGATCCTCAAGCTGCCGGTCAACCGCCCTGCGGTGCTCAACATCGGCAGCAAGGACGTCATTCACAACTATCACATCGTGCCGATGCGCATCCAGCAGGATGCCATTCCCGGCCGTGAGATTCCGATGTGGTTCACACCGGTCAAGACGATGGAGACCTTCGTCGTCTGCGGCCAGCTCTGCGGCGAGGGCCACGCCAACATGATCGGCACCATGGAAGTGGTCGCCGCCGGGGACTTTCAGTCGTGGTTCGACGGCAATACTGATGCCGCACTCAAGGCGAATAAGAAATGAAGGCATGCCTCAGGGCTTGCAGGCGAGCATGAGGAACGGCGAGGGTTTGTGCGTGCCGCACATCTTATAGGCGGCCACGCGCCAGCCAACTTCTGTCAGAGATGTGACTTTGTCTTCGACCGCCTCCGCTTCGCCCGCACCCGCCGCATGGCCGGGATAACACACAATGCTGAGCAAGCCGCCGGGTTTCAGCACTTCCACCGCTTCTTCGATCGCGATCAGGGTTTGCGGACTTTCTGTGGCGATGGCATGATCGCCGCCGGGCAGGTAGCCGAGGTTGAACATCACCGCCGCCACCGTGCCGGGTGAGGCATGGGCGGGGATGTTTGTGTGCGACTCCTGATGGAATTCCACGCGCTCCGCGAATCCGCAAGCACTCACATGCCTGCGCGCCTGGTCGATCGCGTCCGGCTGGATGTCGAAGGCGATGACGCGGCCGCTTGCTCCCACGCATTCCGCGAGAAACGCGCTGTCATGGCCGTTGCCGGCAGTCGCATCAATGGCGAGATCGCCTTCGCGGAGCACTTCCTTGACGAGCATCCAAGCGAGTCGTGTCGGACGCGGCGGAGTAAGACTGGAATTTGAACCACAAATGGACACGGATTCACACGGATGGTTGAAGAGTTACAAGTAGCTCTTCGTTTTTGATTACAGGCTCAGGAACCACTGAATGCACTGAGAAGAAATGAAAAATCAGTTCTCTCAGTGGGTTTCAGTGATTCAGTGGTTGATCTTTCGTTTGTCAGAAAAGGTCGGATTATGGCTTGGAAAAAAGTCATCCGCGTTTATCCGTGGTTCATTTCATCTCAATAATGACTATTCAAAGGATCGCGCCGGGCGAGTAGGCCGCGGCGGCGGGGTGGGCGGCTTCGAGTTTTCCAACGGCCTCGGCAAAGGCCTGGACTTGTGTTTTGGCCGCGCCGGATTCGCGGTCGCCGCGGGCGAGGATGGCATCGAGTGTTGCCCGCGGAAGTCCGAGCCTTGCGTCGCCGGCGAGGCGCTCGATGAGGTTGTTGCGGTCGGTTTTCCCGCTGCGCAAATCGTTCACGGTGGCCAGCGCGTGCTCCTTGATCGCCTTGTGCGCGGTTTCGCGGCCGATGCCGGCTTTCACCGCCTCCATCATGATGGTGGTGGTCATCAGGAACGGCAGGTAGTGCGCGGTCTCGGCGGCGATCACCGCTTCGTAGGCGTCCATCTGGTCGAGGATGGTGAGGAATGTTTCGAACATGCCGTCGGTGGCGAAGAAGGCGTCGGGCAGCATCACGCGGCGGACGACCGAGCACGAGACGTCGCCTTCGTTCCACTGGTCGCCGGCCAGTCCCGCGGCCATGGCGAGGTGGCCCTTGAGGATGATGTGGAAACCGTTCACGCGTTCGCAAGAGCGGGAGTTCATCTTGTGCGGCATGGCGCTGGAGCCGGTCTGGCCCGGCGCGAAGCCCTCGCTGGCCGTTTCGTGCCCGGCCATCAGCCGCAGGGTTTTGCAGAACGAGGAGGGTCCCGAGCAGAGATCGGTTAGAACGGCCGCCGCGCGGAAATCAAGCGAGCGCGGATAGACTTGTCCGACGTTGGCCCACACAGCCGGGATGCCGGGTGGGCGACGATACGCTGTTCGAGTTGCGCGACTTTGGCGGCATCGCCTTCGAAGAGCGAGAGCTGGTCCATCTGGGTGCCGACCGCGCCCTTGAGGCCGCGCACCGGATAGCTGGCGATGAGGTTTTCCAACGCGCCAAAAGCCCCTAACAGTTCCTCGCCGAACATCGCGACACGCTTGCCGAGCGTGGTCGGCTGGGCGGCCACATTGTGGGTGCGTGCGGTGAGCACGAGCCCGCTCCATTGCTCCGAGCGCTCGCGCATGCGGCGCAGCGCGGCGATGGTCTTGTCGCGCGTGATGAGCAGCGAGCGGTAAACCTGGAGCTGCTCGACGTTTTCGGTGAGGTCGCGCGAGGTCATGCCCTTGTGAACCTGCTCGTGTCCCGCGAGGTCGTTGAACTCCTCGATGCGCGCCTTGACGTCGTGGCGGGTGATTTTCTCGCGCGCCATGATCGACGCGCAGTCCACCTGGTCCTTCACCTTCTCATACGCGGCGATGGCCTCCGCGGGCACGTCCAGCCCGAGGTCGCGCTGGGCCTTCATCACGGCGATCCAGAATTCACGCTCCAGCACGATCCGCCCTTCGGCGGACCAGACGGCTTGCATGGCGGGCGAGGCGTAGCGCTCGGCGAGGACGTTGGGAATCACGCCGCAAGACTGGCGGGCGGCCATCCGGGTTTCAAGCGGCGCTTGCCGGAATTTTTCCGGCACCGGTCCCTCGCGCCAGGCCATCGCGCTCTTCGGGTGCAGGTTCATCTGGCCGGTGAGGTTGTAGGGAATCGACGGACCCCAGTCGAACTGCTGCTTCATTGGCAGGATCGTGTGCTGGATGCAGTCGATGACCGGGCGCAGCTTGAACTTCGGGTTGCGCAGGAAACCCAGGAGGATCTCCATCGGACAGTTGCCCGCGCCGCGGCCGAGGCCCATCAGGGTGGCGTCCACGCGGTTGGCGCCGAGGATGATGGCCTCCACGGTGTTGGCGAAGGCGAGCTGGAGGTTGTTGTGCGCGTGCATGCCGATGTGCTTGCCGGTGCCCTCCATGGCTTTCGTGTATTTGCGCACGAGGTGGTCGATCTGCTCGCGGTAGAGGTTGCCATAACTGTCCACCACGACGATCGTGCCGGCGGAGGATTGCGCGGCGATTTCCAGCGCCTGGTCGATCTCGCTGTCGGCCACCACCGAGATGGCCATGATGTTGAGCGTGGTTTCGTAGCCGAGCGCGGTGCAGTGCTCGACCATCTCCATCGCCTCGGAAACCTGATGCACATAACAGGCGACGCGGATCACATCGAGCACGCTGTCCCTGGCCGGGATGATCTGGTGTTTCCAATCGCTCTTGCCGCCGGCGTCGGCCATGGCGGCGAGTTTCAGGCCGGTGGCCTCGAAGGTATGGTCGCCCACGACGCGGCGCATGTCCTCCTCCTCGCAGTGCCGCCATGGGCCGTATTTGTCCTTGGGAAACGCCGCGGGATCGTTCTTGTAGCCGATCTCCATGTAATCGACGCCGGCCGCGACACAGGTCTGATAGACCGCGCGCACCTGCTCGTCGGTGAAACGCGAGTTGTTGATGAGTCCGCCGTCACGGATGGTGCAATCCAGCACTTTCAACTCCGGGCGATAGGTGATCCATGGGGCTTTGTCGCTCATGTCGGGATGGGTTGGGGCAAGGAGAAGCAATCCGCGGGGTTTCAAACCAAATCGTCATCCATGGAGTCGTCGAAGTCCATCTCGCGGACGCGTTTCTTGTCGCGCTGGATTTCGACCTGCTTGCGGAGGGTCTCGCGCATTTCCATGCCATCGGGGATGGCGGGGATGACAAGTTTTGGCAGTGTGCGGTCGGATGTTTCCAGTTTGATGGAGGTGAGCCCCGTGAGGCGCATCCACCAGGTGCGCAGCGCCTGGGTGTCCTTCACCCGGTAGAGCTCGATCTCGTCGATGTGCTGGTTGATGACGCCGCTGGTGATGCGCAGCCGCTCGCAGGTCAGTTCGTAAACCTGTGAGCGGACAACGAGAAATTTCCAGATGGCGAAGAGCAGGGGCAAAATCAGCGCGATCCATGCCGGCGGAAAGAAAATGCCGCCGATGCCGATGCCGACCGCGACCACGATTGCCCCCGCATAGTTGCCCAGGTTGAGCCATTGCGACGGACTGCCTTTCCACAACGAGGTTTCCTCATTCATTGCGGCGAGTATGCGGGCAATCCGGCCCCTCCGACAAGCGGGGATTTGGTGCCCGGCGGAGTCTTTCCATCAGGGAAATCCGGCGCGGCCGGAAGTGGCTTGAAAAGTAGCCTCACTAGGATTCGAACCTAGAATAACGGAATCAAAATCCGGGGTGTTACCATTACACTATGAGGCTTTTGGGCCGGGATTCGGCCTGCGGCGCGCGGAACGTAAACCTGCGTCCGGCGTTTTGGCAACACGGAAAATGCGCTCAGTGGGTCGTGATCCGCACGGCTTTCCCGAGCATGGCCTCGGCCATGTCGAAGTCCGTCTTGGTCCGGGCGTGGATGCGGCACAGCGGGTGGCCGGCATGGATGGATTCGCCGGTTTTGACCAAGCGGTCGAAACCGACGGCGAAGTCCACGCCATCGCTGGCTTTGGCCCGTCCGGCGCCGAGCTGCAGCGCGGCCTGACCGATCAATCCGGCATCGACCTTCTTCACCTGGCCAGTGGTTGGCGCGGGAACCTCGCGAATGATTGGCGCCTTGTGGATCTCCGCCATGCGCGGCAGATCCGCCGGGTTTCCGCCCTGGGCGGCGACAATTTCATCAAACTTCCGCCGGGCGCTGCCATCGTCGAGACGTTCCTCCAGCGTCTGACGCGGGACCGCGGCGATTTTTTCCGCCAGATCGAGCACGAGCGCGCGCAAATCCGCCGGGCCGCCGCCTTCGAGGCATTCGAGGGCTTCGATGACCTCCAGTGCGTTGCCGACGGTGCGTCCGGTGGGTTCCGTCATGGGATTCAAAACGGTGAAAACCTCGACGCCCATTTCGCTGCCGACGGCGACCATGCTGGCGGCGAGCGTTTCGGCTTCGTGCTTCGTCTGCATGAAGGCGCCGCTGCCGAATTTCACATCGAGCACCAGGCGGTCGAGCGACTCGGCGAGTTTTTTGGACATGATCGAGGCGGTGATCAGCGGGATGGACGGCACGGTGCCGGTGACGTCGCGCAGGGCGTACAGTTTGCGGTCGGCCGGGCAGAAGCGCTCGGTCTGACCCATCATGGCGACGCCGATCTTCCCGAGTTGGGCGGCGGCCTGCCCGAGAGTGAGGTGAACGTTGAAACCGGGGATCGATTCGAGTTTGTCGAGCGTGCCGCCGGTGATGCCCAGACCGCGGCCGGAAACCATCGGCACCCGGCAACCGGCGCAGGCCACCAGCGGCGCGAGCACCAGTGAAACCTTGTCACCGATGCCGCCGGTGGAGTGCTTGTCCACCACCGGAGAGCCGGCGGGGTGTTCGAAACAATCGCCGCTCTCCATCATGGCATGGGTCAGCGCCGCGGTTTCGGCCGCTGTCATGCCCTTGAAGAACACCGCCATCGCGAAGGCCGACATCTGATAGTCCGGCACCTCGCCGGAGGTGTATGCGGCGATGAGTTTTCCGATTTCGCGGCTGCCGAGTTCCTCGCCATCGCGCTTGCGGGAGATCAGTGTGGGAATGTGCATGACAGGTTTCATGTGAAGTGAAGCGAAGCGGCCGCGGCCGGTCGATAACGATTTCGCGATGGGCCGTGATTTGAAATGACAAGCGCCGGAACGCCGGAGGCCCGCCGCCCAAAAGGCTTGGAATCATCGCGCGGGGAATTACACTCCGCCATCATGATTGAAATTTCCAAAAAAAGACGTCCCGCCCGCTTCGTCCGCCACATTCCGCCGAGAGTGGCGCTGGCCTTCGGTCTCGCGCTTTCCGCCCTCGCGGCAGGGCAGCAGCCCAACATCGTGCACATCGTGGCGGACGACCTCGGCTGGAAGGACGTCGGCTTCAACGGCTGCACGGACATCAAGACCCCGAACCTCGACGCGCTCGCCGCCGGCGGCGCGAAGTTCAGCCAGTTCTACGTCCAGTCCATGTGCACGCCGACGCGCGCGGCGCTGATGACCGGGCGCTATCCCTTCCGTTACGGCTTGCAAACCATCGTCATCCCCGGTCCCGCGGGTTATGGCCTCGACACGGGCGAGTATCTGCTGCCGCAGACGCTCAAGGATGCCGGTTACTCCACAGCCATCATCGGCAAGTGGCACCTCGGCCACGCGGACATCAGATACTGGCCCAGGCAACGCGGTTTCGACTACCAATACGGTGCGATGATCGGCGAACTGGATTACTACACGCACAGCGATGCGGGAGTGCTCGACTGGTTCCGCAACAACAAGCCCGTGAGGGAAAAAGGATACACAACCCAACTCATCGGCGCGGATGCGGTGAAATACATCAACGCGCAGAGTGCGGAAAACCCGTTTTATCTCTACCTCACCTTCAACGCCCCGCACACGCCCTATCAGGCGCCACAGGATTACATCGACCGCTACAAGAACATCGCCGAGCCGACGCGGCGCATTTATGCCGGCATGGTTTCCTGCCTGGATGATGAGATCGGGAGAGTTGTCGCCGCGCTCGACAGGAAGGGCCTGCGGGAAAACACGCTGATCATTTTCCACAGCGACAACGGCGGCACGCGCAACGCCATGTTCGCCGGACAGATGGCGGATTTGTCCAAGACGGTCCTGCCTTGCGACAACGGCCCGTACCGTGATGGCAAAGGCTCGCTGTATGAAGGCGGCAGCCGCGTCGCCGCGTGCGCCAACTGGCCCGGCCGCATCAAGCCCGGCACCGTCGACGGCCTGATCCACGCGGTGGACATCCATCCGACTCTCGCCTCGCTCGCGGGCGCGTCCACCAGCAAGTGCAAGCCGCTCGATGGGCTGAATGTCTGGGACACCATCTCCGAAGGCAGGCCCTCGCCTCGCAGCGAAATTGTCTACAATATCGAGCCGTTCCGCGGGGCCGTGCGCCAGGGGGATTGGAAATGCATCTGGCGATCACTGATTCCCGCAAGCGTCGAGCTCTACAACCTTGTAGAAGATCCCTACGAGAAGAACAACCTCGCGGCCGCGCATCCCGACAAGGTCACCGCGATGGAGGACCGCATGAACGCGCTGGGCAGGGAAGCCGCCAAGCCCCTCGCGCTGATTTACGTGGCCAAGGTCGGCCTGGCGCACGGCAAGCCGCTGATTGGTTCCGAGGATGGCAAGGGCGCGGTGATGATCGATCCCGCGGGGCCCTCGATCACCGACGAAGGCATCGGTGAAATGGATGTCGGCCCTTGACTCCGTTTGCGGGCGGAATTCCAGGGACCGCCAGGCCCCGGCATGGCGATCGGTTATGCAATCACGCCGGATCGGGGGCCCGACGCCCGCGGGTGGCCTACTTGCTTTTCAACAGCTCGAGCATCGCCTCGCCCATGGCGAGACCGACATCCATGTAAACCCGGCTGTCCTTGCCGTAATGGCCGTTGCCACTGCCGCCACGGGCCATGTCATGGGTGTAGACGGTGGCGACATTGCCCTTGAACCCGGGGTATTTGCCGCTCGTTCCATCCACGGCCATCATGGCGTCGAGGATCCTGCCGCTGTTGCCGGCCGTTCCCTTGGTGACCTCGCCAATGGTGCCCATGACGAACTTGGCATCCGGGGCATTGAATTCCTTGCGCAGTTGATTGATGAGATGCACCAGGTTCTGCTCGTAACGTTCCGCGTGCGCCGAATTTCCGGCGTCCTTTTCTCCCTGCCACCAGAAGAATCCGGCAACCTCGTATTTCGATGCTCCGGGATAATACTTGTCGAGTTCGGAGAGGACTTTTTTGGCGTTGGCGATGTCATCGTCCCATTGCTTGCCGGCATACCAGTCGATGGGCTTTCCCTTCTTGTCCAGCCACTCCTTGGGCGGCTCGGTGGCCAAACCTTTGGCGGGATCCGCATCCCACATGTCGGGCCTGTCCTTGTAGCCTGCCACCACCTTGGTGGTTTTGTTGCCGCTCCTGTCGGTGATTTCCGCCAGATAACGCCCGCTGCCGGGAGGCAGGAGATCCCATCCGAGGGAGCGGTTGCCGATGCAGCTCTTGAGCACCATCACCGGCTCGTCGAGGGCGTTTCCAAGCTGGTGGCCGACGCCGTATTCCACGCCCATCGTCCGGCCCTTGACGGTCATCCAATCGTTGTGCAGGAGGGACATGCCGCCGCTTCTGCCAACCATCACCTGCACGTTGCGCACATCCTTGCGCTCCGTCCAGTTGCCGGCGTCATCCACCAGGAACGGATAGAGTTTTTCGGTTTTGACGGCGGTTTCGAGCGATCCCGGCTTGTCACCGCTGACGCTTCCCAAGCCCACCGCATTGGACTGGCCGAGAATCAGGAAAACCTTGACGGGTTTGGACATGTCGGCGGGCTTGCCGTCCGGGTCCGGCAGGTCCGCGGCCCGCAGGGATGGTGTGGAGAGCAGGGCGAGGCCGAACAGGGCGGCGGGGATTTTTTTGAACCGGTGCATGATAATGTTTCTACTGATGACAGGGGATGTTCCGCACGACCGTGTCGCGCGACAAGAACCGGACAGCGCGGTTTTCCAGCAGGAAGCGAGAGCCGCTGGTCGGATTTGAACCGACGACCTGCTCATTACGAATGAGCTGCTCTACCCCTGAGCTACAGCGGCTTATGACTTTTTTCTGGTTTGGTGCAGTAATGTGGCACTAACGATTTGGGCCAGTCGTCGGGGGATTTCTATTCCTTGGCAGGGATCATGCAAGCCGATTCCACGGCACAAAAAACCGCCACCGGCCAATGAAGGAAACCGGTGGCGGTTGCCTCTACCACTCGGTAGCGGCTGGGATGGCTGGCGCGGGTGCCGTCAGGATTGAACGGGTCCGTTCGGTCCGGGCCTGCGGATGATGCGGAGGTGCCGCGCCGGATTTGATTGTTGAGCACTCTGCCCCGGCGCGGCGTGACGAGGGAAACCGGCCCTCGCCAAAGTGTTAGGAAACGCCAAGGGCCAATTCGAGAAGCAAGAAATGACCGGCGGCGTTTTCTTCGGAAACCCAGCGGCGCTTCTCGGCGAGTGCGGCGCGGGTGGCTTCGATCCGTGCATCGAAATCGACGGCAGCGGCGGAAAACGTGGTTTGATTTTTCGTGGCTTCCTTGTGTGCCTGAGCTTCGGCGAGAAACGCGGCTTCGGCATCGTCGAGAATCCGCAGGGCCAGCGGCGTCAATTTTTCAATCTCGCGGGAAACGCTTTGCGCGATGCAATCGGAAATCGCGCTGGCGGAAAGTTCGGACTGGTGCTTGCGGCAGATGAGTCCGTGCAGCTTCTCGGCGGCTTCGGCGGACGGGTTTTCCGATAGCGCCACGTTGGCAAGGTGGATCTCGTCGTCGAGCTTGTGAGGTTGTCCCATCTTTGGCTTCGAGCATCGCTCGGCGAGTTTGTTCAACTCGTCAATCTTGCCCTTCACGCTGGAAAGCAACTTGGCTTCGGCGGCGCTGAGTTTGGCGGCGGCTTCGATGTGCTTGTCTGTCGGAAACGCTGCGGCGGGCGGTGCGGTATATGTCATGGTTCGGTTTGTTGGTTAGTTTTTGCGGAGAGACTTGGAAATGATTCGTCCGCTGAAAACCCAGCCGCGTGCTTCGAGTTCGGCGCGGGCGATGGCGGCCTCGGCGGGTGGGGAGTTCGGATGCGTGGCGGCGGCTTGCAAATAGGTGTCGGTGAAGTTTTTGGCATTTTCTGCCGACATGACAGATTGCGATTTCTGCCATGCGCGGCGGCCCTTGCCGTCGAGTCCTCGCGGCATCTCGGCGGGCGGTGCCGGTGTTGGCTTTACGCTGGCGGCGGTTGGCTTCGATGCCGACGGTGCCACGCGCGGACGCTGCCGAAGCGCGGCGAGGGTTTTTTCCGTCTCGGCGAGTTGCTTCGCCGCCTGATCGCGCGTGATGGACGGACGGGAAGAAAGTGCGGCGGTGATGACCGGATGTTCGGTCTTGCCGGATATGAAATCCGCAACGATTTCATCGGGACTGATGCCTTCCAGCCGTGCGGCTTCGTTAACGGCATCAAGGATCGGTGTGATCGTTTTTGAACGTGTGATTTGTTGGCGGAGGGTCCGCTGGCGAAGACGTTCTTTGAGGTGTTGGAGGATATTACTCATGGAGTTTTTCAGTTAAGGTTTCGAGTGCTGCCGTCGATGGGCGGCGCTGCCGCAGGATCAGGTCCGCAACGCTTTCGGGATTACGCAAATCCGCGCCTTGCTGGTGCCAGCGCCTAACGGTCCTTTCGCAAACGCCGTAGAACTTCGCGCGTTCGGCGAGGTCTAGGCTGGCAGGGATTTTGCGGATGTTTGCCATATCAAATCAGGACGTTCGGCGGGATGGAACGGGTGAACTTGCGCTTCGCGTGGAGTTCGCGGCGGCGCTGCTTCTCGGCCTTGTGACCGCCCAGCATTTCCGCGTGGTCAATGCGGCGCTGGCGGAAATCGCGTTCGGATGGTGCTGGTGCTTCGGATTCCATAGGTGACACCTAGGAAATGATGTCAAATCGGCGGCTGGAAGTCGTCGGAAAAGGTGGCTTTGCTCTGTTTTAGCAAATCTTCCGAAACGGAGGAAACTGCCTTGAAAAGCTCGCCTCCAGTCATTCCAACCGCCGCGCCGATTTCCTCAGCGGTGTGGCAGCGTGATATGTTCCAGCCCTGTCGGCGCGTCGAGACGTTCGGCGCGTTTCATGCCTGCGATGAAGCGTCCGATCATCCATTGCCGGATTTGCTGGTCGGTGCGTAGCGGACGCGGTGCGGGTTGTGCGGCCAGTCTGCGGAGTTCGGAGATTTTCTTTTCGATCTTCATGGCTTCGATAGGTTGTGAATGCTTTCGAGGAGTTCACCGATTCGGACGTCGAGAATCCTGTAAATGTTTTCGGCTGATTGGCCCTCAAGTTCGGTCACAAGGTTTCCGCGCATTGCAAGCAGGCGGCTGCGAAACTCCGCGCCGACCTGGGCGAAGGCGGCTTCCACGCTGGCGAGGTCAATGACCGCGCCTGCCTCGCGTTGTGCGATGATTTCCATGCGGTTTGCTGCGGCAATTTCCCTCCTGCGTCTCGCTTCGCCGTAGCTCTCGGCGGTGTCGGCGGTGGCTGGCTCGGCGGCGGGTCGTGGCTGTTTGAATCCACGGCGTTTTTCAACCGCTGCCGGGTCCAGCACGTCGATCTTTTCCTTGTCTCGCCACTTGCGAAGCGTCGCAGGCGCAATGCCGGTTTCGCGGCTGGCGGCTGAAAGTGATGGGAAGTGTTTTTTTGAGGCTCTCATGTGAGTGTTTTGCAAGTTCGCGTCACCGCCTTTGATTTCAAGCTTTTAGGAGTCTACTAATTTTGCCAGCGCCACCAGATGCCGCCTAGAACGCGCCGGAAGGTGCCAGTGGCGCGTTTGTACGGTTGGAGCGGCAATCGGTATCATGCGGAGAATGGCCTGCGTTCTCGCGGCTCGTGGCTGGCATGTCCGGCGCGGCGGTGTGCTTCGATAGCAACGCGGCGGAATGTCTCGCGGGACTCGCGGCTTTTGCCGGCGGCGACTTTGTTCATGCCCAACTCGTCAACCAGTCGGAGCGAGTAGAGCGAAACCAATGCGCGGCTTACGTTCAACTCCCGCGCAATGTCCGTCAGCGTCATGTTGCCGATCTCGTCAACACCTGCGGCATTGGCCAACGTGGCAAGTTTCAACGTGGCGATGCGCCAGCGGGTTTTGCCGGTCTTGCCGGGAGGTAGCAGGAAGCGAAGCAACACCTTGAGCGCATCCGGCGGGATTTTTTTCAGGGCCAGCGTGTCAGGGTTTTTACCGTCGTCGGTGTCGAGTCCCTCGGCAATTTCCCGCTCGATCAAATCCTCGTCTGGTGTGTGCCAATCAACCGCCGCCGGCGCGTGATTGTCGCCAGCGCATGTTAAAAATTCCCTCATAAATAACCCGGGCGTGTCATATTTTCAGCCCTAAAAGTCCCCAAACTCGAACCGATCCACCAGGCGGATGCGTCGATATCGCCCCCGGGTGCTCTCGACGGTGACGACCAGCCGGCCCTCGAGATCATCCAAGGTGCGGCCGAGCTGTTTCGGGTTAACTCCATACGCCGCCGCCAACTGCGGGTGAACGTAGAAAACTCTGCGCTTGGATGCCCGTCGGCTGGCAAGGATCGCCGAGATCACCCGGTCCTTCGGTTTGCAGAATTCCCTCCTGATGTCCTGTTCGGTTTCGTACTTCATTATTTAAGATAAAGATAGAAGATAAGAAAAGAGGTATCCCCGTGGGTGGGTATTCAAGGTACGTGGGTGGGTATTCTCGGGAATCCATCCATCCCCACTTCGACGCCCAATGCCGGCCCCACCCAAGTCCACATTTCCCGCCCACGCTTGTCCTTGTAATTGCGCCCAGCGGCCACCAGCTCGACGTCGGTGCGGATCTCGAGTCCGCCGGTCACGACGGCCGCAGCTCGGCGCATCAAACGGCCGGCCTGCTCGAGCTGCGCGGTGGCCTGCTCTTCGTCGAGTTCGAGCAACACCGCGTCATGCACGGGGGCCACCACCCGCAGCCCTGTTTCCTCGAGGGCGATGATCGCCAGTCGCAGGATCTCCGCGCCGGCGGCCTGTACCAGAAAATTGCCCATCGATGTGGGCCGATCCCCCCGCCGCAGCTTCCGCCGCCATCCGAAACGGGTTTCGACGGTGCCGCCAGTGCCGAGGTGATCGATGATATTCTGCCGCCAGTTCCAAAAGCGTGGATACGCTTCGCGGTGATCGCGGATCACGCGCTCGGCCGCCGGCATGCTCAAACCAGCCGCACCGGCCAGTGAAGCGCCGGCCATGCCGTACTGCACGGCCAGTGCGGCCACCTTGTAAGTGGCGCGTTCGTTTGGGTGGCTATCCTTGGTTGCGCCGGCCGGTGTGGCACCAGCTCGACGGGCAAACGCCAAGTAAGGATCACCACTGGCGTAATCGTCCGCCATCGCGGGATCGCCGGCCAGTGCTGCGGCCAGTGCGAATTCCTGAGAGCTGTAATCGACATAAGCCAGCACCTTGCCGGCCGGTGCTTGGATCAGTGACCGCAGCCAAGCGGGCCACCCGAAGGCGAAGTTTGCGGTGCTCGGCTGGTTGCGGCCGGTGTCAGACCCGAAGGGCGAGAGCATGCACCGCAGCCGGCCGTCAGGGCCAATCGGAAACGAAGGCGAGCGCAGTTGACCTAGCAACTTCCGGCTGTATGCCATCTTG
>JALOUA010000301.1 GCA_025457625.1 Akkermansiaceae bacterium
GCCTGGTCGAGCCAGCGTTTCTCCGGCAGCAGCCGGAAGAATTCCTGGGTGCTGTCCTGAGCATCATGCGGCGAACTTCCGCAACGCAGCATCGGCGGAGCGGCCCATCGTCAATCCGTGTTTCGTCGTGCGGAACTGGAATGGCGAGGCCAACGCGGGGCTCGAAATCAATTCAGCCGCGCAGGC
Source organism: Akkermansiaceae bacterium (assembly GCA_025457625.1). Taxonomy (GTDB): domain Bacteria; phylum Verrucomicrobiota; class Verrucomicrobiia; order Verrucomicrobiales; family Akkermansiaceae; genus Luteolibacter. The sequence goes on from JALOUA010000301.1 coordinate 187, forward strand.
GGGCGGGCCGGACTTCCGCCAGGGCATCGTGCGCGACCCGAACGGAAGGCCGTCGCTCGTGGTCTGGTTGCAGCACGAAGCCACGGGGCCGACCACCTTCACCTTGCGCGGCGCCCGGCCGGGATCTCGCTGCTCGCCATGCTGACTGTTGCGCTCCCTGCGCCGGCGGGCACGAACGGGTTGCTTGTCGGCTGGCAATGGCCGGTCAATGGCAGACCTTGGAGGGGACGGACTTGATTGTCTGGATCCGGGCGGAGAGTCAGGCCGCGCTCACGCTCCAACTCGAATCCCGATCCCAACCATGATGCACTTTGATGACCGCCTGCATTGTGAAAGTTGACCCGGCCAATATGTTTGGAGAACGCATGGAACCGCGATCCGGCTGCCAGTCCTTTCAACATGGGCCCGCCGAGAAGATCACGCTGCCAGCGGTAACCGGTTGGCTTCAGGAGTTAGCAAAAGACAACCCATGAACATATCCATGATGGATGTGGCGGTGATTGCCCTCTACCTGCTCGGCATCACGGCGTTTGGTATTTGGGCTACCGACGCAACACGGGTTCGGAACAATACTTTTTGGCCGGCCACTCTTTGAACTGGTTCGCGGTGGGGGCGGCCATTTTCCCTCGGGAGCCAACCCCGGACAGCAAAGATCAGAGCTACCGGGAGAAGACCATCGGGCACAAGGGCGTTCCAAATTATTTCCCGGACATGGTGGCCTATCTCGACAAGCAAGTCGGCATTATGATGCAGACGCTGGACGACCTGGGCATTGGGGACAACACCCTCCTGATCTTCCTGGCGGACAACGGCACGGACCGGGATCTGGTCAACACTTGGGGGGATGGCAAGCGGCTGCGCGGCGGCAAGGGCACCATGACCGACCGGGGCACCCACGTTCCGCTCCTCGTGCGCTGGCCCGGGCAGATCAAGGCCGGTTCCCCGTGCGATGACTTGGTGGATTTCTCCGACCTATTGCCCACGCTGTGTGAACTGGCGGAAGCCCCTTTGCCGCGGGCGGAAATTCATGGGCGGAGCTTCGCGCCGCAACTGCTCGGGAAACCCGGCCATCCCCGGGAATGGGTTCACATTCAGAACCCCGAAGATCGACAAGTCAGAAACAGTGATTATATGCTGAACAACCGGAACCAGCTCCGGCGGGTGGTCAAACTCTGGGAGGATCCGGCTCCACCCAACGAGAACCAGGACCCGGAGAAGGAAGCCGCCGACCGCAAATCGTTGCAGTCGACACTTGATGCGTTGGGGAAATGAGACCAAGCTGCTGTTGACCGACTCAAAGCCTTCAAACGATGATTCCAAAACCACTCCACGCCACTGGCGTAGCGAGGCGCGCATCAAATTCCCGGCCGACCAGGGGCGGTCGCCAGTTCCAATTCTGAAGCCTGACTGGACCCGCCCATGGAATGGCTGAAGGCAAACGCACCGCTGCTGTTGTTCCTGGCCGCTGGCAGTTCCTCTTACGCTGACCCCGTTGACGCCGATAGGTTGATACGCAGTCCCGCCGGGCATTCCGAGATTGTTGTCAGGACCACCGCCCGGCTCGCCGGAGCCATCGATTCGTTGACGTGGAATGGAAAGGAATTCATCGACAGCACCGATCACGGGCGGCAACTCCAGTCGGCCTGCTCGTTCGATAATTCGCCCGTGGCGAATGCGGAAACCTTCAACCCAACCGAGGCGGGCTCCCGCCGCGATGGTGCGGGCCCGCGTTCGACCAGCCGGTTGCTCGAAATCGTCGCGGACGGCAGCCATTTGCGGACCCGAACACAAATGGCCTTTTGGCTGGCGCCAGGGGAACGATCCGACGGGCAGTTGGCGCGCAATACCACCGTGCGTTCGGATTACATCCTGACCAAGGAGGTGCGGCTTGGCTACCGCCAGTGGTCGCAGGCATTGGACTACCGCGTGACGTTCACGTTGCCGGCCAATGCCCTCCACAAATCCGCACAATTCGAAGCTTTGACCGGCTACATGCCCGCAGAGTTCTCGCAGTTCTGGCAGTTTGATCCGGGCTCTCAAATGCTTGAACCCCTCACGGACGGTCCCGGCGAGATTGGGAATCCGGTGGTTCTGGCGACGCTTGATGGCGGGCATGCCATGGGCATTTTTGCTCCGCGCCAGAAGGGCCGCAGCAAACCTGCCTACGGACGCTGGCGCTTCACTGCGCAACGTGTGGTCAAGTGGAACTGCGTTTTCCGCGAGCAAAACGACAACGGGCTCCCCGCAGGTGGTTACTCCTATCGGATGCTGGTTGCCATTGGGACTTTGAAAGACGTTGAGAAAATGTTGCAAGATTGGTCCGCTTTGTGACTGTTGACCGAGCCCGCCTGTTCCAATGGCGTTCGGCAGCGACAACTGGGTGTGATTAGGAACGGGTGAGGCAGGAGGTGTAGTGTCGAGCCTGTGGCTCGATTCCGGGACCCCTGCACGCATATTCCCTCACTTCGGCTACAAGCCGAACTCTACAATCTCACCCAGTTCCAATCGCACCCGCGACAACTACATTTTGACCATTCCGCTGCCATCAACACTATTGTGAGCCATTCCACATCGAAACCCAATGAAACCACTGCTGCTCTCCCTCACCCTCTTGTGGGTGCTCGCTTCGCCAAGCCGCGCGGAAAATCCGACCAACGCATCGCCAACGGCACTGACCGTGATGACCTACAACCTGCGCTTTGCCAGCCCGAACCCGCCCAACGCTTGGCCGCAGCGCCGTCCGATCATGCGGGAACTCATCCGCGACCTCGCGCCGGATGTGATGGGCACGCAGGAAGGACTGTATCCGCAACTCAAAGAGCTCGCCGCCGACCTGCCCGACTATGACTGGATTGGCTTGGGTCGCGAAGGTGGCAGTCGCGGCGAATTCATGGCCGTGTTCTATCGCCGTGCGCGGCTCGAACCGCTCGCCTACGACCACTTCTGGCTGTCGGATACGCCGGAGGTCATCAACTCAGCGACTTGGGGCAACACATATCGCCGCATGGTGACCTGGGTGAAGTTCCGCGATCGCAGCACGGGGACGGAATTCTATCTGTTCAACACCCACTTCGATCACCAAGTGCAGGCGGCTCGCGAGAAGAGCGCCGCACTGGTCCGCCAACGTGTGGCCGCACTCGAAACCAAACTTCCGGTGTTGCTCATTGGTGACTTTAATGCCGCCGCCGGAACCAATCCCGTTTACAAAGCGCTGACCGATGACGGCTTCTTCACGGATGCGTGGCTGGCCGCGCCCGAGCGCGACGGCGAGGGGGTGGGCACATCTAATCAATTCAAGGCACCTGTGCCGGGTGGTGCGCGGATTGACTGGACTCTTGTCCGCGGCGACGTGGCGGTGGAACGGGCCGCGATTTCCACCTTTTCCCGCAACGGCCAGTTTCCCAGTGATCATTTTCCCGTTCTCGCCAGGTTGCGACTGTCTGCCGCCCATTGATCACAGACGGCGCCGCGCGCCCGGGAATCCTCAACTGCACGCGCTCGCCCGCAGCGGCACGCGGCCTGGTAAACAAGTTTCCTCCCCAAAACACTTCGTGCCCAGGAGGTGTGCCGCGCCGACGGCGCTCAACCGATAAGACGACCGGCGACACCGACGGCTTGATCTGGCTTTCGTTTGATTCATGTATGTCGTGGTTCACTTATTCCCGCCTTCATTTTGCACCAGCTTGTAGCGAATCTTCACGCCGCGCGGGTTCTCGGTGGAACCGGTGATTTGGAGCAGGCCCATGGCGCCTTCGCGGGTTTTGTAACAATACGTAGGCGTATCTTGGGAGCCGCGCGGGCTGCGTGTTTCGCGCCACCAGACTTTGGATTCTCTGGACGAGACTTGAGCCGCAGTCTCTTTCAGCATGAGTTCAAAAGCAGGGTTCGCGAGCAAATCCACGGCGGACTCTTGCCAGAACGAATCCGGCACTTCCTTCGGTCTCGCGTCCACGAAGATCAACCCGCTGACCTCGGCTGCATTTGTTCCATCGGGCTTGAGCGCGATCAAATCCATGCCTGCTTGTTGGGACCATTCCGGGCCCTGGCTCAAACGTTCCGGTGCGATTTCATGAAAGAGCCCGGAGTCGAGATCCAATCCGCCTGCCTTCGCCATG
>JALOUA010000302.1 GCA_025457625.1 Akkermansiaceae bacterium
GCACTGCGTGTTGCGGTGGAACGCGGTGGCAAGCCGCTGGTCGGCGGTGGCGCCGGGAAGCAGGTCGCCGGCGAGTTGTTCGATGGTGAATTGATCGAAGGGCATGTCCGAGTTGAAGGCGCGGATCACCCAGTCGCGCCACGGCCAGACATTGCGGTGAGGGTCCTTTTCGAAACCGTAGGTGTCGGCATAGCGGGCGAGGTCGAGCCACATCGCTGCCCAGCGTTCGCCATAGCGCGGCGAGTCGAGCAGGCGGTCCACGGCCTGCGCGCGCGCCGCGGCGGAATCGGCGGCGTGTGCGGATTCGAAGGCGGCGAGTTCCTCCGGTGTCGGCGGCAGCCCGGTGAGGTCGAAACTCGCGCGGCGCAACCACTCGGCGGGCGGTGCTTCGGGCGAGGGCCGCAGTTTCTCGCGGTCGAGCCGCGCCAGCACAAAGCGGTCCAGCGGCGCCGCGGGCCAGCTTTCATCCGAGACTTTGGCAACGGCGGGTTCCACCGGCAGCTCGTGCGACCAGTGCTTCTGCCAATTCGCGCCTTCGGCGATCCAGCGTTCGATCAACGCGGCCTCGGCCACGGACAGCGGAGGCCCGTGTTTCGGCTGGGGCATCACTTCGTCGGGATCCGTGCTGCGGATGCGCCTCAGCATCTCGGATTTCGCGGGCTCGCCCGGAACAACCGGCTGCCGGCCGGATTCGCCGGTGGCCAGCGCCCCCTCGCGTGTGATGAAGGAAATGCCGCCCGCCTCTTTCACGCCACCATGGCAGGCGGTGCAGTGATGGGTGAGGATCGGCCGGATGTCCCGGTTGAATTCCACAGGCTCTGCCACGACCACCGATGCGGCGGCCACGAAAACAGAGGCTGGGATGATCCATTGCTTCATGCGCGAAAACAGGCAATCCATACGCGGGTATCGGCGGATTTCAATCAATCGATTTCCCCCGGGATATGGAAATCAAGTGCCCGGAAAAATCCCTCGCGCCGTGATGGAAACGGAGTTTAGTCTGGCACACGCTCATGAAAATCCACCTGTTTTCCGCCGCTGTCGCGGGCATCCTCCTGATGTCCCGCTCCGAGTCCGCCGCTGAGTCCACCAAGCTCTTCAACGGCACCAACCTTGACGGCTGGTCCCATGTGCTGGTGGGCGATGACGTGAAAAAAGAGGACGTCTGGAGCGTCAAGGACGGCGTGCTCGTCTGCAAAGGCAAGCCCAACGGCTATCTGTTCACCAACGAGGCCTATCAGGACTTCACGCTGACATTCGAGTGGAGGTGGGCGCCCGGGAGCGAGCCCGGAAACAGCGGCGTGCTGCTGCGCATCGCCGGTGAACCCGCCACCTTCATGCCGAAGTGCGTGGAAGCCCAGCTCAAGCATGAGAACGCGGGCGACCTGTGGGCGTTCTTCGGAGCCAACATCACGGGAGACGCCGCGCGGCTCCAGGAAATCAAGGACCACAAGGATCTCGGCAATTTCAAAGGGGTCAAGAAAACCAAGGCCGCCGAGAAAGCGCCCGGTGAGTGGAATCGTTACGAGATCAAGGTTTCCGGCGGGAACATCGAACTCAAGGTGAATGGTGAAACCGTCAACCAAGCCAGCGGACTGGATGTGCTGGCCGGCCCGATCGGGCTGCAATCCGAAGGCGCGGAAATCCATTTCCGCAACATCGAGTTGGTGGAAAAAATCAGTGAGCGGGCCGGCTAAAGACATGGCGGCGAATACGGCAGCCCGTGTGCTTCGGCCACGGCGCGGCAGGTGATCCTGCCATCCAGCACATTGATGCCGGAGAGCAATTCGGGCTGGCGCTTCACGGCATCCGCAAGGCTGTGTTCGGCAAGCGTCTCGATGTAGCGGCAGGTGACATTGGCGAGCGCCTGTGTCGCCGTGCGCGCATAGGCACCGGGCATGTTGGCCACGCAGTAATGGATGACGTCCTCCTCGACAAACACCGGATCGTCATGGGTGGTGGGCCGGGAGGTTTCCACGCAGCCGCCCTGGTCGATCGCGATGTCCACCACCACCGAGCCGGGTTTCATCATGCGCAGCATCCCGCGGGTCACCAGTTTCGGCGCCTTGGAGCCGGGCACCAGCACCGCGCCGATAAGCAGATCGCACGCGGGCAACAATTCCGTCAGGCTGGCCTCGCTGGAGTATAGCGTGTGTGCGGTGCTCATCGTGATGTCGAGGAAACGCATGCGCTCGAGGTCCACTTCCAGAATGGTCACGTCCGCGCCCAGGCCGGTGGCCATCCGCGCGGCATTGATGCCGCTGGTGCCGCCGCCGATCACCACCACCTTGCCGGGCAGCACGCCGGGCACGCCGCCTAACAGGACACCCTTGCCGCCCTTGTGTTTTTCCAGGAAATACGCGCCGACGATGATCGACATGCGTCCGGCGATCTCGCTCATCGGCTCCAGCAGTGGCAGGCGGCCATTCACCTCCACCGTCTCATAGGCGATGCAGGTGGCGCCGGATGCGGCCAGCGCTTCGGTCAGGGGAAGGCTCGCGGCGAGATGAAGATAGGTGAAAAGGATCTGGCCGCGGCGCAGCAACGGGTATTCCTCCGGCAGGGGTTCCTTCACCTTGACGATCATTTCCGCTGCCGCGAAAACCCCGGCGTGATCGGCAATGATCTCCGCACCAGCCTGTTGGTAGGCCTCGTCCGGCATGCCCACACCAAGGCCCGCGCCGGTCTCCACCAGCACGCGGTGCCCGCGTCTCGCGAGTTGCGCGGCGGCGGCGGGCAGCATGGCCACCCGGTGCTCCTGTGATTTGATCTCCCTCGGAACTCCGATGATCATGAAAGAGGGCTATATCACTCCCGCCGGGTTGGCCATGTGAAACTGCATGCCGTTTATTTGATGATCGACCCACACGCCAAATCCCTTGAGAAATCCCCGCTCATGGCGCGTATTGAACCACACCATGCACCGCCACACTCCGCCCCGCCGCTCATGGCGCATCCGCGCCGGATTGTTTTCCGTGTTTCTCATGACGACTCTCGCCGCCGCCGATCGCCATCTGTTGCTCATCGCCGGCCCTAACAGCCATGGACCGGGCGAGCACCGGCACGAGGAGGGCATGAAAATGTTCGCCACCGAACTCGCCGCCGTGAAGGGACTCAAGGTCACGGTCGCCACCGGCGGCTGGCCGCAGGACGAGTCGTTGATCCAAAAAGCCGATGCCATCGTGATCTATGCCGACGGCCTTGGCGGCCATCCCGCGATTCAAAAGGAACGCCTCGCCGTGCTGGACAAGCGCATCGCCGCAGGCATGGGTCTCGGCATGATCCACTTCGCCGTGCACGTGCCCGTCGGCAAGGGCAGCGATGAATTCAAGAAATGGATCGGCGGTCATTACGAGTCCGACTATTCGTGCAACCCGATGTGGACCGCCGATTTCACCAAGCTGCCGGAGCATCCGATCACCCGGGGCGTCAACCCGTTCAAGCAGCATGATGAATGGTATTTCAACATGCGTTTCCGCGAAAACATGGAGGGTGTCACTCCGATCCTCATCGCCAAACCCTCCGATGAAACGCGCGACGGCCCCTACGTCCATCCGCGCGGGCCTTACCCGCACATCCAGGCGAATAAAGGCCGCGAGGAAGTGATGATGTGGGCGGTCGAACGCAAGGACGGCGGGCGCGGCTTCGGTTTCACCGGCGGCCACTTCCACAAGGGCTGGGACGACGTGCCCAAGCGCCGCATCGTGCTCAACGCCATGATCTGGATCAGCGGCATCGACGTGCCGGAAGGCGGTGCGCCCGTGTCCATCGCCGAGGCCGCCAAATGATCACTCATCTCCCGACATGAGCCAAAACCCCGCCGCATTGCGTGGAAACATCCGCTACGTCGGCCCCGAGTTCATCCCCACCCGCGATCCGCGCGAAGGCCTCGCCCAGGCCATTGCCGTGTGCGATGTGTGAGGGGAATGCCTGCGTTCGCGGAGATTTCTCCTGCGTTCATGGGTAACGGTTCAGCCATGATTCAATCCCAACGGGATTGCGTATCCCAGCCCGGGGTTGTCCCGCAAGGAGGGACTACCCCGGGATAAGAGCCAGAAAGAATCTTCA
>JALOUA010000303.1 GCA_025457625.1 Akkermansiaceae bacterium
TCTCAACCGGCTGTTCCGCGCCAAAGGCTGGCTCTCGCTCAAGAACGAACTCGGCCGCGAAACACTCGATTGCGGCGGCTGCCGCGTCTTCGCCGTGGCCGATCACCAGGCGGCCCATGTGTATGTCAACGACCGCTCGCTGCTCGCCGAAGTCCGCGACCTGTTGGAAAACACGCCGGGCGTGGACGAGCTGCGCGCGCCGCGGGAAATTTGGGGCGAAGGCATCGCCAGCGAACGCGCCGGGGATTTCATCGCCGTGGCGGAGCAGGACGCATGGTTCACCTATTACTTCTGGGAGGACGACGCGCTCGCACCCGACTACGCGCGCACCATCGACATCCACCGCAAGCCCGGCTACGATCCCTGCGAGCTCTTCATCGATCCCGCGCTCAGGCTGCCCAAACTGCAAATCGCCGGATTCCTGCTGAAGAAAAAACTCGGCCTGCGCGGCCTGCTCGAAGTCATCCCGCTGGACGCCGCGCTCGTCAGAGGCTCGCACGGCCGCGACCGCGTGGCGGACGGCCTGCGCCCGGTTCTGATAGGCGCCGGCCATCCGGTCAAATGCGCCGCGGACGCCCATCACGCCATCCTCAAGGCGCTGCTCCGCGGATAATCCGCGCGACGGGTGACGCGGGCTTGTGATCCGGGTTTCGGGAAACTAAGCTGGCGCCATGTTCACCCGCGGGTTTGAGGTGGAGACGTGGCATGGCGCGCTGGCGGTGACCGCGTTTTACATCGTTGGCATCCTGCACGTGCTGCACGCGCTGATGCACGTGCGCACCTCGCAGGGCACCATCGCATGGGTGATCTCGCTGGTGACGGTGCCTTTCATCGCGATCCCGCTCTACTGGCTGTTAGGCCGCACGCGTTTTTCCACCAACGTCGGCGGCCGCCGGCAAAAGGACGTCCGGCTTGCCGAGCTCGCCGCCTCGATGCACGAGCGGCTGCGCGAGTTGGAGGTGGAGATTCCCGAGGACGATGCCTTCGAACGCGCCGCGCGGCTTCTGGGCGGGCTGCCCTTCACGCGCGGCAACAAACTGCGACTGCTGATCGACGGCGAGCGGACCTTCGAGCGCATCTTCGAGGTCATCGCCGCCTCACGGAGATATCTCTGCGTGAATTTCTTCATCGTGAAGAACGACACGCTCGGCGCGCGCTTCCAGCAGGCGCTCATCGAGCGGGCCCGCGCCGGAGTGAGGGTGTATTTCCTGTTTGATGAAATCGGCTCCCACAAGCTGCCGCGCGGCTTTCTGCGCGAACTGCGCGAGGCCGGAGTGGAGTGCCATTCGTTCGGCATCAACCGCTACTGGTGGTCGCGCCTGCAGCTCAACTTCCGCAACCACCGCAAGATCGTGGTGAGCGATGGCGGGGTCGCCTTGATCGGCGGCTTCAACGTGGGTGATGAATACCTCGGCCATCACCGCAAGTTCGGCGCGTGGCGCGACACGCACTTGGAACTGCGCGGGCCGGTCGTGCAGGCGGTGCAAATGGTCTTTCTGGAGGATTGGTTCTGGGCCTCCAACGAAGTGCCGGACCTGCACTGGGGGACGCAACCGGAAGCCGCCGACCAGATCGCGGCGGTCATTCCCACCGGCCCCGCGGACCCCGCGGACTCATGGCAGCTGATCGTGGCCGAGGCGGCGAATTCGGCGCGCGAGCGGCTGTGGATCGCCTCGCCCTACTTCGTGCCGGACGAGGGCGTGCTCACCGCGCTGCAGGCCGCCGCCATCCGCGGGGTGGACGTGCGCATCCTCATCCCGGAACGCCCGGATCACCTCATGGTCTGGCTTTCCGCGTTCTCCTATTATGAGAACTCGCTGCCATTCGGCGTGCGGATTTTCCGCTACCACCGCGGATTCCTGCACCAGAAGGTCATGCTCATCGACCGGCGGCTCGCCGCGGTGGGAACCGCCAATCTCGACAACCGTTCGTTCCGCCTGAACTTCGAAATCACGGCGTTTTCCACCGACAGGAGCTTCGTGCATGAGGTCACCGAAATGCTTGGCGTGGATTTCGACCAGGCGCGCGAGGCGAACATCGGCGACTTCACCGGCAGGTCCTTCCTGTTCCGCGCCGCCTGCCGCGCGGCGCGATTGTTCGCACCCATCCAATGACTTTGCTTGTCGCCGCCCTCCGGATTTTGATACCACCACGCCCATGAAATTCGGCTACACGATTCTCTACGTCCAGGATGTCCCCCGCTCCGTGGCATTTTATGAAGACGCCTTCGGTCTCGGCCGCAAGTTCGTCCACGAGGCGGGCATGTATGCGGAAATGGATACCGGCACCACCACCCTCTCCTTCGCCGCGAACGGACTGGCGAAATCCAACCTGCCCTGCGGCTTTCAGGAAAACGACCCCGCCCGCCCGCCCGCCGGCTTCGAGATCGCCTTCACCACCGATGACGTGCAGGCCGCTTACGACCGGGCACTGGCCGCCGGTGCGACCGCCGTTTCCCCGCCCGCCGCGAAACCCTGGGGGCAAATCGTCGCCTTCGTGCGCGACAAGGACGGCATCACCGTGGAGCTCTGCACGCCCGCGACGCAGTCCTGAATCATGGCATGACCCCTGCCAATCCATCCGGTTTTCTCCGCGACAGCCACTGGAAGGCCCGCTTCGACGAGGAAATCCTCGCCGCCGCGCGCAGCCTCGTTTCCAAGGCGCGCGACATCCGCCTCGAAGAACCCGCCGCCGGGTCGTTTTCGCTGTTGGGAAACGTGGCGGCGGAAGACGTCGAAATCGGTTTCTGGCCCGCGGCCGGCGGCTGGGAATTCGAAACCTTCTGCTCCTGCGAGGTCGGATCGTTCTGCCATCACGCCGCCGCGCTCATCATGAAGGCGGAGAAGGAACGCGACCTCTCACGCCTGAGCGGTCGCAGCGTGGCGGACGCGGTCGCCAGCGTGCTGCCGAAAGAACCGGAGCCGCCGAAACCCGCCCCGTCCGGGCTGCCGCGCATCACCGCGCAACCCGCCTTCGAACTCCACGTCACCCGCGAAGTGGCGGACCGCAGCCTCAAACTGCTGCTCCAGTCGCTCGGCCAGCCGGAAACCGATTGCTGGATCGCCGCCGACGCCACGGTGAACTACGACGGGCATCGGTTCCCGCTGCGCGCCGCCATGCCGGAGTGGACAAGCCGGGTCCGTCTAACGGATGGCAGGCCCGCCATGCTCGATCATTCCGCCGCCGCGGAAAACACCGCCGCCCGCCAGCTTTCCGAAACCGGACTCTCGTCCCTTCAATCCAACTCCGCCTGGCGCTTCCTGCTCAACCTCAAGTCCCGCACCGCGCGCGACGCACCCCCGCGCGACCGCTGGTTTCCGGATCCCAGCCGCATCGACGTCGATCACTTCTGGCACCAGTTCCGCGGCGAAATGGTGGACCGGCTCGAATCGTCCGGCTGGTCCGTCACCATCGACGACAACGTCGGCCACCGCGTCTTCGACGCCGATCCCGCGCACTGGGACAGCTCGCTCGCCGACGCCGGCGGCGGCTGGTTCAGCCTGTCCGTCGGCTTCGACGTCGCAGGCGAGCGCCATGACCTGCTACCCATCCTCGCACGTTTGTTAGAGAGTGATTTCCTCGAGGAAACCCTGCACAGCCCGGACGCCGGCCATGTTTACGCCCCGCTGCCGGATGGCGACGCGCTGAAACTCCCGGTCGGCCGCGTGCGCCGCATCCTGCATCACCTCGCCTCGCTCATCGACCCGAAGTTTCCCGAGCGCACCAAGCTCCACGCGCTCGACGCCGCCTCACTTGCCGGCTTGGAGGGCCTCGGCATCGAAGCCCCGCCGGACCTCGCCGAACTCGCGGGAAAACTGAAAAACTTCTCCGGCATCGAGGCGGTGGAGCCGGACGCCGGCGTGAACGCCACCCTGCGCGACTACCAGCTCGCGGGTTTCCGCTGGATGCAGTTCCTCGCCCGCCACGGCCTGCACGGCATCCTCGCCGACGACATGGGTCTCGGCAAAACCCTGCAAACGCTCACCCACATTCTAACGGAAAAAAAATCCGGTCACTCGCAAGGCAAACCCGCGCTCGTCGTCGCCCCCACCTCGGTGGTGCC
>JALOUA010000304.1 GCA_025457625.1 Akkermansiaceae bacterium
CGGTCGGCAATGGCAAGCTCGTCGAGAAGGCCTCGGGCGAGGGCATCAAGAACGAGAGTCGGAACGGTTTGAAAAACGACCGTGGCACCATCGCCATGGCGCGCACCAATGACCCGGACAGCGCCACCGCGCAGTTCTTCATCAACGTGGCGGACAACTCCATGCTCAACCACCCTAACAACGGCGGCTACGCGGTCTTCGGCAAGGTCGTCGAGGGCATGGACGTGGTGGACAAGATCAAGGCCGTCAAAACCGGGATCTCCGTGCTGTCCATGTACCACCCCCCCACAGGCAAGGTGCATGACATGCCGTCACAGGACGTGCCCGTGGAAAACGTCGTGATCATTTCCGCCACCGTCGAGTGAGCATCGCTGCGGCAACCCTCATTCACCTTGATGCAACTCTGGCTCTGTCCGCTACTCGCCTTCCTGATGGGATCGATCCCCTTCGGCCTGCTGATGGCCAAGTCCCGGGGCATCGACATCCGCGCCCACGGCTCCGGCAACATCGGTGCCACCAACGTGCTGCGCGTGATGGGAAAAAAGTTCGGGATTCCCTGTCTGCTGTTGGACATGCTCAAGGGTTTCATCCCGGTGGCCATCGCGGTGAACCTGATCCAGATCACCGGCCGGCCGGTGCAGGTGCCGCTCGGTCTGCCGGACGCCTGGGTGATGAAACTCGCCGCAGGCGACGCGCTCAAGGCGCAGATCGCCCATATCGCGACGGCCCTTGCCGCCGTGCTCGGCCACAACTATTCGCCGTGGGCCGGCTTCAAGGGCGGCAAGGGCATCGCCACCTCCGCCGGGGTCCTGTTAGGTTTGATGCCCTTCGCCGTTGTGCTGCTGCTGGCGGTCTGGCTGCTTTTGTTTTTCACCACCCGCTACGTCTCCGTGGCCAGCATCGGTGCCGCCGCCGTCCTGCCATTGCTCACACTGTGGGGCTCATGGCATCACGGCCGCATTCAGGACGGCACTTGGAACAAGCCGCTTTTCGTCTTCAGCATCATCATCGCCGTGCTCGCGGCATGGAAACACCGCACCAACATCCAGCGCCTGCGCGCCGGCACCGAAAACCGCTTCGAGCGCAAACGCGCCTGATCCCGTCATGAAACCATTCACTTCCGCCGCCATTCTCGGGGCCGGTTCCCTTGGAACCGCCCTCGCGAAACTCCTCGGTCCCAAACTCGAATCCATCCTGCTCGTTTCCATCGAGCAGGAGTGCGTGGACGGCATCAACCGCGATCACCGGAATCCGAAATACCTCACCGACATTTCCCTTGGCGGAAACGTCCGCGCCACCTGCGATCACCGCGAGGCGCTGGCCATGCCGCTGGTCATCTTCGCCGTGCCATCCGCCGCCGTGCGCTCGGAAGCGGCCAAACTCGCCGGCCTCGGCCTGCCAAAGGAAACGCCGCTGCTCACCTGCACCAGGGGTATCGAGCGCGACACCGGCGAGCGCATGAGCCAGATCCTGCGCGAGCTGTTTCCCGTAAACCCGGTCTGCGTTCTCACGGGTCCGAACCACGCCGAGGAAATCGCCAGGGATCTGGTCACCTGCGCGGTGATCGCTTCGGAGGACGCACCGCTTGCAGAGGCCCTGCAGGACCTTTTCACGCTGCCGCATTTCCGCGTCTACACCAGCGGCGACGTCGCCGGCGTCGAACTCGGCGGCGCGGTCAAGAACGTCTATGCCATCGCCGCCGGCATGGCCCACGGCCTCGGCCTCGGCGACAACGCGGTGGCCGCCCTGGTCACCCGCGCGCTTGCCGAGATGACCCGCCTCGGCACCGCGCTTGGCGGCAATAGAGACACTTTCTCCGGCCTCTCGGGCGTTGGCGACCTGATTGTCACGTGTTTCTCCGAGCACTCGCGCAACCACCGCGTGGGCTTCGCGCTCGGCAAGGGCCAGACGCTGGAGCAGGCGGTGGCCTCGCTCGGCATGGTCGCCGAAGGCGTGCCCAACACGCTCTCGATCCACGATGCCGCCCGCAAGGCCGGTGTGCGCACACCCATCATCGACGCGATGTATTCCATTCTCTATCAGAACAAGCCCGCGCTGGAAGCCATGCGCGAGCTGCTCGAGCGCGACCCGCGGCCTGAAAACAGCTAACCTCAACATTCCGCCTCCTTGAACACCGACAAACCTCCCGGCCTGATCCGCCGGCTTTACAACTGGACCGTCTCCTGGGCCGATCACAAGGCGGGCACGCACGCCTTGTTCTGGCTCGCGTTCGCCGAATCGTCGTTTTTCCCGATCCCGCCCGACGTACTGTTGATGGCGCTGTGTTTCGGCAAACGTGAAAAGGCCTTCAAATACGCGCTCGTCTGCACCATTGGTTCGGTGCTCGGCGGTGTCGCCGGCTGGGGCATCGGCTGGGGCCTGCGCGATACCGTGGCCATGCCGCTGTTGGGTTTTTTCGATCCGAGCGGCCACACCCGCGAGCAGATCGAGTTATGGTATGCCGCCTACGGCTTCTGGGGCATCCTGATCGCCGCCATCACGCCGATCCCCTACAAGGTGTTCACCGTGTTTTCCGGCATCATGGGCTACAGCCTGCCGCTGCTCATCGTGGCCTCCGTCGCCGGCCGGGGTTTCCGCTTCTTCGTGGTGGCTGCCATCATCCGCCTTTGCGGCCCGAAAGTGCGCCCGTTCATCGAAAAACACCTCGAATGGTGTTTTGTCGCCGGCACCGCCATGCTCATCGGTGGTTTTGTGCTCATCAAATACCTGCGCTGACATCCGGGACGACACGGCATGATCTCAGTCACCCTTTCCGATCTGGCCGAATTCGACGGCCTCATTCCCTGGTTGGTCTCCGGCGCATGGAAGGAGCATTTCGAGCCCTCCGAACTCAAGGCCGCGGGCTTGTCGATCCACACGCTCAGGTTTCTCGATGAAGAGGAGGCATACGACGATCCGACTTTTCTGCTGGGTTCCGAAGTGCGCGAGCCGACCGGCAGACGCCACCGCACGGCGGTGTCATTTTACATCGATCCCGAGGATGAGGAATATCCGGTTGATTTCACCACCGACTGCTCATGTGACTTCAGCTACACCTGCCGCCATGCCGCCGCCACGCTGGAGTTTTTGTCTTCCATCGCGGCCACCGCCGGCCCCGCAAGGAGAAGCCCTGTCAACCCGGAGATCGGTCACTGGCTCCGCCTGATCCGGCAGGCGGAGCAAAACGTGACCGCAAATGCCGCGCGTGCCACCTCACCCGCGAAACCCTACAACAAGTTCCTCGCCTACTGCATCGAGTTCCGGGAAAGCCGCTACCCCGCCGGCAGCGAGGTGACGCCCTACTTCGGTCTTCACATCGGCAGCTACAACAAATCCGGCGGGCATGTCATCGAGTCCACCCACGCCACCGCGGATCCGGCGAAACCCGCCAAATACATGGCCCCCGAGGACCTCGCCATCTGTGCGGCCTATCACGCCCGCCGCCGCAAGGTCGGTGCCTGGGACTCGGACATGCCGCTCGGCGGTTCCGGATGGGACGAGATCCTCAATGCCGCGCTCGCCACCGGCCGCTTGTTTTTCTCGCGGGTATCGTCCGCTTACCGCTCATCGCGCATCTATCAGACACTCACCGAAGGTCCGCCGCTTCACGTCGAACCCGGCTGGGAACTCTTCGAAAACGGTTCCGCCCGCCCGATCCTCAAGCTGCCTGGCGACACCCTCGAAATCATCCCCACCCTGCCGTTGCGCTACATCGACTCCGCCGGCCCCACCCTCGGGCTCCTGCACAGCGAGATCCCCGACGAAATCCTCACCGTCTGGCCCGAGGGCCCGCTCATCCCCGCCGGGCAGGTTCCCGAAATCAACGCCGAACTCCGCTCCATTCCCACCGCCACACCGCTGCCCACGCCCGCCGAAAAACCCGCTCAGATCCTATCAGGCCTCGCGCCCGTCCCCACGCTTCACATCACCTGGGTGCACTGCGGCGTCTTCCAGAAACGCCACATCGGCGGCATGGTCAGATTCCAATATCCCGGCTGCCCGGTCCTCACGTCCTCACGCCGCTGGCCGCCGACGCGCCGCCGCAAACCTCGTGGATGGACGGCGACAAGCGCATGATCCTCCAGCGCGACGTCGCGGCGGAAAAAGCGTTGATTGGCACCCTCACGGAAAACGGCCTGCTGCCGGTCGGCGCCTTTTATCCGGAGCGCGAACTCAACGACAAGAACCGCCACTCGGTGGTCCTCGGCGACCTCAAGGCGACTTCCACCGCCTGGCTTGATTTTCTAACAAGCGATGCGGCGGAAACCGTCAAGGCCGCCGGCTGGATCATCGGGAGCGATCCCAAGCTCGGCCTCGCCATCCACGACATCGGCGACTTCTTCCCCGCGATCGAGGCGGATCCGGATCATGGCATCGACTGGTTCCGCTTCGATGTCACCGGTGAGTTCGACGGCAAGCGCGTGAGCCTGATTCCACACATCGCCCGCGCCATCGCCGAGGATTGGCAGGAGCGCTACAAGGGTGAGGACATCCCGCAAACCCTGTTCATTGCCTGCGATGATCCCGCCGACGGCCACATCCGCTTCCCCGCGCGGCGCTTCCTCGACATGGTCGATCAGGTCCGCCACCTGTTTCATGGCTCGTCCGGTGGCAGCGGGCCGCTGCGCATGGACCGCCTCAGTGCCGCGGGCGTGGCGGATGCGTTCGCAATCGAGAGTTCGGAAACCACCCGCGCGCTCGCCGAGCTCGGCCGCAACCTGCGCGACATCCGGGAACTGCCGCCCGCGCAAGTTCCCGCCACCATCAAGGCGGAGCTCCGCCACTATCAACTCGAGGGTTTCCGCTGGCTCCAGTTCCTCGCCAGCCACGGCCTGCATGGCATCCTCGCCGATGACATGGGCCTCGGCAAAACCCTGCAAACCCTCGCCCACCTCGCCGCCGAGAGCGCGAAATTCCCCGCAACGCCCTCGCTCGTCATCGCCCCCACCTCGGTGGTCCCCAACTGGGCGGCGGAGGCGGAGAAATTCGCGCCCCAGCTCAAGGTGCTCGTCCTCCACGGCGGCGAACGCGCCGATCACTTCGAAAAGATCACCGATCATCATATTGTTCTCACAACCTACCCGCTGCTGGTGCGCGATTTCGACGAACTCGCCAGACACCACTGGCATGCCGTCGTGCTCGACGAGGCGCAATACATCAAGAACCCGAAATCCATCACCGCCTACAGCGCCTGCAAGCTCAAGGCCAGCCACCGCCTCTGCCTGTCCGGAACGCCGATGGAAAACCACCTCGGCGAACTCTGGAGCCTGATGCGTTTCCTGATGCCCGGCTTCCTCGCCGATGAGAAAACCTTCAACAGCCTCATCCGCAAACCGATCGAGCGCGACCATTCCGCCGATGCCCAGACCGCGCTCAACCGCCGCGTTTCACCGCTCATCCTGCGCCGCACCAAGGACCAGGTGGCCACCGAACTGCCGGAGAAAACCACCCTCGTCCACGGCATCGACCTCGCGCCGAAACAAACCGACCTCTACGAGTCCGTGCGCGCCGCCATGGACGCGCGCGTCCGCGACGCCATCGCCGACAAGGGCCTCGCCAAGTCCCACATCATCGTGCTCGACGCCCTGCTCAAGCTGCGCCAGATCTGCTGCCACCCGCACCTGCTCAAGAGCGAGGCCGCCCAGCGCGTGACCGAATCCGCCAAGCTCGAATTCCTCACCGGCGAGCTCCTGCCCCAGCTCATCGAGGAGGGCCGCCGCATCCTGCTGTTCTCGCAGTTCACCTCCATGCTCGAACTCATCGAGGAACACCTCGAACTCGAGGACATCCCGTTCCTCAAACTCACCGGCCAGACCCAGGAGCGCGCCAAACTCGTCAAAAAATTCCAATCCGGCGAAATCCCCATCTTCCTCATCTCGCTCAAGGCCGGCGGCACCGGGCTCAATCTCACCGCCGCCGACACCGTCATCCACTACGACCCCTGGTGGAACCCCGCCGCCGAAAACCAGGCCACCGACCGCGCCCACCGCATCGGCCAGACCAAACCGGTCTTCGTCCACAAACTCGTCTGCCGCGGCACCATCGAGGAGCGCATCCTCGATCTCCAGAAAAAGAAGGCCGCCCTCGTCGAGGCCCTGCTCTCCGAGGACACCGCCAAACTGCGCATCGACGCCGAGACCCTCTCGCACCTGCTCGCGCCGCTCGCCTGATGCCGCCGCATCGATGCCGGGTCAACAGCGCCCCCGAACGCAGGAAGGCCACAAAATGGCCGGAAATTAAAAAAATTGCTTTGTTTTCGCTGATATTTCATTAGCCTTGGCCTTGAATTTTTCAAAAAAGCCATGTTTTACAAAAGATTTTTGGTCCATCCCTCGATCATTTCAGTGGCCAGTCGCCTGCTTCTGACGGGCTTGTGTGCCGGCAAATTGGCCGCTTTCACGGTGGACGGCATCCGCACACCGGCCACGGAATCCGGCTACACCGTGCGCGCCGTTCAGTCGATCCAGAGCAGCGGCGGGCAGGAAAACGTGCTGGCCAACCTGCATTCCGCGGTGACCGCCGCCAATCTCCGTCTGTTCATAGGCGGCCGGGCGCGTTTCGACGACGCAATCCTGCTTTTCATCGACTCCAAAGCCGGCGGCGTCCCCCTGGATGGCCAGGGGCGGCCGTTCATTCCCAACAACCTGATCCAGTCGGCCGAGTTCGGTTCGATGATCAACCACCTCGGCGCGTCGGCGACCGAGGGCATGCGCTTTGAGAACGGCTTCCGGCCCGACTACGCGATCCGCATCCAGGGTGTGGGCGATTTCGACGCCCCCGTTCATCGTTTCGACCTGCAGGCCGGGACCGCGCACGCGGTTGGCAACGCCGTGCCCGCCATCGTCGGCGGAGGATTCATCAGCGCCATCCGCTGCAACTGGGTGGATGTGTTCGGCAACTATCAGGACGCGGTCAACGGCGTGGAAATGTCGCTCAACCTGCCATTGATGGGTGTTGCCACCGGCAGCGGGACGATCAAGGTCCTGGCCATGCTTGTGAGTCCCGACTCGCTCACCGCATCCAACCAGACCCTTGGTGCGCTCACCCCGGCGGAAGGTTTGACGCGCCCGGCCATCGGTGCGACCGCGCCATTCGATTTCGAAACCGAGCCGGCAAGCCAGGCCCTGACGCTCCCTGCCGGCTACAGCGTATCCGACAGCGATGACGACGGCCTGCCCGACGCAGACGAAACCAACGACGGCATCTACCTCTCCGCCACCGCCACGGGTTCGGATCCGCTCAATCCCGACACCGACGGCGACTCGTTCGAAGACGGCGACGAGGTTTCCAACAACACACCGCTCGGTTTCGCGTCCAATCCCAACATCGCCAATTATCCCCGGATCTGGGCACCGGGCAACTTCACCAGCCCGGCGTTCGTTGCCGGAGATGGCAACGAAATGACGCGCCAGGGCACCGACCTCGTCCAACAATACCAATGGCAGCGCGACTACCGCATCACCAATACCTCGTTTCTCGGCACGATCCGCTTCAAGTTCACCGCCGGCGGCAGTCCCGCCATCAACTGGGGACCGGGCCCTGCGGCCGGAAGCGTCGCGTCCAACAACAACGACATCAACGGCAGCGCGCCCGCCACCGGCTTCTATCAGATCGGGTTCGACCAGGCCTCGCTCACCTACACCTTCGGCCGCAAGGTCTTCCCGGATTCCGCCTCCTTCCTCGCCGCCTACGGCCTGAGCGCCGGTGTGGATGGTGACTTTGACGGCATCCTCAACGAAAACGAGTTCGCCGCCAATACCGACCCGACAAGGGCGGACTCCGACAACGACGGCATCAACGACCTGCTGGACCCGCAACCGCTGCTTGCCGTGCGGGACATTGTTTTCAAGGTCAACATGAGCCTCCAGACCGGAATCGGCGCGTTCAACCCGGCGGCCGATTCGGTCATGGTCCGGTTCTTCGACGGACTGGCGGCACCCGGCG
>JALOUA010000052.1 GCA_025457625.1 Akkermansiaceae bacterium
CGAGCACCTCCGGCACCCGCATTCCGCGAACCTCGTTCGGCCGCGTGTATGCCGGGGCCTCCAGCATTTTCGGATCGGAAAACGATTCATCCACCGGTGATCGCGCGTCGCCCAGCGCGCCAGGCAACAAGCGGATCACCGCGTCGCACAGCACTGCGGCCGCCAGCGCGCCGTTGGTCAGGACATAGTCGCCGATGGAAATCTCGTCATCCACCAGCGTCTCGACCACCCGGTGGTCCACACCCTCGTAGTGACCACAGAGAATGAGCAGATGCTCCGCCTCCACCAGCTCACGCGCCACGGCCTGTGTGAACGGTTTCCCCTGCGGCGTCATCAGCAGCACCCGCGTGCCCGGCCCGCGCAAGGCCTCCACTGCGGCGAACAGCGGCTCGGGCTTGAGCAACATCCCCTGCCCTCCCCCGCACGGCGTATCATCCACGCGCCGCCACTTGTCCTCCGACCAATCGCGCAGTTGGTGGCCGACCACCTCGACGATCCCCGCGGCGCGCGCGCGCTGGATGATCGAGTCGCTCAGCGGCGCGAGTGCCACTTCGGGAAACAGGGTCACGATATCGATGCGCATGGCGTCATTCTACCGGTGGCACCCGGCTTGCCAACCTTGTTCCAAACTTCCTTCTTTGCCGGAGTTCGGATTTCCTCCAGAAAGCCGCATGTCCATCTTCGAGAGAGCCCGCGAGTTATCCATCATCCAGTCGTCCGCCGCCGTCATTGGCTGGGACCAGGAAACCTGTCTCCCCAAGTCCGCCGCCGGGCACCGCGCCGCCCAACTCGCCTGGCTTTCCTCCCAAGCCCACGAACTCGCGACTTCCGAAGACTGGAAACGCGGGCTCGAAGCCGCCGAAAACTCAAACCCCGGCAGCGATCCCAAACTCACCGCCAATCTCCGCGAACTCCGCCGCGAGTTCGACCGCGCCACCAAACTACCGACCGAACTCGTCGCCCGCGAATCGACCGCCAGCTCGCTCGCAAAACACGCCTGGGCGGACGCGCGGAAAAAATCCGACTTCGCCTCCTTCGCCCCGCATCTGGCAACCTTGCTCGACATCGCCCGCGAAAAGGCCGATCTCTGGGGCCACTCCGGCGAACCTTATGACGCCCTGCTCGAAGGCTACGAACGCGGCACTTCGACCGCCACCGTCGCCGCGTTGTTCGACACGATGAAACCCGCGCTGCGCGAAACCGCCGCGAAAGCCGTGGAAAAATCCGCCGCGCGCGCCGCCAAGCTGCCGCCCGGCCCCTATCCGGTCGCGGCCCAGCAGCAACTCAACGCGCGGATCGCCGAAGCCGTCGGTTTTGATTTCCAAGCCGGCCGCATCGACACCACCACCCACCCGTTCTGCACCACGCTCGGCCCGCACGATGTGCGGCTCACCACCCGCTACGATGAGTCGGATTTCACCTCCTCGCTCTTCGGCGTATTGCACGAGGCCGGCCATGGCATGTATGAACAGGGACTGCCCGCCGCTGATTACGGCCTGCCATCCGGCTCGGCCGTCTCACTCGGCATCCATGAGTCCCAGAGCCGGCTGTGGGAAAACCACGTCGGCCGTTCCCGCGCATTCTGGACCCGCTGGTATCCGGTGGCCCAAGAACACTTCCCGCAGCTCGCGGATTTTCCATTGGATGATTTCATGGCATATCTTCACCGGGCCGCTTTCTCGCCCATCCGCGTGGAAGCCGACGAGGCCACCTATGATCTCCACATCATCCTGCGCTTCGGCATCGAGCGCCGCCTGCTCAACGGCGATCTCGCCGTGGCCGACGTGCCCGCCGCATGGAACGAGAGCTTCCGCGAGCTCTTCGGCTTCACTCCGGAAAACGACGCCATGGGCTGCCTGCAGGACATCCATTGGTCGATGGGCGGGCTGGGTTACTTCGCCACCTACACGCTCGGCAACATCAACGCCGCGCAACTCTTCGCCGCCGCACGGAACAACCCTGCCATCGCCGCCGCCTGCGACGCAGCGGATTACGCACCTCTGTTAGATTGGCTGCGTGAAAACATCCACGCCCACGGCGGCACGCTCGATCCCGCAGACCTGATGGCACAAGCCACCGGCCGGCCGCCGGCAACAACGGACTATCTCGCCCATCTTGAATCCCGCTATCTCTGAAAAAATGCCAAACGGCCTCTTCATCGTGCTCGAAGGCATCGACGGCACCGGCAAGTCCACCCACGCCCGCAGGCTTGGCGAGTGGTTTGAAAGCCGCGGTCGCGAAGTCGTGATCAGCCGCGAGCCGACCGATGGCCCGTGGGGCAAAAAAACTCCGCGAGTCCGGCGCCACCGGAAGGCTCTCGCCTCTTCGCCCTTGCGGCAGAGGAAATTTCCCTGATCGAGCCATCCCTTTCCGCCGCACCCCGCAAAAGTGTGTAGCAAGTCCGCAAGCCGTGTGGTAGCCTCCGGCATGTTGATGAACAACGCTTCCCAGTTGTTGCCTGAGGTCATGTCCAAAGTGGCGGGCATGGGGCCTGCGACTTTGCAGGCGGTGCATCGTTTCATCCACTTGATGGAACTCAATGCGCTGGTGGAAGATCTCAAGGACGAGGCCGAGGGGCTCCGAATCGCTGGCAAACTCGAGCCCGCGCTGCTGGATGCCGCCGTGCGCGAACACCGCCAGAAACACGGCTGATGCGCATGATCGCCCTGGTCGCGAGCGTCCACCAGACCATTCATTTTTCGGAGCCGTTTTTTGATTTCAACACCATCCCGTAGGATACGGATGACAACAAGTTCGCCAATTGCGCCATTGCCGCTCACGCGGACTTCGTCATCACCGAGGACAAACACTTCTCCCAGCTTGCGAATGCAGGCTACAAACCCCAGCCCATTTCAGCCTTGGAGTTCATCGAACTGTATCTGACCACAACCTGAAGCCAAGGCATCCATTCACCGCTCAAGAATCACAAGAAGACCATCGAAGATCTGAGCGGAATATTGATGTTTTTGCGAATTGCACCCGATTCCATGATTTTCCCAACGACGCCTTTCACCATGCACCCCGGCCTCTTCATCGTCCTCGAAGGCATCGACGGCACCGGCAAGTCCACCCAGGCGCGCAGGCTTGGCGAGTGGTTTGAGAAACAAGGTCGCGAAGTGATGATCAGCCGCGAGCCGACCGACGGTCCGTGGGGAAAAAAACTCCGCGAATCCGCCGCCACCGGCAGGCTCTCACCGCAGGACGAACTGCAGTATTTCCTCAACGACCGCCGCCAGCATGTGGAGGAGAAAATCGCGCCCGCGCTGGCTGCCGGAAAAGTCGTCATCCTCGACCGTTATTATTTCTCGACCATGGCCTATCAAGGCGCGCGCGGTTTCGATCCGGCGGAAATCCGCCGCATGAACGAGGCCTTCGCGCCGGTGCCGGACCTGCTGCTGATTCTTGATCTCGATGTGGACACCGCCCACGACCGCATCGGCCACCGCGGGGATTCGACCAACGAGTTTGAAAAACACGAGAGCCTCACGCTCTGCCGCGAGATTTTCCTATCGCTCAAGGACGAGCCGTTCGTCCGCGTGATCGACTCCAACGCGCCGCTCGATGAGGTGAGCGAGCGGATTCGAGCGGCAGTGGAAGGATGATTGCAGGTGCGGTCATGAGAGCGAGATGGGGGAACGTAGGCTTGCTCGTGAGAGCAAGGCGGGCTGGACGCCGTTTGGCCGAAGTCTGCGGTCTCACGACCGCGCCTGCATCCTTCAAATCCCTGACAACACCTCTTCAAACACCGTGAGCGTGTCATCCAGATCCGCCTCGGTGTGGGCGAGCGAGATGAAGCCGGTTTCGTAGGGACTCGGCGCGAGGTAGATGCCTTTGTCGAGACAGCCCCAGAAGAACTTTTTGAAGAACTCCAGATCCTGTTTCATCACATCCGAGACATTGACGATCTCGCGGTCGGTGAAGAACAGGCAAAACATCGAACCCACGCGGTTGAGGCGGTGCGGCACGCCTTTTACGGTTAGAAGCGCGCGCAGGCCGGCTTCGAAGTGCGCGCCGAGCTGGTCGAGGCGGGGAAAGCCGGACGGTTTTTCCAATTCGCGGAGCTGGGCGAGTCCGGCGGCCATGGCGAGCGGGTTGCCGGAAAGCGTGCCCGCCTGATAGACCGGGCCGACGGGCGCGAGCATGTCCATCACGTCGGCACGGCCGCCGAAGGCGCCGACCGGCAAGCCGCCGCCGATCACCTTGCCGAAGCAGCTGAGATCGGGTGTTAGATTTTCCAAGCCCTGCACGCCGGCCCTGCCGAGGCGGAAACCGGTCATGACTTCGTCGAAGATGAGCAATGCGCCGTGTTTTTTGGTGATCGAGGAAAGCAGGTTGAGATAGCCGGGTTTCGGAAACACGAGTCCCGCGTTGGCGGGATAAGATTCCACGATGATGGCGGCGATTTCCTCGCCACGGGCGGCGAAGAGTTTCTCCAGCGCTTCCGGGTCGTTGTAGGGCAGCACCAGGGTTTTCTCCGCGAAGGCTTTGGGCACGCCGGCGGAATCCGGCTCGCCGTGGGTGAGCGCGCCGGAACCGGCGGCGACTAACAGGGAATCGCTGTGGCCGTGATAACAGCCGTCGAACTTCACGATGAGGTCGCGCTGGGTGAAACCGCGCGCGAGCCGGATGGCGGACATCGTGGCCTCGGTGCCGGAGTTGCACATGCGCACCTTTTCGACGGACGGCACCCATTCGGTGATCGTGCGGGCCATTTCCACCTCGAAGGGATTCGGGATGCCGAAGGAAATGCCGCTCTTGGCGACTTCATGGATGGTGTTGGTGATGACCACCGGCGCGTGGCCGAGAATGTTGGGCCCCCATGAGCCGATGTAGTCGATGTAGGTTTTGCCATCGATGTCCTCGATGCGGCTGCCGTGGGCCTTGCGCACGAAGAACGGTTCGCCGCCGACATTGCGGAAGGCGCGCACCGGCGAGTTCACCCCGCCGGGAATGAGGGTTTTGGCGACGGCGAAGAGTTTCGATGAAAGCGGCCCGGACGAGTGCATGGCGGAAAACTGAACGGAAATTCGCATCCGGCCAACCGATTTGTTACCCGGACGCGCGGCGTATTCATGATCAGAAATACTGGCAGTGATCCGCATTCAGGCACTTTTCGCGCAGGAACCAACCCGGATCGACGATGCCCTCGGCTTCGGCAATGAGGTCCGCTTCCGTCACATCGAAGGTCATCGCGGCGTATTTGCAGCCATGGAGCCGCACCTTGCCGGTCTGCTTCAACGCGGCGAAAAAGTCGCGCAGGTCGGTCGGTTCGCCATCGCGCTGCAGGCGCTCGAGCAGCCATTGCTCCTCATCGGCGTGGCCGGGGCTCATCGCGGCGGATTCGAGGCCTGAAGCGGTGAGCAGGCGCACCGCCCACAGCGTGAAGAGCAAGTCCACCTCCACGCCCTTGCGGGCTTCGAGGAAGGCGAAGGTGAGCGGGGTGAGGATCCGGTCGAAGGCGTCTTCACGGACGATGATGGCGATTTTGTTGAGGGGTTTCATGGTTTGACGAGATAGTAGTAGTTCTGGATGTCGTGAGGCAGCGTGTGGCGTTCGATCTGTCGGAAGCCGGCGTTGTTGAGGAACTCGCGGGTCATTGTTTCGCCCCACATCGCGCCAACGCCGAGGCCGCCCTGGGCTAGCGAAACGGTCATGCAGTGGGTGCATGAGAGGCTGTAGAGCAGCGTGCCGATCAGATGCCCGGTGTTTTCCGCGACGTTGCTCGACGCGCCGATGTCCTGCATCAGGAACAAGCCGTCCGGCCGGAGCGCGCGGCGGATGCCGGCCAGCACGTGGTCCGGGCGCGCCTGGTCGTGGATGGCGTCGAAGGCGGTGATCAGGTCGAAGGCCGCCGGCGGAGCGCTATGGTGAAAATCCGTCAGATCGCGTGCTTCGAAGCGCACGTTTGTCAGACCGAGCGATCCGGCCTCGGCGGCGGCGGCACGGGTGGCCTCCGTGCTGAGATCCCAGCCGGTGAATCGGCTGTTAGGGAATCTTTCCGCAAGGGCGAGCAACGCCTTGCCGCAACCGCAGCCGACATCAAGCACGTCGATGCCGTTGTGAAGTGCGAGCGACAGGCCGGGAACCAGCGGCAGGATGTGGTCAAACAACGCGCCGACCACGGTTTGCGCGCTATCCTGGGCCATGACCTCGTGGAAGCGCGGAAACTCGGAATAGGGCACGCCGCCACCGTTGTGAAAGCAGCGGATCACCTTGTCCTCGACCGAGCCCATCATGGCGACGTATTGGGCGAGGTAGGCGAGGTTTTCCGCGCCATCGCTGCCCGTCAGTGCGGAAGAAGCGGCGGGGATCAGCGAGAAGACGCTGCCGGTTTCATCGCAGGTGGCGATGCCGCCGCAGATCATGGCACCGAGCCATTCGCGAACGTAGCGTTCGTTGAGCCCGGCGGCTTCGGCGATTCCCTGGCTGGTTGCCGGACCGGTCCGGCGCATCGCGGCGAAGAGACCGCTGCGGTGGCCGATGGAGATCATGACGGCAAGCGCGCCATGGTTGAGGATTTGAATGTAGCGTTCGCCGAATTCATCGGATGATTCGGCATGGAGTGTTTTGGTGTCGCAGGCAATGCACATGGTGGTATGGGGTTGATGTGCATGCAGGATGGCTCGGAATCCGCGGCGCGGATAGATGGAGGAATTACGGTATCTGCGGCGGCGCACTACGGTAGGCGCAGCCAACCGCGCGACTGGGCGAGAGCCACGGCCTCGGGCCGCGTCCGGCAGTTCATGCGCCGCAACAGGCGGCCCACGTGCATCTCCACGGTGCGCGTGCTCAGGCCCATGCGGTCGCCGATTTCCTTGCTGGTCAAGCCGGCTGCGAGGTATCCGAGAACCTCGGACTGCCGGGGTGTTAGATCGTTGCCGCCGTCTGCCTTGAGCAAAGCCATGAGCGGACGCGCGCCGAGTCGGGCGGCGAGTGCCACGGCCTCGCATCGATCGCCAGAGGTCCGGCGGCATTCAATCCACAATTGTTCCAGTGGGAGCCCTGCCTTGGCCTCAAGGCCGGCGGCCTCGATCAGGGCAGACTCGCACTGTGCGGCATCCCCCTCCAACCGGGCCTGCTCCGCGTCCAGTGCTCGCAGAGCGGCGCGGCACTCGGGCAGATCATTGCGGGAACGGATGCGGTGGAGAATGTCGATGCAATCGGCAAGTTGAGCGGCCATGCCATGGTCGGCGTAATGCGCGCCGGCGAAAAGCAGACCGGGTATGGCATCGTGAAGGTCGTCGGTTTCGCGCCACAAGCTGCGGATCTCGTCGTAGGAGGCGGATGCTTTCTGCGCATCTCCGTGGGAGGCGTGCCAGAAGCCGAGCGCCCACAAGCTGAGAAACTCCATGCCGGTCATGGCTTCGGCACGCTGGAGTTGCAGGGACATCTCAAGATGGTGTTGCGCACCGCGATCCCCGCGGAAGGCACCGACCATGCCGAGCACGCTAAAAACAATGCCTTTCAAACCACCTGGCAGATCCGGATCTGATAGAACCTCGCGCGCGGTGCCGACCGCCTCCTTCCAGTCACCGGTGCGGAAGCAGGCGTAGGACATGCAACTCATGCAGACGACTTCGCTGCCGGTTCCGGTTTCACGGCAATAGCGGATCGCGATGTCATGCGATTGTTTTTCGAGCGAGTATCGTCCGGCGTAGTCGGCGATGTTGGCCCGGCGTTTGTATGCGATGGCGGTTTGCTCCGGCAGCTCGTGTTCGATGGCGAGACGCAATGCTTCCTCGACGAGTTGCGACGCTTCTTCGGCATCGCCGGCCATCGCGGCAACGAGTCCTTTCCAGCCGAGCATTTCCGAAATGAGCGCAGGGTTTCCCGAGGCTTGCGCCGCCTGCTCGATGGAAACCAATGCTTGTTTGGCGGAGGAGATCCGGACGCGGTTGATGAGGTGATCCAAATGCGCGATGCCGTGGCGAAAAGCCTCTTCGGGCTGGAGTTCCCGCGCGGCGAAATCGGCGACCTCTGCGAGTAATGACTGGGTTTTCGCTGGATCGGTGGAAAGCCGTGCGAGTTGCTGCAAGGCCTCGGCGCGCAACGGGGCGCGACCCGATTCCCGAGCATGATGGGCCAGTTCCTCCCACGCCTTGCGGGCGGAGTCGGGCTGCCGGGCGTTGTCGGCACAGCGGGCCATCTCGCGTAGTACACGGACGCGGTCGTCAGGAGCCTCGTCCCATGGCCAGATGGCGAGGCAGCGGTCGATGTGTTGCAGCGCCCGCCGATAGTCACCCGCCGCGCAGGCGATTTCACCGGCCTTGAGCCACTGGCTGCGGGCAAGATCGAAGCGATGGGCTGCCTCGAAATGTGCGGCGACGGTTTCACCGGGCAAACGTTGCTGCATGGCGGCTTCACCGAGGACGAGATGGTGGTCGCGGGCGCGGGACCATGGAATGGCGGCGGCGATCCGTTTCGCCATGGCGGGTCGGGCAAAACGCACGTGGGCGGGCCGGTTGGCGGCGACGAGGGTTCCATCGTCAAACAGAGTCGCGATCTCCGCGTCCGCGATCCCGGAGGCGCGCAGCAGGGCAAGCGGAAACTGAGGGCCTGACAAGGCCGCGCGCTCCCGTGCGGTTTGCGATGTGTTTGCGGAATTTCGCCTCATTCTGGCACTATGAAACCAGCGGCCAGTGCCTCAAGTCAACCCCACCCTCATCCAGCGGATGCGCGAAACCACGAAGGCAACGACGACCGCGGCGAGCGCCGCCAATGCCGGCAGCCAGACGCCCTGGGAGGCGGCGATGAAATGAGCCCCGATGGCAAACGCGGCGAGCGCGCTGTAGGTGATCTGCCGCGCGTAGGCCGCCAACCGCGAAACCAGTGCGATGCCCGCGATCCACACCGCGAGCAGGACGATTTCCTGGCATAATGTGAACCGGGCGAAGCTCCGCGCCGGCACCAGGCTGGTGTCGGAGGCGATCGCGGCAATGGTGGCCGGAAGTTCCGCGGAGAAACGCCTGGTCGCAGGCTCCGCCGCACTGCGGTCGTCGCGCAGGATCACCGGCTGGGGCGCCTGTTTCGGAAACAATTCGTCGCCGCCGTCGATGAGCAGCTCGGCGGAAATTTCCGCATAAGGCGACAGGTTTCCCGGCTCGGCTGTCATCCTGCCGAAGCGGTCGAGCGGCACGACCGGCCCCTGCGGCCATAGTCTGAGGAATTCCCCCGGGCGGATCTCCATGCCTTCCAGCGGCATGTCGAACCGCTGCAGCGCCACCAGCAGCGGGAAGGCGAACACGACACGGTCCTCCCAGCGCGCCAGCAGCGGCGGAAAGCGCGACGCGGCCTCGAAATCAAGCGATTGGAAACCGGCCCGCGTGTTTTCCCGGCCCAGAATCACGCCGGTCAGCGGGATGCGGTTCACCACCGGCAGCGCGGTGATTTCGCCACGGACATGGGAGATGGGCAGCGACGCGTTGCGAAACGCCTCCGGCAACGGTTCGGCCGCTGCGCCACGCGTCAGCGGAGCCGCCATCACCAGCGAGTCGAAGCGCCCCAGCACCTTATCGAGCGCGGCCAGGCCGATCGGGTCCGGCGCATCCCACGCCAGCACCGCGGCAGTGGCCGCCTTGGTCGCACCGAGGCGCTGGAAATTTGATAGAATGACCGCCATGTCGATCGGCGAGGGCGGCGAACTCTGGAAGAACGCCCCGGCATCATCACCCAGTGAGACGATCAGCGGCGCGCTGCCGGTATCCGGGCGCTGGACCGACGCGAAAGTCCGCAACTGCCATGGTTTTTGGAAACTGCCGTCGCCAGTAATGAAAAACGGTGGATTGGCCCGGCTGCGGGCCACCAGACCGAATAGCGCGCGGTCGATCGCGCTTCCCGGCACCAGCAGCCATGCGGCGAGGGCGGCGAGCGCCGCGCACAGCGGCAGGCGCAACCGGGGATGGATGAGGCCGGACACGGCGGGATCAGCGGATGGCCGCAAGCACCGGCGCGAGCGGGGATTCAAGCGGCGTGCCGGCCGTCACCTCACCTAACAGCCGCGCGGCGGTGGCGATGTGCGGGCGGTACCAATCATCACCGCGGTTGATCACGATGTTGCCATAGGCACCCAGCGCCTGCATCAGCCGCTGGGCCGCGCACTGGCGGAACAAGGTGGGCTCCGGCCGCTCGTCGGCGATGTCCTCCCACAACTCCAGCAAGGCCTCGCGCTGATCCGCCGTGTGGTCCATGTAGGGATCGAAAACGAGCGATGCGAGATCGTATTCCTGGCGCCCGCGACGCAGGCCCTGGAAGTCGATCAGCCACACCCTGCCGTCCTTGATCATGAGGTTCTGCGATTGGAAATCGCGGTGAACCAGATGCCTCGCCACGGTGCCGAGTTTCTCCGCCGTTTCGGAAAACACCGGGTTTTTCCGCAGGGCCGTGGCATCCAAGCCGAGAAATCCCTCCACCAGATATTCGAAAAAATATTCCTGTTCCCCGCGATACAAGGCCGCGTCGAATGGCGGCATCAGATGGAAATCCTTCGGGGTCTTCGCATAAAACAATTTGTCCACCTGCTCGAAGGCCGAGCGGTAGAGCGGCAGCCGTTCCGCAAACGGCCGGTCCTTGAGCGAGAGCAGATCGACGTCGCCGAGGTCCTCCACCAGCGCCACGCGGTAGCGCGCGCGCTCGTGGATGATTTCCGGCACGCGCAGTTTCGCCTGCCGCAGGAAATTCCCGACCGGGATGAACTGTTCGTTGTCCTCACGCTCCTCCGTCCAGTGGATGCCGATGAACGTCTCGTGCACCGGCGATTTCACCCGCACGATCGTCCGGCCGGACGCGCCGCGTTTGATCGGCTCCAGGGTGATCGGCACGGTCGGGTCCACTCCGAGGAACTGCCGGGCGGTGGATAGAATCGCTTCAGTGGGCATGGGCGGCGGCAGACTACGCGGCAAAACCCGCGCCATGCCAAGGGAAAACCGGAGCTTTCACTCGTGATGGTAAAACCCCAACAGCACCAGCAAGCCCGCGCCGGCCCCCCATAACAACCAACTGTTGTCGGTGAAATACGGGTAAAGCATCAGCGCCAGGCCGATGGCGCGCGGCTGCCACAACTCCAGCTTGCGGCCATAGGAAAACGCCCCCCAGCCGAGGGTGCCGAAGACGAATCCGGCCAGCAGGTTGTATGGATTGAAATGCATTCGCGGCTGTTTGCGTTTATTTCACGCATCTTCCGGCAAGGTATTCAAAACTCAGCCGGATCGAATCAAAAGGATCGCCGGGACAGGTGTCCTGTTCGACGCAGAACCAGCGGCAGCCGGCGCGCCCGGCCTCGTCGATGATGGCGGGCATGTCGAGATTGCCATGGCCGACCTCGCAGAAACCCACGCTGTTGTCGTCGTTCACGCGGTAGTCCTTGAGGTGGATGACCGGCAGGCGTCCGGCAAGCCTGCGGCACCACGCCACCGGATCGCCGCCGCCGTATTGCACCCAATACGTGTCGATCTCGGCCGACAGGCGGGCAGGCGGGATTTCCTGATAGATGCGCTCGAGGATCAGGCGTCCGCCGAGTTTGCGGAACTCGTGCTGGTGGTTGTGATAGGCGAGTCTCATGCCTGCGGCGGCCATGGCGGCACCGGCGGCGTCGAGTTTCGCGATCAAGTCCGCCACCGCCGCCTCGCTCGTGAAGTCGAGGTCCCCGGGCCAGGGATAAACCACGAGATCCGCACCCATCGCGCCGGCCGTGTCGATCACCGCGGCGGTTTCGTTGAGGATGGCATCGCCCGCTTGATGGGTGGCGCAAATGGCCAGGCCGAGATCCGCACAAATGCGCCGGATCTCGGCGGGCGGAACCACGGCATGATCCACGCCGGCCACCTCCACGGCGCGGTAGCCGATCGCGGCGACCTTGCGGCAGGTTTCCGCGAATTCCGGCACGTTCTTCAAATGATCCCGTAGCGTGTAGAGTTGGACGGCGATTTGGTCGGCTTTCATGGGCGTGCGCTTTGCTGGGAGACTTGTCGCAGGGAAACCAAGCCGGCCTCCGCTGTCGAATTCGAATTCCTACCCGCGCGCATGCCGAAGTTTAAGAAAATCTAAAAATTTATCCAGAATTTTAAAATTTCTTTACAATCAGGTAAAATTTCAGGATAGCTACAGGCGCTGTCCCCATGAAAACACCACATTGCACCCGATTGTTCGGGCTGCTTTGCGCTGCCGCATTGTCGTCATGCGCAAACCAGTCCGATTCCGCCCGCATGCCGGTTTCGGCATCCCTGAACCCCGAGGCCCCGACGATCCGCCGCAGCGGAAACTCGATGTCCGACCGCGTTTTCGACGAGGTGAACTCCTACCGCCGCAGCCAGGGCCTGAGGGAGTGCCAACGTCATGCCGGACTGGACCGCCTCGCCCAATCCCATAGCGAATACCTGCGGCAAAACCGCGGCAAGTTCTCGATCTACGGGAAAAACGTCAGCCACTACGGTTTCGAGGGCCGCGCCATGGCCGCCCGCCAGACTCTGGGCATGCTCAGCGTGAGCGAAAACGTGGCCGCCGCCAACTACCCCGGGCAGGCGGCTCCCGGCGTGCTGCTCGAACTCTGGCGCAACTCGAAGGACCACCACTACAACATGAAGGAAAACTGGACCCACAGCGGCGTCGGCGTCGTCGTGGATTCCGACGGCATGGTCTTCGCCACCCAGATCTTCGCCACCAAAAACCATTCCCAGCTCGCCATGCGCGAGCGGATGAATAGTTTCTGAGGCGTGCCCGATCTGACCCGCGAATCCTCACTCCACTCCCGCGGCCGGCAGCGCGTCGCAGGCGTGGATGAGGCCGGTCGCGGACCACTGGCCGGACCGGTGGCCGCCGCCGCCGTCATCCTGCCGCGCGGCTTTTCCTGCCCCGGCCTCGATGATTCGAAAAAAATCACCGCCGCACGACGGGAGGCGCTCTATCAGAAACTCACCGGTAATCCGGAGGTCGTCTGGGCGGTGGCCATCGCCGATTGCCTGGAAATCGACCGCCTCAACATCCTGCGCGCCACCCACCTCGCGATGCGCCGGGCGGTCGAGGCCATCGATCCCCCGCCCGATCATTGCCTGATCGACGGCCTGCCGCTGCGCGCCTTCCCGGTGCCGCATGACGCCATCGTCAAGGGCGACGGCCTCTCGCTCTCGATCGCGGCGGCCAGCATCATCGCCAAAGTCACGCGCGACCGCCTGATGCGGGAAATCGACCGCGAGTTTCCGCAATTCGGCTTTGCCCGGCATCAGGGATATGGCACCAAGGAGCATCTTGAAGCGCTACGGATTCACGGCCCTTGCCGCCATCATCGTCGCTCGTTTCAGCCGGTGGCTCAACTCGCCCTGCCGCTTGACGGCACCTGACGGCACGCCACGCGACCGGATATGGACGGGAGATTTCGGCGAAAAGGTCGCCGCCGATTTCCTGCGCTCCAAAGGCTGCCGGATCCTCGCGCGGAATTTCAAGGCCCCGCGCGGCGGCGAGGTGGACATCATCGCCCGCGACGGAAAGCTCCTGCTCTTCGTGGAGGTGAAAACCCGCCACATCCGCGCCAAAATCCGCCCGCTCGACGCCGTGGACCAACCCAAACAGGCGCTCATCGAACGCGGCGCCAACGCCTGGCTCAAGCAACTCGGCACCCGCAACCTGCCATGGCGCTTCGACGTCATCGAAGTCCGGGT
>JALOUA010000305.1 GCA_025457625.1 Akkermansiaceae bacterium
GGCATGAAGCCGAAGGGCTTGGTCTTGGCCGCCTCGATGACTTCCCAGATGTCGATGCCCATCGCGCCATAGACGAGCTTGAGTTCGTTGACCAGGGCGATGTTGACGGAGCGGAAGATGTTTTCGAGCAGTTTGGTGGCCTCGGCGGCGCGGCAGGAGGAAACCGGAACGACGGTGGTGATCGCCTTCTGATAGAGCGCGATGGCCTTCTCAAGGCAATCGGGCGTGAAGCCGCCGACGACCTTGGGGATGGAGGCGACCTTGCTGTCGGGATTGCCGGGGTCCTCGCGTTCGGGCGAGAAGGCGAGGTTGAAATCCACGCCGGCCTGCATGCCGGAGCCGCTTTCCAGCACCTCGCGCAGTTCGGTATCGGTGGTGCCGGGGTAGGTGGTGGATTCGAGCACGACGAGCGTGCCCTTGCGCAGGTGAGGCGCGATGGACTCGCCGGTTTTGAGCACGTAGCTGAGGTCCGGCTCGCGGTGGTGGTTGAGCGGGGTGGGCACGCAGAGGATGGCCGCGCCGCATTCCGCGATGCGGGAAAAGTCGGTGGAGGCCTCGAGCAAACCGTCCTGGCGCCGGGCGGCGACGTCCTGTGAGGGAACATGCGCGATGTAGCTGCGGCCGGCGTTGAGGGCTTCGGTTTTGGCCGGATCGATGTCGAGGCCGAGCACGCGGACACCGCGGCCGGCGAACTGCAGGGCGAGCGGCAGGCCGACGTAGCCGAGACCGATGATGGCGATGGAATTCATGAGGACGGGCTAGAAGTCGCAAAACAGGCGCGGGAAAGTAAGCACAATCTCAGCGCGGGCTGGCAAGCAGCTCTTGATACAGGGCGAGCGTGGCCCGGCACATGCACTCCAGGGTGTATGGCTCGCCGATGGGGGCGGGCAGCGGTTGGTCGCGGATGACGGATGCGGCCGCATCGATGATACGCGGGATGTCGCCAAGCGGTGCTTTTCCGCAGGGGAAAAATTCCTCCAACAGTTCGCCCACGCCGCCGCAATCGTAGCCGATGACGGGTTTGCCGAGGGCGAGGGCTTCGAGCACGGTGCGGCCGAAAGACTCGGGTTGCTGGGAGAGGGCGCAGACCGCGTCGCTGAGGGTCATGATTTCGCGGAGGTCTGAGCGATGGCCGAGGAAGGTGATGTCGGAAGCGAGTCCGAGCTGGTCCACGAGGCGGTGGAGATCGGCGAGGTAGGCGCGTTTTTTGGGATGGGTGTCGCCGGCGACCAGGCCGTGGGCGGGAATGCCTTGTTGCTTGAGCGCGGCGATGAGGCGGAAAAAATCCTCGTGGCCTTTGAGGCGGGTGATGCGGCCGGGCAGCAGCAGGAGTTTTTTCCCCGCGAGTTGCGGGTGTTGCGAGTGCCAGCCGGCGAGCCAGTCGGCAGGCGGCCGGCCACCGGGATGGTAGGATTCCAGTTGTATGCCGCGCGGGATCACGCGGATGCTTTCCGGGCGGGTGGCCGGGTAATTTTCCAGGATGTGGCGGCGGATGCTGTTGGAAACGGCGATGACGCGCTCGCCGGCGGTCATGATGGCCGAGTAGCGGTTCACCGAGTAGAAGCCGTGGACGGTGGACACCAGCCGCGGGCGGCTGGCGGGGTCCATGCCGCGCCAGGCGAGCCAGGCGAGCCAGCCGGGGACGCGCGAGCGAATGTGCAGGATGTCCGGCCGTTCTTTTTCCAGCAGGCGGCGCAGGGGCCGGACTTGCAGCAGGCTTGCAAGGCTCTTGCGGTGGACGGGCAGCGCGATGTGGCGCGCGCCAAGTTCGCCGAGTGCGGCCACCATGCGTCCGCCGTTTGAAACCACCAGCGCCTGGTGGCCGTGGCGCGTGAGGTGGCCGGCGATTTCCAGCGTGCCACGTTCGACGCCGCCGGCATTCAGTTCGGGCAGGATCTGGAGGACTTTCATGGCAGGTGGATGAGGGGGATGGCCTCGCGTTTCGCAGCCTCGATCAATGCGGCGGTGGGAGCGGGGGCGAGGATGAAATCAACCGGCAGTGCTTGATTGAACTCACGGGCGCGCAGGTGCCGCCGCAGTTCGCCCACGGATGGATCGCGCGCGATGACGGGCACGAAAAGGCGCATCTCGTCGCCGAGCCAGTCGGCGGTGTCGAATTCGGGAGCGATCGCCACCTCATAGGACAGGTCCGGGTGGCGCCAGTCCTCAGGCAGGCGCCAGTCGGGCGGAGCGCCGATGTGCCAGAGGATGGCCCGGTGGGGCTTGCGGCCGGGCGCCGTCGCGCCATCCAGCCATTGATGGAAGGAAACATGGATTCCGGCATAGACTTTCCATCGTTCCTGCAGCCAGAAGACATCGGCGGGGCCGGCTTTCATGGCGTTTTCCAGCGCGACCATGCAGTGGGGCGTGGTGTGCGGTTTTTCGACGGGCATGAAAACCGCCTGCCATTTGCCCGGCTCCACCGCCCTGAGTGAGAGTGCGAGCACCTCGGATTTCGCGCGGCGGACCAGCAGGCTGGGCAGCGGGCTGGCACGGGTGAGGCGGCCGAAAAACGACACCACCTCGCCCTGCATGCCGACGCGCTGGTCGGCGAGGATGCCGACGATGCCGCCGTCGCGCAGGAAGCCGGTGACCTGGTGGAAGGGATCGCGTTTGGAAAACATGCGGGTGCCATCGGCCTGGCGGCGGGCAAGCACGCGGGCGTCGAGCAGCGGGTTGTTGAGCGGGCGGTAGAAGGCGCCGCATTTCGAGCCCGGCGGGAACAAATGGATGATGCGGCTGAGGATTTCCCAGTTGCCCATGTGGGCGAGCAGGAGGACGACGCCCTTGCCTTTGGCGATGGCGTCTTCGAGCAGGCCGAGGTTTTCGATGTGGATGACCTCGCCGAGTTGGTGCGGTGCGAGCCTGGCGGTGCGTGCGGCGGACAGCAGGTTCGCGCCGCTGCGGCGGAAGGTTTGGCGGGCGAGCCGCCGGATTTCCGCGAGGTTTTTCTCTCCGGCGAAAAGGATGCGCAGATTGCGCATGACGATGCGCCGGCGCTGGGGCATGAAGTGCCATGCCAGCCCGCCGAGCCGCGCGCCCAGATGGAAAACCAGCCGCCGGGGAAGCAGTGCCGCCAGTCCCTCGATGAGCGAGTGGCCGAGGCACTCCAGCCGCCATTGCAGGGATTTCGCGGATCTTTCGGTGGGACGGCTCAAGGCCGCTGGGTAATGGTTTCCCGCGCCCGATGCAAGGCCGATGCCGATGGCGGCGGGGCCTGCCATGATGAAGCAAATTCTGGCCAAGCGACGGGCGCTTGTGTAGTTTCCGGCCATGGACGAACGGATTGCCAGCGACGCCCGCTTCGCCGCCCTGGCCAAGGTGCGGCAGGCGCGGATGCTTTCCCCGGAGATGAAATTCCGGGCGGGCGCAGAGCTTTTCGAAGAGGCATGTCAATGGACTCTTGCAGGAATTGCGAACCGTTTTCCCGAGTCTTCAGAATCGGAGCGCCGGAAAAAACTGCTCTTGCAACTGAATCTAACAAAACGTCCCGGGCCATGAACGGGACGGACTCGCTCTTGATGCTGATCGAGGCTTTCGATCGTGCCGGGATCCCCTACATGATTGTGGGTTCTTATTCATCGAATTTTTATGGTATTCCGCGATTGACCAAGGATGCGGATGTAGTGGTCCATCTGCCATCAGCCGAATGGTCAAGACTGCCGGCGATCCTGCCTGAGGGCATTGAATTGGAGGATCAAATGAGTTTCGAAATGGTGACATCCACGCGCCGGGAATTGCTGCGTGTGAAAGATAGTTTGTTTCAGATCGAGTTGTTCCGGCTCAGTGAGGATCCCCATGATCGGTCGAGTTTCGAGCGCAGGCGACGGGTTGAAATTTTTCCCGGCACGCAGGTTTTCCTGCCGTCTGCAGAGGACGTGATCGTCCAGAAACTCAGGTGGAGCCATGGGGCCAGGCGCCCCAAGGATTATGAGGATGTGGTGGCGGTCATGCAGGTGCAGGGGAAGTCGCTCGACTGGTCCTACATCGAAGGATGGTGTGGCGAACACGGGACGCTGG
>JALOUA010000306.1 GCA_025457625.1 Akkermansiaceae bacterium
GCCTTTGCCGTAGTCGATGACCATCAGCATCGGTTCATTGCGTCCTTGTTTCCTGAGTTCCGGGGTGTCGGCGGCGGTGGCGAGGATGGTCATGTTTTCGGCCGGGCCGCGCAGCAGGCTGTAGCACTCGTCCTTGCTGTGCATCCAGAAGTCGGGCAGCCCTCGGGTGATCGGGTGGGTCTTGTCACGCATGGTGATGAGGAACTCGTTCTGCGGTCCGTGATGGCCGCATTTGCCGGGTTCATGCTTGCGGACGACATTGCCCTCCGCATCGTAGTAGACATAAGGGCCGGATTTTTCATTGCGGCCGCCCCAGCCGCCGAGTCCGATCATCCTGTTGAATTCCGGCCAGTCCCCCCAGGCGTTGTTGGCGGCGTGCACGACGACGAGTCCGCCGCCGTTCTTCATGTAGTTCTCGAGGTTCCTGCGTGTTTGCTCCGGCCAATCCGCCGCGCCGAAACCGAAGTTGCTGACCACGATGTCATACTTGCTGAAATCGGGTGAGAAATCCGGATCGGGCACGGGTTTTTCGGTTCCCTCCTTCTCACCGGCACCGGCGTGCGGCAGCCAGCTTTCCTCGCGCTTGTAATTGGAGATGAAGCGCGTGCGCCCGACATCGACGTCAAACAAGCCGCTTGCTTCGAGGTATTGTTTCATCATCACCGTGGACTTCGGCCAGACGGCGTGGTTGTTCTGTCCATCGACGATGAGTGCCTTGAGTTTCTCCGCGGCGGCAGACGGCAGGGCGAGGATCAGAGAGGCGGTCAGGATTACGGGAATCGCTTTCATGTCCCGTTCATACGCCGCGGAGGCCGGCGTTTCATCAAAATAAACCGTGGCCCGCCGCTTTGATTCGGCGTGCGCGCGAAGGTTTTTCGCTTTCGCAGCCGGTGGTTCCGGTGGCACAAAAGTTCATGCGACGGCTCCGCAACGATTTGCCCTACCGCTTCCGCCCGCCGGTCGATCGTCTGTGGGTCCGGCCCGCGGGCATGTGGATCAACCGGCGGATCCATCTGGAGCGCAAGTACCGCGTCACCCGCATCCGGGCCGAGGGCATGGCGGAGGTGGCCGCCCGCTGCGCGGCCGGACATGCGGTGCTGCTCGCGCCCAACCACTCCGATCATTCGGACCCGCATGTGTTGATGGAACTCTGCGGGCGGCACGGCATGCGGCCGTTCTTCATGGGGGCGCGGGAAATCTTCGAGGTGAGCCCGCTCGCGGGATGGGCCCTGCAGGCGATGGGCGTGTTCTCGGTGGATCGCGACGGCCCGGATTTGTCCGCGATCAAGACGGCCATCTCGCTGTTAGAGAAAGGCGGGGATCCGCTGGTGGTTTTCCCCGAGGGTGAAATCTATCACCACCACCGGCGGCTCGATCCGCTCAACGAGGGAGTGGCCTCGATCCTGCTCAAGGCCGCAGCCCGCCTGCCCGCCGGACGCAGGGCGTTTCTGGTGCCGGTGGCGATGCGGTTTTTCCATGATGCCGGTGTGGAGGAAACCTTCCGCGAGCGCTTGTCCCGCCTGGAGGACCGCATCGGCTGGATACCGCGTCCGGGGCGGGAGACCGACGAACGCATCCTGCGCCTTGCGGCCGGCGTGCTGGCACTCAAGGAAACCGAGTATCTGGGGCGCGCCGGCGGTGGCGAGATCCAGGAGCGGCTGTCGAGCCTGTGCGGGGACTTGCTCACGGAAGTGGAAACCCGCTACCCGCGTGACGGAAAGGCCAGCACGCCGCCCGAGCGCGTGCGGGCGCTGCGCTACCGCATCCGGCGGCGGCTGCTCGACACGCAGGACCCGCCCGATGCGGCGCAGCGCGAAATTTTGTTAGATGATCTGGACCGGGTTTTCACCGCCCTGCAGGCGCACAGCTACATCGGCGACTACCTCACCGCGGACCCCGCGACGGACCGCCGGGCGGAGATGATCATGAAACTGGAGGAGGATCTGTTAGGTTTTCCCGTCTATCCGGTGGACCGCAGCGTGAGCGTAAAGGCGGGCGAACCCATCGCCGTGAGCGATTTGCTCGAGCGCGCGGAAATCCCCGCCAAGGGCGGGTCGCTCGAACTCACCGCACTTCTGGAAAGGCGGCTCTCGGCCATGCTCGGCCAGTGAAAATCATTTGCCGCAGGCCGGGCAGGCTTGCAATCTCCGCTTCCCGCCATGCACGTGCGCCCTCCGAAAAAATTCGTCCCGATTCCGTTTGATTATCATCAGGAGATCGAGCTGCGGATCGACGCGCTGACCAATCTCGGCGCGGGCGTGGGCCGCGTGGACGGCTGGGTGGTGTTCGTGCCCTTCGCGCTGCCGGACGAGAAAGTGCGCGCGCGGGTCCACCGCAACGACAAGAACTGCTCGCACGCCGATTTGATGGAAGTCCTCACGCCATCGCCGGACCGCGTGGCACCGCGTTGTCCCTTGTTCGGCGAGTGTGGCGGCTGCCAATACCAACACCTGGACTATGACAAACAACTCGACTGGAAGACGCGCCAGGTCGGCGAGTTGATGCAGCACATGGCGGGCATCGGATTTCCGGTGAACCGCTGCCTGACCACGGAACAGACGTGGCACTACCGCTCGAAGATCACGCCGCATTTTGACAAACCGCGCGACGGGGTGATCGGCGGGATCGGGTTTCTGGCTCACGGCCGGCGCTCGCAATTGGTGGATGTGCCGCAGTGTGAGATCGCGATGGCGGAGATCAACGATGCGCTGCCCGGGATCCGCGCCGGCATCCGGGCGAGGCCGCACGATTTCAAGCGCGGCTCGACGGTCCTCATCCGCGCGACCGCCGGCGGCGTGGTGACCGACTTCAAGGCCACCGCCACCGAGCGGGTGGGAAACCTGACCTTCCGCTTCCTGGCGGGGGATTTTTTCCAGAACAACCCGTTCATCCTGCCCTTGTTCACGGATTACGTGGCACGAATGGCGTCGGCGGAGGGCGCGCGTTTTCTGGTGGACGCCTACTGCGGTTCGGGCTTGTTCGCGCTGACGCTGGCGCGGCATTTCGAAAAAGTGGCGGGTGTCGAGGTTGCCGAAACGTCCTGCGAGTGGGCGCGCCAG
Organism: Akkermansiaceae bacterium; assembly: GCA_025457625.1. Taxonomy (GTDB): domain Bacteria; phylum Verrucomicrobiota; class Verrucomicrobiia; order Verrucomicrobiales; family Akkermansiaceae; genus Luteolibacter. Next base: position 3,060 of record JALOUA010000306.1, read on the forward strand.
AACGCCGCCGCCAACGGGATTTCCAACGCGTCGTTTCTCACCGCATCCGCGGAACACATCTTCGCGGAGATCGGTTTCAACGCTGCCGAAACCGCCGTGGTCATCGACCCGCCGCGCAAGGGCTGCACGCCGGAGTTCATCGCGCAACTCGTGGAATTCGGTCCGGCCCGGCTGGTTTACGTCTCCTGCGATCCCGCCACCCAGGTGCGCGACCTCAAACTGCTTGCCCGGTCCGGCTACCAACTCGCCGACGTCCAACCCTTCGATCTGTTCCCGCATACCCGCCATCTCGAATGTGTGATGACGCTGGCGAGGGCTTGATGCATGGCTGGGCCGGCGGCGCGGGAACGCGATGTGAATAACTTGCGGAATACTGCTCCAGCCCCCGGTTCTGGCGGGTTTTTGCGTCCATGCGGGCCGCCATGGGCCGTCGTGTCATGTTTCCCGGAGACACAAACTCCGAAATCCAGCAGCCATCGGGAAAGAAAGTTTCAACGATTGGATTCAATCGGGCGATCGATCCCGGACGCGCTTGCAATCAACGGCTTGTGAGGATGTTCCCAAGTTGTTGAAAACGGCGGAGCCGCTTTCCACAAGTTGTTCACCTGTGGCTGGGCGATTGATTCTCAAGTGACAGACGGACGCATCCTGCGGCAAGGCAGCGATGCGCAAGCCGCAGTCCGGCGATTGTGAACAACTTGTGGGAAAAGCACTCAAGAGCCTTGATTTGCCGGGTTTTCCGGATGATTTGCCGGTTCGGCGGATTTGGGCTTTACGCCACAAGGCCGAGTGTTCACACAAACCCCGTCGCGCGGCGGGTAGCCACACGGCTTTTCCATCATCACCATTCCAACCCTGAACATGGACATTCAAATCGCCACTCTTTGCGACCACGCCGCGGACTACAACGGCAAGCTGGTCATCACCGGAACCTTCGACACCCT
>JALOUA010000307.1 GCA_025457625.1 Akkermansiaceae bacterium
TGCAGCCCTCCACCAAAACTCGTGATGTGGCCCCATGAAAACCTCCATTCTACAGGCTTCGCCGACATCCGAATCGGCACACCAACTGGTTCCCCATGAGGCCCTGATTTCTTCCCGAATGATCCTTAAGTTAGCGCCATTCGGGTCAGTCCTTGGATTTAAGTGCCAAGAATTGTTAGATGTCTTTGGAGTCAGGAACTTGACCCGCCGATGCCCGGAACTTCACAGCCACCTCGATAGTCGACAGGGTCATAACCGACTAACAAGCCTCTCCGGGTGACATTGACTCCATCCGCGGGTCACCGAAAATCACGAGAGACACAAACCATCAAGCTTTTGCTCGCGGTTGGGCAAGCCCTCGGCGGCAAGGTGTAGTGGGGTGCCGGCTGCCAGTGAATCGAGGACTTCGGACTCACGCCGCCGGAAAACCCGGAACCGCCGCGCAGAGGCGATTTCGCTTCCCACCACCCCCCCAAAGCGCTAAGCGCCGCAGCGATGCCATGAGGTGCCTCACGGTGGACGATCGGATCAAGCGCAACAGGGAACACGGAATGCGCGCGCTCAAGCGATATACCGCCGGTCCCGCGATCCTTTTGGTCTGCGCGGCCGGGACGACGCCATCGCCCGCCTTGCCCGAATCCGTTCACGCTGGTGATCCGAATGTCGAGCACGTTGCCATTTGGAGATTGATTTCCCGCTTTCGGCATGGTTCTAGCTTGCCGGAATCCCGGATCGCAACATCCTCATCAGCAATGAGCACACTCGCAACGACCGTCGATGGCTTGAAATTCAGCAATCCCTTTGTCATCGGGTCCGGCCCGCCGGGGACGAATGTCAAGGTGATCAAGCGCGCTTTCAAGGAAGGCTGGGGCGGCGTGATCGCGAAAACGGTGAGCCTGGATTGCTCGAAGGTGGTCAACGTCGGTCCGCGTTATGCGAAGCTGATGGCGAACGACGGCAAGGAGGTGATCGGCTGGGAAAACATCGAGCTGATCAGCGACCGCAAGTTCGAGACATGGCTCGATGAGTTCAAGGAAGCCAAGGACGCGTATCCCGAGGGAATCCTGATCGCTTCGGTGATGGAGGAATACAACAAGGACGCGTGGTGTGAGATCATCGAGCGCTGCCAGAATGCCGGCGTGGATGCGTTCGAGCTGAATTTCTCGTGTCCGCACGGCCTGCCCGAGCGCAAGATGGGGGCGGCGATGGGCCAGGATCCGGCGATCCTCGAAGAGGTGTGCGGCTGGGTGACGGGCGTTTCGAAAATCCCGGTGTGGGCGAAGATGACGCCGAACGTGACGCACATCGAGGAACCGACGGCGGCGGCGCTGCGGGCGGGTTGCCATGGTGTGAGCGCGATCAACACGATCCGCAGCGTGATGGGGGTGAATTTGGAAACCCTGCGGCCGGAGCCGACGGTGGAGGGCTACACGACGCCCGGCGGCTATTCCTCGAAGGCGGTGAAACCGATCGCCCTGCGGATGGTGATGGAGATCGCGCAGTTGATCAAAAAAGAGTTTCCCGGCCGGTCGCTCTCCGGGCTTGGCGGGGTGGAGACCGGAGCGGATGCGGCGCAGTTCATTCTGTTAGGCAGCGATACCGTGCAGGTCTGCACCGGAGTGATGAAGTTCGGCTACGGGATGGCCGGGGATCTCTGCGAGGGCTTGCTGGAATTCATGGAATCCAAGGGATTCGACACCATCGACGACTTCAAAGGACTGAGCCTGCCGTATTTCACCACGCACGCCGAGCTCGTGAGGATGCAGCTCGCGCGCAAGGCGGAGGACGCGGCGGCCAAGGAGCGCGCCAGCATGGTGAAAAACGACGCCGAGTGGGATGGCGACGATTTCGTGAAGCAGTCCAACGAGCTTTCCCGCTGATCAGCGGCCCGCGATCCACTCCATTGTTTTCCGCGCCAGGCGGTCCATGGCGAGGACGCTTTGCCCGATGTGCGCTTCGAGCGTGTCCTCGATCTTGTTGTGGCTGATGCCGTGGAGGCTCTGGACGAACATCATCACGGTGGGGATTCCGGCCAGGGCGACTTCGGCGGCGTCATGGAGGGGGCCGGAGGGCATGCGGTGCGAGGTGCCGGTGGTTTCGGCAACGGCCTCCTCGCAGAAGGCGATGAGGTCATTGTCGAAAAGAACCGGCGCGATCTGCCAGATGCGTTCCCAGCGGACGGTGCAGCCGCCTTCCCCGGCGAAGCGTTCGCTGGCGGCTTTGGCTTCGGCGAGCATCGCGGCGAGGGTGGTGGCGTCGAGATGGCGTTGGTCGAGGGTGAGGCGGCATTCGGCGACGACGCTGGTGACGATGCCGGGTTCGGTTTTGCAGGAGCCGATGGTGCAGACGCCGCCGTGGCGGTCGGTGATCCGGTGGATTTCCGGGGCCATTTTCGCGGCGGCGAGGAAGGCGTCCTTGCGGCGGTTCATGGGGGTGCTGCCGGAGTGGGCGGCCTGGCCATTGAAGGTGATCGCCCAGCGCTCCACGCCGCAGGTGCCGAGGACGGTGGCGAGCGGGAGGCCGAGGTCGAGGAGGACGGGGCCCTGCTCGATGTGGAGTTCAAGATAGGCGGCGGCGTTTTTCCGCTCCACCCCCGCGTCCATGACCCGCTCGAAGCTGATGCCGCAGTTTTCCAAGGCGGTGGGCAAGGGAATGCCGTCGCGGTCTATCAGTCCGCGGGCTTCCTCCATGTCGAGATTGCCGGAAAAGGCGGAGGAGCCGAACAGGCTTTTGCCGAAGCGCGCGCCCTCCTCGTCCGCCCAATCGACGAGGCGGACGGTGACGGGCGGGCGACCGTGATATTCGGCGGAGATGCGGCGCATGATTTCGACGCCGGCCATGAGGTTGAGGCAGCCATCGAGCCAGCCGCCGTTGGGAACGGAGTCGATGTGGCCGCCGATGAGCAGCGCCCGGTCCGACTCGCCGGGCAGGGTGAACCAGAGGTTGCCGGCGGCATCGAGGCGGGTCTCGACGGGCAGCGCGGCCATTTTCCGTATCAGCCACTCGCGTGCGGTTTGCCAGACGGGCGTGAAGGCGACGCGTTGTGCGCCGTCTTCGGTGCCGGTCAGCGCGCGGAGTTCCTTCAATTCCGAAACCGTGCGCTTCGGATCGGGCATGGGATTGAGGTCGGACATGGTGGGATCGGCTTGAAGCAGACTGCATGCAAGGTGGGGCGGATTGTAAAGCGGCGAAGCATTTGCTTGTATGGCACGGAAAACGCTTGATTCTCCGCTGATGAAAAAGTCACCCGCCATTCCCGTATGCCCGAACTACATCGGAGGCAAGTGGCTGACGCCGGATCTTGCGGCAGTCGGATCGGTCTACAATCCCTCGCGGGGTTCGGTGCTGGCGACGGTGCCGATGTGCGGCGGGGCGGAGGTGGCTGCGGCGGTGGCCTCGGCGAAGGCGGCCTTCCCGGACTGGCGGGACACGCCACCCAACGAGCGGGCGCAGGTGTTGTTCCGCGCGAAAATTTTGCTGGAGGATGCCTTCGAGGAGCTGTGCCTCGGGATCGCGACCGAACACGGCAAGACCCTGTCCGAAGCGCGCGGGGACCTGCGGCGCGGGATCGAGGTGGTGGAGTATGCCTGCGGGATTCCGACGCTGCTGATGGGCGAGAGCCTGGAAAACATCGCGCGGGGGATCGACTGCCATACGGACCGCCATCCGCTCGGCGTGGTCGCGGGCATCTGCCCGTTCAATTTCCCGGCGCTCGTGCCGATGTGGATGTGGCCGCTGGCGATCGCGTGCGGCAACACCTTTGTCCTGAAGCCGAGCGAGAAGGTGCCGCTGACGATGCAGCGCATCACGGAAATTTTGGAAAAGGCGGGTTTGCCGCCGGGGGTGATGAACATCGTCCACGGCGGGCGGGAGGCGGTGGATGCGTTGCTGGAACATCCCGATGTGAAGGCGATTTCGTTCGTGGGATCGACGCCGGTGGCGCGTGAGATCCACCGGAAAGGGACTTTGAACGGCAAGCGCGTGCAGGCGGCG
>JALOUA010000308.1 GCA_025457625.1 Akkermansiaceae bacterium
CCACCGCGCCCGATGAATCCCGCCAGTCGCTCAAAGACCTGCGGGCATCGCTGCTGGCAATGCCGAAGGACGAGGCGCTGGCCATGATCCGTTCGTTCCTCGCCAGCGGAGATGACCGCGCGACCGGCCTTTCGTTCGATATCGCCAGGGATGGCTCGCTCAACGAATGGCCCACCTTCCGCACGTTTCTGCTGGATGTGCTGCCCTCCATCGATCCCGCAGCTGCGGCGGCGCTCGGTCGGGAAATCCTCGCCTCACCGACGACCGCCGACGAGTGGGCGCTGGCGCTGCGCAATGTGGCCCGCGGCGAGCCGCTGGAGGAGAGCGCCGCTTTTCTCCAACGCAAGACCGAGGAACTCATCGCCAACCCGGCATGGCAGGCGGAGCCGTCGGTCGGTTATCTGAATGCCTTTGATGTGCTGGTTCACATCGGGGCCACCGGCAGCACGCCGCTGCTGTCGGGACTTGTCCAGCGCAAGGATCGCAAGGATCTCGCCCATGCGGCATTCCTGACTCTCGACCGTCTGGCGCAACGCCAGCCGGTCGACTTGTTAGGCCGTCTCGCCGCAGATCGCGCGCTGCGGGAAAGCCGGCCGGAAATGGTGGCTCAGCAATTCGCCCGCGCCGATGTGCGCGATCCCGATCAGCGGGAAATCCTCAGGCAATGGCTGCTCGATCCGGCGCGGACCTCCGCCGAACTGCGGTCATTCGCCGGTGTGTATCCCAACAACAACCGCTTCGTTTCCAACAACCTGCTCACCGTGGAGTCCACGCAAACCGGTGACGATCTCGCCGCGCACGACCGAGCCGCGTTGCAGACCGTTTCCGCGTGGGCGGATGATGCCGCGTTCGAAGCGGTCCGCGAACCGCTCGCCCTCATGCTTTCCCGCCTCGAAGGATTTGTCAGTGTCCGCGAAAATCCGTCTTCCCCAGCCCCCCCCACGTCTAACGATTAAGCCCATGTCTTCACATCATTTCCCCCAAGCCAAGCATGCAACAAGCTCCATCATGCGATGGGTTGCCTGTTTTCTGGCAGCGCTCCTTGCCACCAGTTTCTCAACGGCGCAGGAAACTCCGCCTCTGTCGTCGGATGCGACGCTTTCCTCGCTGACCGCCGGAAGCGCCAGTCTGTCGCCGGCATTCAGCCCGCTCACCGGCACCTACACCGCCAATGTCGCCAACGCGGTGGCAAGCATCAGCATCACTCCCGCCACCGCCTCCGCAGGCGCGGCGGTCAAGGTCAACGGCAGCGCCGTCGCATCGGGCGCGGCCAGCGATCCGATCGCGCTGGCCGTGGGACCGAATCTCATCTCCGCCGTGGTCACGGCGGAAAACGGGACGACCACCCGCACCTACACGATCACCGTCAACCGCGCGTCCGCGGCGGTGGTTGCCACCGCGCCGGCGGTGGTCATCGATTCCTCGCGCGCCACGCTCAATGGCACCGCCAATCCCAACGGCGTGGCCACGGTGTATTTCGAATACGGCCCGACGCAGGAATACGGCAGCCGCACGCCGGACCGCGATGTTTCCGGGAGCCTGAGCCGCAGCTTCGCGGCGAGCATCACGGGATTGAAGGGGGCAACGACTTATCATTTCCGCGCGGTGCTGGTGAATGCCGCGGGCACGATTTATGGCCCGAACCGCGAATTCACCACCGTGCCCAATCCGCCGGTGGCGGCGACCGGCGCACCCGCCAATGTCACCGCGTCATCCGCCACCCTGGTGGGCGCGGTCAATCCCAACGGCGTGCGCGCCACCGTCTATTTCGAATACGGCCTGACCACGGCCTATGGACAAACGACGCCGATCCAGAGTGTGGCGGCGGGTTTCGATACTCTCGGCGTCCAGGCACCGAACGTGCCGCTGATCGCCGGCGCGACGTATAACTATCGGTTGGTCGCCAGCAACTCGGCGGGCACGGCATTCGGGGCGAATGTGAAGTTCACCGTGCAGGTCGGCGGCGGCTCCGGCAGCGGCGCGCCCACCGCCCCGCCGGAGGTCGTGACCGGCGGCACCGCCGGCATCGGCACCGAGACCGCCATTCTGCAGGGCACCGTCGATCCGAATGGCGGGACCACGCTGGTGCGCTTTGAATATGGCCTCACGACGGACTACGGCATGAGCACCGCCCAGCAGGGTGTGGGCAACGGAGAGGACTCCATTCCCGTGGCGGCGGCCTTGCAGGGCTTGCTTCCGGGAACCCCTTATCACTACCGGGTCAGCGCTTCCAACAGCCTCGGCACGACTGTTGGCGAGGACGGGGTTTTCACCACGGACTCCCCGCCACCGACCGCCGTGACCGGTGATTCCGGCGTGCTCACCACCACCAGCGTGAACATCAGCGGCGAAATCCGCGCGCGCGGCGCATCCGTCGAGGCATGGATCGATTACAGCACCGACGGCATCAACTTCGACAGCGTGCGCGCCGTTCCCGCGACCGTGGATGGCGACACCAGCACCCGCGTGGATGGCGAACTGCGCGATCTGCTCCAGGGGGTCACGTATTATTACCGTGTCCGCGCGATCGGGCCGTTCGGCCAAGGAGTGGGTGAAACGAAAACCCTCGACGTCGAGTCGCTCTCCGGCCTGATCCAGCAGTTTCCGCCGGGCCTGCCCGCTGCCGAGCGCCTGGGATCGGTGAACATCACGCTGGATCCCGAGGGAATCGGCGGAGGCTGGCGTTTTGCCGGCGAACCATCCTGGCGCGGCTCCGGCGAACCGGCCACCGGCCTGACCGGCGGCGACCGCGTGATCGAATACCGGCCCGTTCCCGGCCACATCCAACCCGCCACCGAGACGATCACGGTCGTCAGCGCCCCTGAGCCGCTTGCTCTAACAAGAACCTATGTCGTTACGGAAGGCGCGGCCAGCGGCAGCCTGACGGTCATCCTCAAGCCGCAGGACCTCACCGAGGGCGAGGCACCGGCCCGCTGGCGCTTCTTTGGCGAGGGCGATGACGCCTGGAAAGAGAGTGGAACCACCGTCGAGGGACTGGTTCCCGGAAGTTATGTCATTCTCAGCAAGCCGGTGGCGGGCCGCGCAACACCCACACCCGTGACTGCGGTCGTCGCGGAGGGGGAAACCACCACGCTCAACATCACCTACCGCATCGAGGACGAACTGATCGGCGAAGCGCCGGCGATGATTCCCTTTGATACATTTTCCACCGACACCACGTTGCCGAACGCCTTCGTCGGGCAAATCCGCGGCGATGCGGGATCGGGCACGGGTTTCGTGGTGCGTCCGCGGGTGGTGGCGACCGTCGGCCACGTGGTCTTCAACGATGGCACGCTCGCCGCGACCACCGGCTTGCAATGGTTGTTCCAGAACGACCGCGGCGCGCACGAACCCGTGCCGGTGGTTCCGCGCGGATCCTACCTGATGACCGGCTACGCCGCGCAGCGGGCCGTGGACAACTCGCCGGGTGTTTCCTCGCCGGCTTCGCAGAATCTCGATGCGGCCACCATGTTCTTCCTGCAGGACGTCGGCCGCGGCGGATTCAGCGGTTATCTCGCCAGCGACACCTCGATCAACGAGTTCCTCGTTTCCGATGCGCTCAAGACGCTCGCCGGCTATCCGGTGGACGGCATCCCGGAGGCGGACCTCGACCGCCTGCACGCCACGCCGCCGATGAACGTGCTCTTCAGCAAGGCATTCGGACGCACCTACATCACGCAGGACATCCGCGCCACCGGCGGGGCATCGGGCGGCCCGCTGTGCGTGCTGTCCGGAAACGGCGCCTACTATCCGGCCGCGATCTATCTGGGCGGCACCGGCCAGACCGTGGTGCGCGCGATCGATAGCGAGGTGGTGGCGCTCATCGGCCTGGCGGAAGCAAGCTCGGGCGACGGCGTGGGCGTCAACGGCGGACAAACCAATGCCGTCACCGAGACCTACGACAATCCGGATCTCGGCGCGTTGCGGGTGATCATCGAACCCGCCGCCGCGCGCGCCGCGGGCGCGGGCTGGCGGATCAGCAACCAGGC
>JALOUA010000309.1 GCA_025457625.1 Akkermansiaceae bacterium
TAGTTGACGTTTGGCGAGGCTTCGGCCGAGGGCATGAACTCGCTCAGGTGCATCGCGTAGTAAAGCGCGTGATCGCCGGCCATCTGGAAATGGAAGTTGCTCCAGTTCTCGCGCGCGCTGCGAATGAACTCCGGCGTAAAGACATCCTTGGTGATTGCCACGCTCACCGGCAAGGTTGCGCGCGCACCCTCGACCTTCAGGGCTTCCACGACCACAGGCGGATCCTGGGCAAAAGCCGACGAAACGGTGAGAAGGCTGGATGCGAGGAGGATGTGGATGTTGGTTCGAATCTTCATGGTGTTAATGGTTGGTGTTTTGGTTGTGGATGGTAAGGCGTTCGTTAGCCGTCGTTGTGGCGATACTGCGGTTCGGGTTCGGATTGAGTGTGGTGGGATCGCCGGGCTTTAGTTTCCGCGGATCCAGCCCTCGACGAAGTTATTGACCACCGGGGTGATGTTGATTCCGATCATCCACTCCGCACCGAACACGTCGGACTTCTCGACATAGTAGTTGATCTCGGCCGCCACCTTCCATGGAGTGCTGCCAATCTTCAAGGTCTTGCTGACGGTGAGGTTCAAGGGGATGGTCCACTGGTTCGACGGCCAGTCATAGTTCATGATCGGAGTGGTGCCGATCGACCATCCACCGCCCGGAAGGCCGACCAGGAACATCTGGATCTGTGAATTGCTGAAGGATTGGTCCTCCCAACCGGCGACATCCCACTGGTGGCTGGGAAAGATCCCGTAGAGGCCCCATTTCTCGAATTTGGCGAACAGCAGCTCCGGACCGAGTCGCAATTGGCCTCCTCCAAGCGTGCTGTTGGTGGCGGTCGGCAGCGTGCCGACCATTCCGTAGGCCCAGAGGAAGCCGTTCGGCTCGGTCACGCCGTAGCCGATGTCAAACCCGATGTCGCCGAGACCGGTTTCCTTACCAAAGGTGCCCGTGGCGGGGTTGAATACCGGTTGATCGATCAACAGCGGGATCCCGGGGCGGACAAAAAGGTTGGCTTTCCCTCCCGATGCCGTCGGCTCCATGGTGAACGGGAAGACCGGCTGAAACACCGTCGTGAAATTGTCCTGGCTATCAGCACCGGGAATCGAACCTTCATACCAGCGATACTGGTTTTTGAAGGTCAGGCTCGCGAGAGAGTTGTTCGGATTGGCGAGTTCGCGGGCGATTTCATCGGCGGATTTTTCGGAATGGGCTTCCGGATCAATAGTCAGGAGAGCGTTCTGAGACCAGGCCGTGGGGGCCAGCATGGAAACAAACGAGAAGGCGACTAGCGCGGCGGTGGTATTCATTGGGGACATCGGGGAGGTGGAAGTGCTTGGACTCACTGGTGAAGCGACGTGCTTCACTCACAGAATTTTCAATTTCAGCCGAAGACTTCGGCTAAAATTGCGGTGAGTCATGCCCTTTCTTTATCCGATTCTTGCAAATCGATGGGGCCGTCACATGGAGCGATCCAGGGTCTGCGACGGCGATTCACCGAACATTCTCCGGTAATCGGCCGAGAAGCGTCCGAGATGAGAGAAGCCGGCGAAATAGGCACACTCCGACACCGTGGTGCGATCGCGAGTTCCTTCACGCAGGAGAATTCGCGCTTGGTTGAGCCGGAGCTGTTTCAGATATCGCATCGGGCTGGTCTCAAGGACCGTCTGGCAGGCGTGAGCGATGGAGCGGGCGCTGTAACCCGTCAATTGGCAAAGATCGGAGAGCTGCACCACGCGGTCCGGATAAGCGAGGAGGTGATCGGTCATCTGCCGCACGATCCGGGTGCGGTCCCGGGCGATGGGGGGTCCCACGACGAGGCTCTCGCCCTGAGCCTCGACCGCGTTCACGAGGGCAAGAAGCAGCCGCTCGCTCAGCTGGGCCCGAACCGCAGGGACGCCGAGGCTCCCGGAGCCGCGCGCCGCCAGCCCCACGACCCACGCGATGACCTCCGCGAAATGGCGGCTCGCGGGGGTGTCTGCAAGCATGTGGCCGTCAAGGGAGTCCCACAATCCATGGGAAGAACCCGCCCAGATTTCGATCCGTTCACGAATTGCCGCCTCATCAATGATTAAAGCGACGGTCCGCACATCCCCGCCGACTCGGCAGTAGTCGCAGGAATCGCCCCACACGATCACTCCGGACCGTTCCAGGGTCCTCCCGTTCCAGTGCAGCGAACCCGACCATCGAAGCGGGATGTGGATGACTCGAACGCCCTTTCGGGAAGCCGTGTGGCAGGCGGTCCGGTTCGAGACCTCGGTCAGCAGCAGGTAAAACCCATCCAGGTCAATGCGCATCATGCTCGCCTTGCATGGACCGGAACCGAGTTGGATGAACTGCACCTCGCCGCTGCTTACCAACTCTGACAACTGGTCGCAGTCGGCGAAGCGCAGCTCGCGGATCGGGGAGGAGACCGGAGGTGATGGTTTGGAAAAACTCACCCTCACCGGATACGGACGGCGAGTGCGCAGGTCAAGAGGGTTCGTGTGGATCGGGATCCTCTCATAAGGCATGACAACGGGGCGAGAGTATCCATGGAAAGTTCCCAAATCTGTCGGTGAGCCAAGAGAAACCGAGCAAGTCCGGCCCTGTGGTTTTCCTTGAATCAACCGTATGGTCACCGCTCGGAAGTCATGCCGCGGGCTCGTTCACCAGAGGTTCAGGGGCGTTTTTTCATGGGCCACGACCGCCGGGTTCACGATCACCTGGTGTCTCGACACAGTCTGAAGCCCGCCTTCTCTGAGTATTGATTGGGTTTTCTCCGGAATTGCGAAGGGGATTGCAGGCGGCCGGCGTTCCCATGCAGACTTCCTCCAAGTTCATGTTTCGCCACCCCGCCGACCTGTTGCCCCTGCTGTTGGGCAGTTGCGTCGCTCCCTTGCGGGTGTGGGAATCCGACGCCCCCCTGCCCGCCAACTTCGGCGTGCGCCGCGACCGCCGTCCTCCGCGCCGCCGGAAACTTCATCAATAGCGCGCTCCGGAGAGCCACCCAGCGCACCCGGCGATTCCTCCGCCGGGCACATTCCTGTTAGATCGCCTCTGATGCTCCGGTTCATCCACCACTCCGCCAACTTTCCGTGCCCAAGTCCGCGAAGGTCGTGGTCCGGCCTCCGGTGCGGGGTGTGCGGGAGGGCGGGCCGCGCGTCTGGATCAGGCCGTGGCAGCGAGGGCACGATCACATTGCACGGGCGATTTGGCGGGCGAGACGGGCGAGCGCTTCATTCATGGCGGTGATCCTGGCGTCCTGCGGGGCGGCGGCTGTTAGATCGCCGCTGGCGGGGATCGTTGTGCGGAACGGGCGCGGGTTGGTGACGCGGCCGGACACTGGCTGGAGTTTCCAGGTGCACTCGAGGATGAGTTCGCCGCCGGCATCCGGTTCGAAACGCGAGATGCGGATTTCCAACAGGCGGTCGTAATCCATGGTGACGAAGGTTTCCACGGGCTGGATGTTGAGGGAATTGGCGAGCCGGCCGAGGTTCATGGCCATGACGCGCGAGATGCCGGCGTCGAGCGGCTCGGCCCACAGGTGGTTGCTGTTCATGACCACCCGGCCGTCGGCGCTGCGGCTGACGAGTTGCTGGCGGTCGAGGTATCCCGGCAGGCTGGGCCGCGCGATGGCGATGGCCGGGCTGCTGCCGGTGACGGCGCGTTCCGGCACCGCGGGATCGAGAAGGTGGCTGACGGTGGCGTCCTTCACGGGCCGCAACACGCCACACGCGGCAAGCAGCAGGACTGGAAACAAGCAAAGGGTTTTCATGGACGGGTTATTCGGGGTTGGTCTTGCCTGAGATGATGGCTTTGGGGTCGCGTTTGAGGTCGTTGCTGAGTTCCTTGAGCGCGCGCGAGGCGCGTTCGGTTTCCTGCAACACCGTCTGCAGGCGCAGCAGCACGGGCGAGCGCGGGTTGGACAGCGCGGAGAGTTCCCTGGCGGCCTCGTCGATGCGCGTGACGCCCTC
>JALOUA010000310.1 GCA_025457625.1 Akkermansiaceae bacterium
CATTCAACCTTAATGGGAAAATGAACCACGGATAAACACGGATGGACACTGATTACAAGAGACTTGTGGAAAATTCAACTTTCATCCTAAGGGTGAAAACCAAGCATTCATAACTCTTTGATTATTTGTGTGAATCTGCGTCCATCCGTGGTTCCATTTATTTTTTTAGGTTCAAACAAAGCAAACCAATGACATTCGAAGGCAATCTGCTGGTTGTGAACACCGCCCACGGTGGTGGTGCGGTCATCGAGGGACCCGAGTTTCGCGCCATCGGCCCGAAACCGTTTCTTGTCGGGACATCCATTGTGACTGATGACAAGGGTTTGGTCTGGACTGCGGGATCGAGGATATGGATTGCGGTGGATGCCATCGAAACCATCACCGAGATCTCCGATGCCGCCGAATATCGCAACCGACTCGCGGTTCATCGCGATAAACGGGATCTTTGAACCCTCTCTCCGCTGCGGGGAACCTGCGGGCGGGCGGCGTATTTTAGACTGTTTGCGTCCCCCATGGCGTGAGATAGAATCCCGCCATGCCGAGAACGCGCGATCCGGACGAACCGAAAATCTATTTCCTGCCGAACCTGATGACGGCCTGCAACCTGGCCTGCGGGTTCTTCGCGGTGCTGATGATTTTCCGCGGTCTGGTGGAGGTGGGAAGCGCCAAGATCCCGCCCAAGGAATACTATGAACACGTCAAATCCTATTATGAGTATGCCATCCTGCTGATCTTCGGCTCGTGTCTGTTCGATCTGTTGGACGGCCGTCTCGCGCGCCTCGGCGGCCAGGAGTCGCCCTTCGGCCAGGAGTTCGACTCGCTGGCGGACATCATTTCCTTCGGCATGGCTCCGGCGATGCTGCTGTCCAAGGCGGTCCTGTTTCCGCTGGGCAACCTCGGCTGGGCGATCGCGCTGATCTATCTGGTATGTGGCGCGATGCGTCTCGCGCGATTCAACTGCCTGGCCAACATGCCCAAGAAACCGGGGGCCTCCACCGATTTCCGCGGTCTGCCGATCCCGATGGCCGCCGGCTTCATCGCCTCGCTGACATTCCTGATCATCGACCTGCACAAGAACGACCACGAGCTGCGTTATTGGAAATACGTGCTGGCCGGGGCGATGCTCGGGCTCTCGCTGCTCATGATCAGTGACATCCGCTATCCGAGTTTCAAGAAAGTCGGCTGGCGCACGCGCGGCACGCTGCCGGCCATCGTGATCGCGGTGCTGCTGCTCTACATCACCGTGCAGTTCCGCTATGTGATGCCGGTGGTATTGTTCAGCATTTATCTGGTGTATGGCATGATCCGGCCGTGGATTTCCCAGCGCATGCGCCGCGGCATCGAGGTGGATGATGAGGAGGATCCGCCCGCCCGCGCCAACGGGACAACCCCGCCGGAGCCATGAGCGAGGAGGTGCGGAAATGGCCGCGTCCGGTGGCGTGGCTGCTGGTGTTGCTGCCGTTGTGGCTTTTCGCCTCCGGTGCCGGCGCGGTCTGGTATTTCCTGCATGCGGAAAAACGCCAGGAGCTGCGCGGTGAACAGCGCTTCGCCCGCGCCGTCTCCCGGGAGATGATGGCCGATGACTTGCGGAAACTCGTCGAACTCATCGGCGAGCGTCATGCCTCGTCGGAAACCGCCGCCCGCAACCTGTCGCGCGCCGCCGCCATGATCGAGGGGTTGTTAGGCCCTGGCAACACCGGCTACAAGGTGCGCCGCGGGCGCGGTCCCGGCGAATGGCCGCTGCTGCATGTCACGCTGGCCGGCGACCAACCCGCCGCGCCCGCGGTGTGGGTGGTTTCCTCCTACGACAGCCGTCCCGGCAGCCCCGGCGCGGAGGCCAACGCCACCGGACTGGCCGCCACGCTGGCCGCGGCCCAGGCGCTGGCAGGGGCCTCGTTTCCCGCCAGCATCCACTTCGTGCTGATCCCGCATGCCAATGATCGCGACTCGCCGGTGCTTGAGACCGCCGCACGCCTGCGCGACCTGATCCGCGATTCCGGCGAACCGCGCGCGTTGCTCCATGTCGAGGCGATGGGTGCCGGCCGGCAATTGTGGTTGAGCTCGCGCGACACGGCCGCCGCGCCCCTCGCGCTGGCACACGAACTCGGCGTCGTCCGCGGGATGGAGGACGTCTGCCTGAGCGACGATGCGGACACGGCCAGCGTGCTTTTTGAAATGGGCCTGCCCGCGGTGCGCGTGGCCACCCGTGCCCAAGTCGCGCCCGACGAGGCCGACAACGCGCTGCCGGACGCCGCGCTGGTGGCGGCCTCCACCGGCCGCCTGATCGAGCTGATCCGGCGATGTGCCGCGCGGCCGTAATTCCATTTGCGATTTCCGGCAGCCCATTGAGAATGACCCACCGTTTTCGCGACCCCCATGCGTCCCACTGATTCCGACCCCGGCTTCATCTCACACGCCCCCGGCTACTGGCCGGACGAGGCCATGGGCCACTGGAGCGATTACAAATGGCAGCTCCGCCACCGCGTGGACTCGCTGGCCGAACTCGAAAAGCACCTCGATCTAACCGATGTCGAGCGTGCCGGGGTGCTGTTGGCCGGCCACAAGCTGGCGATGTCCATCACCCCGCACTTTTTCAACCTGATCGACCGCAAAGATCCGGACTGCCCGATCCGCCGGCAGGTCATTCCGCGCATCGAGGAGGGCTGGAACGCGCCGGAGGAAGTCGCCGATCCCTGCGGCGAGGACAGCCACATGCCGGTGCCGGGTTTGGTCCACCGCTATCCGGACCGGGTGTTGTTCCTGGTGACCGACCGCTGCGCCTCGTATTGCCGCTATTGCACGCGGTCGCGCGTCGTATCCGGCGTGGGCGAGCAGCATCTGGAAACCCAGTGGGAGGCGGCCTTCCGCTATCTGGAGCAGACCCCGCAGGTGCGCGACGTGCTGCTCTCAGGCGGCGACCCGCTGCTTTTCTCCGACGAGCGGCTCGACCGCATCCTCACGCGTTTGCGCGCCATCCCGCACATCCAGTTCGTGCGCATCGGCTCGCGCATTCCGATCTTCCTGCCCCAGCGCGTCACGCCGGAACTCTGCGCGATGTTGAAGAAACATCATCCGCTGTTCATCTCCATCCACAGCAACCATCCGCGCGAGTTGACATCCGAAGTGCGCGACGCGCTCGGCCGCCTCGCCGACGCCGGCATCCCGCTGGGCAACCAGAGCGTGCTGCTGCGCGGCGTGAACGACTCGGTGGAGATCCAGCAGGCCCTCGTTCACAAACTGCTCATGTGCCGCGTCCGGCCGTATTATCTCTATCAGTGCGACCTGATCCACGGCTCGTCGCACCTCCGCACGTCCGTGGCAGAGGGCGTCGCCATCATCGAGGGACTGCGCGGCCACACCACCGGTTATGCGGTGCCGCAGTTCGTCATCGACGGCCCCGGCGGCGGCGGCAAAATCCCGATCAACCCGAACTACATCGTCGAGACCGCGACCGGCCGCGTCACCCTGCGGAATTTCGAGGGAAACATCTTCGACTATCCCGACCCCACGCCGATGCCCGCCGCGGAGATGGAGCGGCTGCACCGCGAGGTGACGGCTCACGCGGGGTGACGGGGAACTCCGGTTGAAGGTTTGCAGAGTGAGGGTTTGCAATCGGTGTCGGCCCGTGTTTTGTTGGAGGTGCCATGAAAACCATAGTTGTCGCAGTTGATTTTTCGAATGCCACCGCGGGTGTGCTGGAAATGGCCGCCAGACAGGCCAAAGCCTTCGGCGCGCAATTGCGTTTGTTGCACGTCGTCGAGCCGGAACCCAGTTACACGGCCTACGGCTTCACGCCGGATGAGTTTCCGGCGCTCCATGCCTATCAGGAAGAAGCGAAGCGGCGGGCCTCCGGCAAGCTTGAGGAATTGCTCAAGGAGGTGAAATTCTCGCTGGCCGACGCGACCTGCCAGATCGCCGAGGGCAGCCCGCTG
>JALOUA010000053.1 GCA_025457625.1 Akkermansiaceae bacterium
GGCGATGACGTGGTCCTTGGTCATGCCGAGTTCCTTCATCGCCGTGTTGCCGGGGGCGCTCATGCCGAAACGGTCGATGCCGAGCACTTTGCCGTGAGTACCGACATATTTCCACCAGAGGCCGGAAACTCCGGCTTCGATGGCGATGCGTTTGGCACAGGCGGATGGCAGCACGCTTTCGCGGTAATCGGCGCTCTGGCGTTCGAAAAGTTCGAAGCAGGGCATGGAAACGACGCGCACTCCGTCGCCGAGTTCCGTGGCGGCGGCCATCGCGTGTTGGAGTTCGGAGCCGCAGGCCAGCAGGATGGTGGTGAGCGCGCCGGTTTCCTTTTTGGCGATATAGCCGCCCATGAGCGTGCCGTCGCGGCGGGTTTCAACCGGCAGTTCGTTCATCAACGGAATGGCCTGGCGGGTGAGGATGAGTGCGGTGGGACCATCGGTGCGCGCCATCGCGGCGATGAAGGCACCGGCGGTTTCCTCGGCATCGCCGGGGCGGATGACATCGAGGTTGGGAATGACGCGCAGGCCGCTGACGGTTTCCACCGGCTGATGGGTCGGACCGTCCTCACCGACGCCGACGGAGTCGTGGGTGAAGATATAAGTGACGGGCAATCCGGCGAGTGCGGCCAGACGGATCGAGCCGCGCATGTAATCGGCGAAGACGAGGAAGGTGGCGCCGGATGCGCGGAAGATGCCGTCATAGGCGATGCCGTTGCAGATCGCGCCCATGGCATGCTCGCGGATGCCGAACCAGATGTTGCGGCCGAGCGGGTTGGCTTTGGAGAAATCACCGGCGTCCTTGAGATAGTTCTTGGTGGAGCCGAAGAGGTCGGCACTGCCTGTTAGAAGTTGCGGCATGGCCTTGGCCACGGCGTTGATCACGGTGCCGCCGGCGGAACGCGTGGCATCCTTGTAGTCGGCGGCGAAGGCCGGGATTTTTTCCGTTAGATCGACGGGCACGGCTTTCGCGAGACCATCGGTGAGTTCCGTGGCGAGTTCGGGATTGGCCTTGGCCCATGCGTCGTAGGTCGTCCGCCATGCGGCGAAGGCGGCTTGGGATGCGGCCTTCTTTTCCGCGAAGAAGGCCCGGGTTTCCCCGGAAACGTAAAAGTGCTCGTCAGCGGGCAGCCCGAGACCGGCGCGCGCGGATTCGGCGAATTTCGCGCCGCCTTCGCCGTGGCCCTTGGCGGTGCCGGCGACTTCCGGGATGCCCTTGCCGATGAGCGTTTTGGCGATGATCACTTTGGGGCGGCCGTTGTCGTCGGACTTCGCCTTTTCAAGGGCTGCGGCGATGGCAGTTAGATCGTGGCCATCAATGACGACGGCATCCCAGTTTTGCGACGCGAAGTAGGCTGCGGCGTCCTCGCTCTGGGTGAGCGCGGCCATCGCGTCGAGTGTCACGTCGTTGGAATCATAAATCAGAATCAGGTTGTCGAAGCCGTTGTGACCGGCGAAGGCGATGGCTTCCCTGGCCACGCCTTCCTGCAGGCAGCCGTCACCGAGCAGCGCGATGACGTGGTGATCGAAGATCGTGTGGTCGGCGGTGTTGAAGCGGGCGGCGGCGCGTTTGCCGGAGAGCGCGTAACCGACGGCATTGCCCACGCCCTGGCCGAGCGGGCCGGTGGTGGCCTCGACGCCGGGCGTTTCCGCATACTCCGGATGGCCGGGCGTGATCGAGTGAAGCTGGCGGAAATTTTTCACATCGTCCTTCGAGACCGCGTATCCCGAGAGATGCAGCCAGCCGTAGAGGAACATCGAGCCATGGCCGGCGGAGAGGATGAAGCGGTCGCGGTTGAGCCACTTCGGCGCGTCCGGGCAGTAGCGCAGCGATTCACCGAACAGCACGGCGCCGATTTCCGCGCAGCCGAGCGGCAGGCCGAGGTGGCCGGAATTGCAGGCGTGGACGGCATCGATGGCGAGGCCGCGGGCTTCTTGGGCGGCTTGGGCAAGCAGGGTCGTGTTCATGGCGGATTTCATGCCGCGCGGGATTCCGGGCGCGGCGCGCGCGAGCGTGGGAATTCCCATCCCGCATGACAAGCCGGCAAATGCGGGGAAACGACCAGACGGCTCACTTCGCGCCGACCGAATCGACGTAGGCGACAATCGACGGGATGGCGGTTTCCAGCAGCTTGGCCACCTCTTCGTAAGCCGCCGGTCCCATGCCGATGGGGTCCGGAACGTCGATTCCCTCACGCTTGTCGGCGATGCCGGAAAACTCGCGCACCAGGAAGAACTTGTCGGAATGGTGGGGAAAACAGGCTTCCAACGCGGCCAAATGCCCTTCGGTCATCGCAAACACATGCGTCGCCGCCTCAAGAATCTCATCGGAAACCGGGCGGCTGCGGAAGTTTTCCAGCTTGGCCCCGCGTTTCGTGAGCGCTTTGAGCGTTTCCCGGCTGACCGGCGCTCCCTTGCTCGCCGCCACCCCGGCCGAGCTGACGGCGAAATCATCGCGTCCGGCGACGGCCTTGCGCAACAATCCCTCAGCCATCGGGCTGCGGCAGGTGTTGCCGGTGCAGACAAAAAGCACGTGCTTGTGGGCGGACATTGGCGCGCAGCCTAGCCACCGGTCCCCGCCCGTCAAACCTACATTCGCGGTGGAAAATCCATCGACAGGCCGCTGCTGGAGCGGTGATGGTGCGCGCGTGCCGACCGTCCAAATCAAGACCATCAGTTTCCATCCATCGATCTGGCCGAAGATGATTGGCGAGGTTTCGCGCGATGCGCGGCCGGGCGACCTGGTGCAGGTGCTGGGCAAGGAAGGCACGCCCTTCGGCTGGGGGCTGTGGAATCCGAAATCCCGCATGCCGCTGCGGATCGTCAGCCACTCGACCGGTGACCTCGACGAGTCGTTTTTCGAAACCGCCATCCGCCGCGCGGCCGAGTTGCGGCGCACGATCCACCGGATCGACGAGGTGAGCGAATGCTACCGCGCGATCCATGGCGACGCGGATTTCCTGCCCGGCATGGTGGCCGACAAGTTCGGCGACGTGCTCTCGGTGGAAATCACCAACCTCGCCGCATGGCAGCGCCTGCCCACGTGGCTGCCGCTGCTCCATGAATGCTTCGATACGAAACGCGTCGTCGTTGCCGTGGACGAGGAGCTGGCGCGTGTCGAGAGCATCCCGCGCAGTGGCGGTGTCGAATCCGACCCCATACGCTCGGTGAAAATCCGCGAAAACGGCATCCGCTACGAGATCGATTTCTCGCAGGGCCACAAGACCGGCTTTTTCTGCGACCAGCGGGAAAACCGCGCGTGTTTCGGCCAACTGGCCGCCGGCCGCACCGTGCTCGATTTGTGCTGTTACACGGGTGGTTTTGCCATTTCCGCAGCGCTTGCCGGGGCGGAGGACGTCATGGGTGTGGACCTGGACGAGGCGTCCATCGCGATGGCCAAACGCAACGCCAATATCAACCAGGCGAAGATCAAGTTCACCCACGCGGACGCCTTCACCTGGGCGCGCACGATGATTGAAAACGGCCGCACCTGGGATCTGGTGATCGCCGATCCGCCGAAGTTCATCCATGGCCGCGAGGACGAGACCGGCCAGGGCAAATACGCCGACCTCAACAAGCTCGCGCTGCAACTCGTCGCGCCCGGCGGGCTGTTCGTCACCTGCTCGTGCTCCGGCATGCTCGGCGCGGGTGATTTCGAGCGCATCGTAACCACCGCCGCCCACCGCCAGCACAAGCGCATGCAGATCTTCGACCGCACCGGCGCGGGACCCGACCACCCGACACTCTCGAACTACCCGGAATCGCGCTACCTCAAGGTGCTCTGGTCGCGGGTCATCTGACGCCCGCATTTCCGCCATATCGGACCTTGCCGTGGAGCACCGGCGCGGATTGAATCCCGCCCCGCCGGCATGTATCTGCTGAAGAAAGTCATCCAACTCCGGGAAAACTCCCACCCGGATCACGAAAAGCCGTTTCTCGAACACCTCGAGGACCTGCGCATCATGATCACCCGCATCGTGATCACCCTGACCATATCAGTGGTCGTCTGTTTCACGTTCCAGAAGCAGTTGATGGATGTGCTCCGCCTGCCCGTCGAGCAGGTCTGGATCGCCCAACTGGAGGAAAAACTGCCGCAAAAGGAAAACGAGGCACCCAAGCCGCTGGATGTGGACACATGGGAGAACGCCAAGACGCTCGAACACGCCGCCGCCGGGCTGGACGCCGCGCAACGCGAGGCTTTCTATCAGAAACTGGATCCTGAAACCGCCTTCCATGCCCGGTCCGTGGCGCTGTTGCGCGCCGTGCTCGCCCTGCCGGAGGACCAGCGCGAGGGATTTCTAACGGACCTCGACGCGTCCGGCGACATGAAGAAACAGGTGCTCGCGCTGATGAAGGGCGGGCCCGCTCCGGAGCTGGACAGCCGGGGCAACCTGCGGCTGATGTCCGCGCTCAAGCCCACCGAGACCTTCATGCTCTCGATGAAGCTGTCGTTCTTCGCGGGCATCGTCGTGGCTTTCCCGCTGTTGCTGATGTTCGTGCTGCAGTTCGTCCTGCCCGGTCTGCACCAGAATGAGAAACGCGTGCTGTGGCCGTCGATGCTGGTGGGCTTCGGACTGTTTCTCGGCGGCGTGTTGTTCGCCTACTTCATCGTGCTGCCGCGCGCGCTGGAGTTCTTCTACGAATGGAGCGGCAACCTGGGGGTTTCCAACGACTGGCGGATCGGCGAATACATATCCTTCGCCACCCAGTTCACGCTGTTGTTCGGCCTCGCCTTCGAGCTGCCGGTGGTGGTGATGGTGTTGGTGAAACTCGGACTGTTGAGCTATGAGACGATGTCCGGCACGCGTTCCTACGCGGTGCTTGCGATTTTCGTCAGTGCCGCCGTGCTCACGCCCACGCCGGATGCCTTCACGCTCACGTTGATGGCGCTGCCCATGCTCATTCTCTACGAGATCTGCATCTGGCTCGCCTGGTTTGACCGCCGGAAAAACCGCAGGGCCGAGGAACAGGAGGCCCGCGAGCGCGAGGAACAGCGGCTCGCCGGCGGCGGTGAGGAATCCCCCACCCCGGCGGAAGACCCCTACACCGACGAGACCGGCGATGATGGCTGGCATGCCGATGATCCGGAGCACGACTATCATTACGACAACCCTTACGAATATCCCGAGCTGCCGGAGACTCCGGAGGCCCCGGATGCTGTCGATGCGCCCGATGAACCCGAGTCACCGGACAAGAAATGAGCGCCGCCGCCACTTCATCCGGAAAAGAAGCCACCGCACGCTCGCCCTTCGCCGGTTGTGCGATCCTGATTGCGGCACTTCTGGTGATGGTCTTCCTGGTGGTGTTTTCGGTTTTCACCCTCTTCCGGCAGTTCGCCGAGATCGAGAAATTCACTTCGGACAAGCCGCGGATGCTTGAGGTTTCGAAACTGGAGGATCAGGAGGCCGCGCTCAACCGGCTTGCCGAAAAACTTGAATCGGCTTGCCGAAAAACTTGAATCCTTCCGCCAGCAACTTGCCGGCGATGAGGAGGCCGCGCTCGCCCTCACGCCGGACGAGATGAATCTCGCCATCGCCGCCTATGAACCGCTCAAGGAACTTCGCGGAACCTTCCGCGTGATCGCCGCACAGGACGAAACACTGCGCATCGCCATCAGTTTCCCGCTCAATGGCAAGCCGCGCCTCGCCCGCGATGGCGAACCCGGCTGGCTCGCCTCCGATCCGCGTTTTCTCATCGGCACGCTGGTCGCCAGACCCGCGCTTTCGAAACAGGAAATCATCCTGCGCATCGACCGCATCGAAGTACCCGGCGCGGTGGTGCCGCCCGAGTTCATCGGCCAGATGTCGCCCTACCGGATTTCGGAACGCTACCTCACCCACCCGGTCATCGGTCCGGCGATGGCGGCACTCACCCAAGCCGGCGTGGAGGATGGCAAACTGCGGCTTGCGCGGGTCCCCGGCGACAGTCCGGCGGATGCCATCAGCGATGCCGACGTGGACACGGCCAGCGCGCGCTTTCTAACAATCCTCGGAGTCGCCGCCAGCCTGTTCCTGGTCTTCGCGGGCGTGGTGATCTTCATCGGCCTGCGGGCGAAACGGACGGGCAACGGGTGATTTCCGCGCCTTCATTTCGGCACGATCACAATCGCGTGCTCATCGAAGCGGGCCTTGGCTGCGGATTGATCGAGCAGGTAGCGCAGCACCCCGCTGGCAGGGATTTTTTTCAAATTGAGGGTGATTTTGGCCGTCGAGAGCTGGCCCTTGGGATCCTGCACGATGAAGTTCGGACTCACTTCGTCATTGGATTGTTTGCCCACGATGAGTTCGAGCGCTTCGAGGCATTCCTTGAGGGATGCCTCCTGCACTTTGAATTCCGGGATCATCACCGCACCGAACTTGGCCTCCCGTCCCTTGGCGGCGATGGCGGGACCCTGGATTTTCAGCTCCCCAAGACGGTAGCGGGCATTTGCATGGCCGGGTTGCAGGCGCAGCGCCTCGGCATAGGCGCTGCGCGCCGCCACCGGGTCGCCCGCCTTTTCCGCGGCCAGTCCCTGCCGGTAAAACGTCTCCGCGTTGCGGGCCGGTGCGGGATTCGTGTTCTGGGCGATGGCCTGCGATGCGCAGGCGGCGGCGATCAGGATGGAGGCGATGGTTTTCATGGGGTTTTTCAAAAATTCAATACGACTCATATCGCCCGAAACCCGGAAAAGCAACTTGGAAACTACGGAAAATCAGGCGTTTGGCAGTCTCTTGAAAAATAGTTTGCACGATTTCACTCTCAGGCTTCGTTTCCCTCCCGATCATGAAACCAATTCTCACACCCGCCTTTTTCGTTTGCCTTGCCCTGACAGCTTGGTCGCCGGCCAAGGAAGCCGTCACCGAAACCGTCACCGAAACCGTCAAGGAAGTCGCCACGGAAGCCAGCAAATCAGCCGAAGATGCGGAACTCGCCGCCCGGCGCAAGGAACAGGAAGCGCTCGCCATCACCAACAAACTGGAAGCCGAGCGCCTGACCCAGGCCACCAACGAAATGCGCGCCGAAGTCACCCGCCTCAAGCTCGAGCGGGAACTGATGAACGAGCGTGTCGCACTGGAGGAAACCAAGCGTCAGGCCGCCCTGCGCCAGGAACTCGCCAAGCTCGAGGCCGACAAGGCGCGCATCAGCCGCGAGGGCGAACTCGCCAAGGTCCGCGCCGAAATGCTCACCAATGAACTCAAGGTCGCGCAGACCGAGGCCGCCCTCGAGGTCGCGCGCTTGCAGGGCGACATCGCCCTCTTCGAAACCGAGGCGAAACGCGACACCTACGCCGACTCCAAGCCCACCTATCTGAAAAACCCGCTGCGCGAAGACGGTACCCTGGTGATTTCCGACCGCCGGATTCCCCTCAACGGACTCATCACCCAGGAAACCGCGGACTTCATCACCAACCGCATTGATTACTGGAACAACAAGGACCGCGAGATGCCGATCTTCATTGTCATCGACTCCTCGCCCGGCGGTTCGGTGATGGCCGGTTACCGCATCCTCAAGTCGATGGAATCCAGCGACGCACCGGTGCATGTGGTCGTCAAATCGTTCGCCGCATCGATGGCTGCCGCCATCACCACGCTGGCCAGGGAATCCTATGCCTATCCGAATGCCGTCATCCTCCACCACCAGATCAGCTCGCGCGTTTACGGCCAGCTCAACCTGACGCAGCAACGCGAATTCCATGAGGAAAGCCAGCGCTGGTGGAAACGCTTCGGCACGCCCATCGCCGACAAGATGGGCATCACCACCGACGAACTCATCAAGCGCATGTATGAACGCTCGTCGAGCGGTGACTGGACCGAATTCGCCGAGGAGGCCCAAAAACTCAAGTGGGTGAACCACATCGTGGAGGGCATCGATGAAACCTCCTTCACCCGCGATCCGGATGCCGCCACCTCCAAGCCCCAGCCATCCGTCCAGCCCGCCACCGCACTCGGCGAACAAGTCGATGCCGAAGGCAAACCCTTCGTCTGGCTGCCACGCATCGAGCCCAAGGACGTCTATTTCCTCTTCAATCCCGATAGCTATTACCGCATGCGCTGAGTGATGCGCGATCATGCTTGAAGACGATTTCACCTACGTGCTGCGCAAGGCGCTGGCCGGCCATCAGCTCGCGCCCGCCGAAGCCGCGGCCACGGCCGGCATCGCGGAGCACGCCGTGCTCTCGTTCCTGCGCGGCACGTTTTGCGCCGAAACCGCGCGCCGGCTCGCGCCGGTGCTCGGTCTCGATGCCGAAGCCTTCGCGGGACACGCGGATTACCATCCCCAGCCCCTCGCACTGCCGTCCATCCGCCAGCTCGACCTGCCGTTCGGCGACGGCCAGGTGAACGCATGGCTCATCAAGGCGGGCACGGATGAAGTCCTCTTCGATGCGGGAAATGACACACGCGATTTCCTGCGGGCTTTGGGCGAATTGCCGGAACGCGCCTTCATCACCCACGCCCACCGCGACCACATCGGCGGGCTGGATCATTTGTTGGAACAGCGCATCCCCGCGCACGCCGCCGGCATCCATGGCACGATTCCGATGAAACCCGGCGACAGCGTGTGCTGCGGCCCGCTCGTCGTCCGTGCCTGCGATCTATCAGGTCACGCGGTTCCCGCCCTCGGCTATCACATCGAGGGCCTGTCCATGCCGGTTCTTGTCACTGGCGACGCCCTCTTCGCCGGTTCGATCGGCGGCTGCGCCACGCCCGCAAGCTATCAACAGGCGCTGTGCAATCTCCGCGCGGCCCTCGCCCCGCTGCCGGATGCCACGATCCTGCTCCCCGGCCACGGCCCCGCCACCACACTCGGCGAGGAACGCGGCGGCAATCCGTTTTTATGACGCCGCGTATCCGGCGTTTGCCGCGGCGTTGGTGAAATCACTCACCCGGTCCGCCATGCCGGGTCCATTGTGCTTAACCTGGAAAGGGCATCATCATAAGCATTGCCGCCGCGGGATGCCCCGGACAGCATCCGCCGCGTGAAGGAATTTCTCGATGGAATCCGGCAGGTGTCGCCACACGCGGAACCGATCCTGGTGATCTCTCTCACCGCGATCCTCGGCTTGTTGATCGGCAGCATCCGCATCCGCGGCATCAAGCTGGGCGTGGCGGGCATGTTGTTCAGCGGGCTGCTGCTCGGGCACTTCGGGTTGACGCTGGATCCGCACCTGATGTCGTTTCTCAAGGAATTCGGGCTCGCGTTGTTTGTCTTTACCGTCGGCTTGCAGTTGGGGCCCGGGTTTTTCAACTCGCTCAAAAAAGACGGCCTCAAGCTCAACGCTCTCGCCGTGCTGATCGTGCTGGGCGGCGCGGCAGTCGTGTTTGTGTTCGGCGCGCTGTTTCTCAACTGGGACCCGGGCGTGCTGGCCGGCGTCTTCTCGGGAGCCACCACCAACACGCCCTCGCTGGGCGCGGCGCAGCAGGCGATGGCCGGCACCGGCAACGCGGACTCTTCCAGCAGCGCGGCGATGGCCTACGCCGTCGCCTATCCCTTCGGCGTGCTCGGCATCATCCTGGTGATCGTCCTGATCCGCGTGCTTTTCCGCATCGATCCGGAACAGGAGCTGCTCGAACTCAAACAACAGCTTTCCCAAGGCATCCGCGAACCCCAGCGCGCGTCGCTGCGCGTCGAAAACCCGAACCTCGCCGGCGTGGCGATACGCCATGTGCCGGGTCTCGGCGATGATGGCGTGATCGTTTCCCGCATCCGCCGCCGCGATGAAACGCAGGTCGGCATCGCGGGTGCGGACACCATCCTGCACCCCGGCGATGTGATCCTCGCCGTCGGCTCGCCCGAGCAGTTGGAACGCGCCGCGCTGGGCATTGGCGCGCGCGTCGACGAAGACCTGCGCAAGGCACCCGGCAGCGTGACTTCCAAGCGCGTGATCGTCACCCACAAGGACATGATCGGCAAAACCATCGCCGCCACCCGCATCAGCGAGCGGTTCGGCGTGACGGTCAGCCGCGTCAGCCGCCAGGACATGATTCTAACAGCCATGCCGGACTTGAAACTCCAGTTCGGCGACATGCTCAACCTGGTGGGCGGGGAAGCCGCCATCCAGCAGGCGGCCGACGCGCTCGGCAACTCGGTGCACCAGCTCAACGAGACGAGTTTCGCCTCGATCTTCATCGGCATCACCGTCGGCATCCTCTTCGGGCTTTATCCATGGCACCTGCCGGGCATGCCGGTGCCGCTGCGCCTCGGCCTGGCCGGCGGGCCGCTGATCATCGCCATCCTGATGGGCCGCCTCGGCCGCATCGGCCCGCTCGTCATTCACATGCCTATCAATGCCAACACCGCCTTCCGCGAGCTGGGCATCATCTTCTTCCTCGCCTGCGTCGGCCTGGGAGCGGGCGGCAAATTCGTGGAAACCGCCTTTTCCACCGCCGGCCTGCAGTGGATGCTGCTCGGTGCGGCGGCCACCACCCTGCCGCTGCTGCTGGCGGGCTTCGTCGGCCGGAAATTCATGAAGCTCAACTACCTCACGCTCTCCGGCGTGCTCGCCGGCAGCATGACCGATCCCCCCGCGCTGGCGTTTTCCACCAAGCTCACCCACTCGGACTACCCGTCGCTGGCCTATGCCAACGTTTACCCGCTCACCATGCTGTTGCGCATCCTCGTCGCGCAGGTCGCGGTGCTGTGGCTTTGTTAGATGCGGGGGCCCGGCGGATCACGCTTGGCGAAACGGCACGCGGCGTGCATCTTCCCGCCACCGCACACCGGCATGAAAATCCTCAGTCACACCGATCCCGGCTACGCGGCCTTCGTCCGCCGCCTCAAGCGCCGAGCCCTGCCCGAAGCCGGCGTCCGCGATCTCGTCGCCGAAATCATCGCGCAGGTGGCCTCCAAGGGCGACGACGCGCTGGTCACGCTCACCCGGCGTTTCGACAACGCGGCGCTCACGCCGAAATCGCTTTTCGTGAGCGAACAGGAATTTTCCGCCGCGAAAAAAGCCGTATCGCCCGCCACGCGGGAGGCGGTGAGGCGCAGTCTCGCCAACATCCATGCCTTTGCCAAACACGGCCTGCGCAAGGATTGGTCCGCCCGCAACGCCGAGGGCGCGATGGTGGGCGAGCGCTTCACTCCCTTCGACCGCGTGGGCGTCTACGTGCCCGGCGGCAAGGCCCCGCTCGTTTCCACCGCATTGATGACCGCCGGATTCGCGCAGGCGGCCAGGGTTCCCGAAATCATCGCCGCCACCCCCTGTGGCCCGGATGGTTCGGTGAACCCCGCATTGTTGTATGCCCTCAAAGCCGCGGGCGCCACCGAGGTCATCAAGGTGGGCGGCGCCCAGGCCATCGCCGCGCTCGCCATCGGCACCAGGACCATCCGCCCGGTAGACCGCATCTTCGGCCCCGGCAACCGCTTCGTTGTCGAGGCGAAACGCCAGCTCGTCGGCGCGGTCTCGATCGACCTGCTGCCCGGCCCGAGTGAAATCCTCATCCTCGCCGACAAGACCGGCAATCCCGAGTTCATCGCCGCCGACATGCTCGCGCAGGCCGAACACGGCGGCGACAGCACCGTGGGTTTCATCACCGATTCCAAAGCGCTGTTGGGAAAAGTCGCCAAAGCCATCGACCGCCAGCTCACCACGCTTTCGCGCGCCAGGATCATCAAGGCCGTGCTCAAATCCGGCACCTTCCTGCTGCATGTGAAATCGCTCGCCGACGGCGTGGCCATTTGCAACGCCTTCTGCCCCGAGCACCTCTCGCTGATCGCCGCCGGCGAAAGAAAATGGCTGCCGCAAATCCGCACCGCCGGAGCCATCTATCTTGGCAACCTTTCACCGGTCGCCGTCGGTGATTTCCTCGCCGGTCCCAGCCACACACTGCCCACCGGTGGCGCCGGCCGCTCGTTCTCCGGCCTGCGGGCCGATCAGTTCCAGCGCCGCACCAGCATCGTCCGGCTCGACCGCCGTTCGGTGAAAAACTCACTGCCGGTGGTGGCCGAATTCGCGCGCATCGAAGGGCTGGATGCCCACGGCCGGTCCACGGCGATCCGGCTGGAATGACGGGCAAATCCCCAAAATGGGAAAAATCCCGCTGCCGGTGCGCGTAAGGAAGTCGTCGTTGCCCGGGCTTGCGTTGGCCACGGGGATGGCTAAACTCCCTTGAAATTCATGAAGCGCCTTTTGTTTTCCGCCGCGGGAATCCTGATTTCCGCGAATATCGCCTCCGCCGCCGCCACCACGGAGGCGGAGCCGGTATCCCAACAGATGGACTTCCTGGAGATCGTCGCCGCGGGCGGCATCATGATGTATCCGCTCGCGCTGCTCTCGGTGGTGGGCGTGGTGCTGGTGCTCATTTATCTGCTCACCATCCGCCGCAACGCGGTGGTCAGCGACCGCTTCATGGATGCGGCCGAAGCGATGATCCGCAAGCGCGATTACCTCGGGCTAGTGGCCTACTGCCACCGGCAGAACGAATGCATGGCGCGCGTCACCCAGAAGACGCTGGATTTCCTCACCAAGTATCCGATGGCCTCCTTCGGCGGCGTGCGCGAGGTGGCCGAAGCCGAAGGCTCGCGCCAGGCCGGGCTGCTCAGCTCGCGCATCACCTATCTCGCGGACATCGGCGCCATCGCACCCATGGTCGGCCTGCTCGGCACCGTGCTCGGCATGATCAAATCGTTCCTGCAAGTGGCCTCCGGCGACGTCGCGGGTGTGCGCCAGATGGAACTCGCCGAGGGCGTCTCCGAAGCGCTCATCACCACCGCCGCCGGGCTGATGATCGGCATTCCCGCGCTGGTTTTCTACTCGCTGTTCCGCGGCCGGGTGCAGAAATACATCGCCGAACTCGAAGCCGCCGCCACCCACCTGATGGCCCTGCTTCACTCACAGGTCGAGCGCCAGCAATCACAGCACGCCGCACACACCCCGGCGCAGCGCGTGCGCGAGGACTACGCCATGCCGCTGCCCTCGCCGCTCGGCGACCGTCCCGACCTCCGCGGCATCTGATCCCATTACCCAACGATGAAATTCTCCAGCCGTCAGCCGGAGCCTGCGGGCATGCAACTGGCACCGATGATCGACATCGTGTTCCTGCTGCTCATTTTCTTCATCGTCACCTGGCAGTTCAGCCGCTCGGAAACCGAGTTGAACGTCTCGGTCCCCACCGCCGAGGAAGGCGCGGAACTCACCCGCCCCAAAGGCGAAATCATCATCAACGTGCTCGGCGACGGCGTGATCCGCGTCGAGGGATCCACGGTCGATTTGCCGCAACTTCATGACAAACTGGCCGCCATCGCCCGCCAGTTCGAAAACCAGCCGGTGCGCATCCGCGGCGACGGCAGTGTGGCCTACCAGCGCATCGTCGAGGTCATCGACACCTGCCAGAAAGCCGGCATCTGGAACATCTCCTTCGCCACCCAGCGCCCGACGCCCGCCGAGTGACACCTCCCACAGACTTTCCCTCACTTTGAACCGCACGCTCGCCATCGCCCTGTTCCTCGCCTGCCCCGCGGCCGCACAAGTGCCGCGCGCCGAACCGGTCGATCCCGCACTCGCGCCGGATGCGGCCAACGATTTCTTCCTGCGCGGCAAAAACCTCTACGACTCCGCCCAGCGCGCCACCGACCTCACCAACCGCACGACCTACTATCAGCGCGCGGCCCAGCTTTTTGCCGAATACCTCAGCGCCTTCCCCGATCACCCGAACGCCGAGATGGCCTGGTGGTATCTCGGCAACAGCTACTATCAGTCCGGCCAGATCGAGGAGGGCAAGCGCTGCTTCAGCACGCTCATCAACCGCTATGCCAAGGGCAAATGGGCCGCCGCCGCCGCCTACACGCTGGCCGCGGATCATTACAACAAGGGCGAGTATGTCTTCGCCGCGCCGATGTTCGAACGCTACGCCGCCAATGCCGCCAAACCCGGAGAACGTCCGCGCGGGAATTACTTCGCCGGCAATTGCTACCGCCTGCTCGGCCGCGACCGCGAGGCGGCGCAACGCTACAACATGGTCATCGCGGATCCCGCCGGCGGATTGTTCGTGCCGCAGGCCAAGGTCGCCCTCGGCCAGCTCGCCCTGCGCGCCGGCAAACCGGAGGAGGCACTGGCCCTATTCGAGGAAATCATCGCTTCCAGCCACGCCACCAAGATCCGCGGCGAGGCCGCCCTGCAAGCCGCTCTCACCGCCACCCAGCTTGGCAAAACCGACCTCGCCGACCGCTACCTCGCGCTGATCATGCGCACCGCCGGCATGGAGGACTTCCGCGCCGACGCGCAAATCGCCCTCATGGGCAATCATTTCGCCAAGAAACAATACAAGGATGTCATCAACGTCTTCCGCAGCAGTTCCGCCAAGGCGGCCGGTGACAAGGAGGCCTCGCGGCTGATGCTCGCCGCCCGCGCCTACATGCGGCTCAAACAGCCCAACGAGGCGCTCGGGCTGTTCCGCGAGGTGGAGAAACTCGTCAAACCGCAGTCCGACCTCGCGTTCCAGGCGTCCTACTACCGCTTGCTCGCCTTCTTCCAGATCGAGGGCCGCCACGTGCCCGACCAGGTGGACGCGTTCCTCCAGCTCTATCAGAAATTCCGCCCGGAGGACCCGCGCATCCACACCGCGCTCATGATGAAGGCCGAAACGCTCTTCGCCAACAAACAAACCGCCGAGGCGGCCAAGATTTACAGCTCCATCAACGCCGGCGCGGTCAGTGAGAAAAACCGTCCCGGCCTCTTCTATCAGCGCGGCTGGTGCCTCGCCGAGGCCGGCGACCCGCAGGGCGCCGTGCGCTCGCTCACCGAGTTCATCACCCGCTATCCGGATGACCCGCGCGTGCCCTCCGCGCTGGCCAAGCGCGCCATGGCCCACGTGGACAGCGCCGAGCCGCAAAAGGCCATCGCCGACTTCGACCGCCTCGCCGCCGCCGGCTCTCCCGACGATCTCGTGTCCTTCGCCTGGTTGGAATCCGCCCGCATGCGCCGCGCGGAAAACAACATCCCGGACATGATCGCGCGCTATCAGGGTTTTCTGAAAAACGTCCCCGATCCCGGGGAAAACCTCCAGGCCGAGGCCAACTACTGGATCGGTTGGGGCCTGGTGAAAAACAACGCGGCAGGCGATGCCGTGGCCTACCTCGAAAAAGCCCGCACCCTGCGCCCGGAAGCCTATGGCAAACATGCGGGAATCCTTCTCGCACTCGGATACTTCGCCGCCCAGGACGCGCTCAAACTCAGCTCCGAGATCGAACTCGCCATCGATGGCAAGTATGACGCCGACATTCCCGAACAGGTCCTGCAGTGGTCCGGCATGCAGTCCTACAACGCCGGCGACTATCAACTCGCCGCCCAATGCCTGAACCTCATCGCGAATCCCGAGGAACCCCGCGCCACTCCCAAGGAAGTCTGGCGATACCTCGCCAAGGCGCGCCTTGAAACCGGTGATGCCGCAGGCGCGCTCGAAGCCGCCAACCATGTGCTCGAAGTCGAGG
Source organism: Akkermansiaceae bacterium (assembly GCA_025457625.1). Lineage (GTDB taxonomy): Bacteria > Verrucomicrobiota > Verrucomicrobiia > Verrucomicrobiales > Akkermansiaceae > Luteolibacter. Next base: position 15,406 of record JALOUA010000053.1, read on the forward strand.
ACAACCCCGCGTGGAAAGCCGACGGCCTGCTCGACCGCGGCCGCGCGCTACTCCTTCTCGACAAGCCCGCCGAGGCGCGCACCGCCACCGACGAGGCGCTCGCCCTGCGCCCGCAAGGCCGCACCAGCGCCGGACTGCGCATCCTTTCGGGAGATCTCCACGTCAACGCCGGCGACCCGCGCAAGGCCGCCGCCGAATACCTCACGGTGGTGGGGTTCCACGACGACAAGGATCTCAAGCCACGCGCCCTGCAAAAACTCAACGAAGCCCTCGAAAAACAGGGCGACAGGGAGGAGGCGGAAAAATACCGCAAGCAGTTGGAATCGGAATTTCCAGACTGGAAGCCGGAATGAGCCGCGCCGCCCATCCGGCGTGGTCTTGCCGCTATTTCATATCCCGCAGCTCCGCATCGTAAATCGAGTCAGCCTTCAGGTCGAGGAACTTCCCGCCATGTTTCCCCGCCAGCGTCGTCGGCACCGACTGGCTGTGAATCACGCGCTTGTTTTCCGGATCGTGGATCAACACCACCCAGCCCAGGTAGCGCGAACCGTATTTGTAATCCCCGCGGCCATCGTAGGTGTGCTTGAACCTCTTCATGAGAAACGGCGTTTGTTTGCCCCCCTCCAGCGACGGCAGATCGAAGGTCTCGGTGGCGAAGACATGGTAGGCGCCGCGTTCGTTGAGCGGCCGCCCGAGGAGCAGCGCGGTCACCTTGGCGGGCTTTGTCGCCGCGTTGGGATCGGGATTCCTCACCACAATCACCGGCTCCATGTTCACGGTGCGATCGTCATCATAATATTGCGAGCTGTTCTTGCCGGACTTCCCGGAACTGAACTCGATCACGTAGCGTTCTGATAGATGGCCGCCGGCCTTGACCCAGTCGTCCACCTTGGCGCGGCTGGCGTCGTCGAGCTGCGCGAGATCGAGCGTGAACCGCTTCTTGTCCGCCTCCCGCATGACGGTGAGCTTGTCGCCCTTGATGTCGAGCAGCCGGGCGGTCAGGCTCTTGCCGTCCTTGTTGCGGAGCGCCACTTCCCCCGCATGGAGCGCGCCCATGCCGGCGAACAGCGCGGCCATGAGTGCCGGGAAACGGCGCAAAAGCGGCGGTTTGATTCGATTCATGATGGCAATGTGATTGAGATGAACCCAGTCATGCAGCCGATCGTCCATGACTTCCAGATAAAAATCATGCCCGCCGTGTCGCCGGTCCCGGAACAAAAACCGGCGGTTTTTGATGGTTTTTTCCGCCACATCGGGTTTGTTTTGCGCCCGCCTCCGCCGCCACTTCCATGACTCCACCCTCATCCGCCGCAGCCGCTCCGAAATCATCCAAACGCAAGGTTGTCAATTCCTGGTCGCCGGAGCAATCCGCCGAACTCTATGGCGTGGAATCATGGGGCCACGGATTCTTCGGCATCAACCGCAAGGGCCACGTCACCGTGCGTCTGGAGGATGACGAAACCACCAAGGAAGTCGCGCTGTTCGAAGTCATCGAGGGCCTGCGCGACCGCGGCACCCACCTGCCCGTGTTGCTGCGCTTCCGCGACCTGCTGCACTCGCGCATCGCGGAAATCAACGAATCGTTCCGCAAGGCGATCAAGGACACCAGCTACCGCGGCGAATACCGCGGCGTCTATCCGATCAAGGTCAACCAGCAGCGGCAGGTCATCGAGGAGATCGCCGAATTCGGCAAAAGATATCACTACGGCCTCGAAGCCGGCTCCAAGCCGGAACTCATCGCCGCGCTCGCGCACATGCACGACCCCGAAGCCTACATCATCTGCAACGGCTACAAGGACGAGGAGTTCATCGACCTCGCGCTGCACTCGCAGAAAATGGGCCTGCGCATCATGCTCGTGCTCGAGATGCCCAGCGAGCTGGAACTCATCCTCGAACGCTCGCGCAGGATCGGCGTGCTGCCCAACCTCGGCGTGCGCATCCGCCTCTCCACCCGCGGCTCCGGCCACTGGCAGGACAGCGCCGGCGACAAGTCCGTCTTCGGCCTCAACGCCGCCCAGGTCATCGGCGTGGTGGACCACCTCAAGGATGCCGGATACCTCGGCTGCCTGAAAATGCTCCACTACCACCAGGGCTCGCAGATCCCCAACATCGCCGCCATCCGCGAGGGCGCCACCGAGGCCGTCCGGATGTATTGCGATCTGGTCAAGGAAGGCGCTCCCATGGGCGTGCTCGACATCGGCGGCGGCATGGCCGTGGACTACGACGGCTCCCACACCAACTTCCACTCGTCCTGCAACTACTCCGTCGCCGAATACTGCACCGACATCATCGAGGTGGTCTCCCAAATCTGCGACAAGGCCGGTGTCGCCCACCCGAACCTCATCTCCGAAAGCGGCCGCGCGGTCGTCGCCTACTACTCCGCGCTCGTCTTCAACATCCTCGACGTCACCAGCGCCCAGACCAGCGAGTCGGAACCGGCCGTGCCGAAAAACGCCCCCCAGAACCTCGGCAACCTCATCGATGTCAACAAGACGCTCAGCAAGAAAAACCTCCAGGAGAGCTTCAACGACGCCGTCTATTACCGCGACCAGATGCGCGCGCAGTTCTTCTACGGCAGCGCCACCCTGCGCGAGCGCGGCCTCGCCGAGGCGTGGTTCTGGCACATCCTCACCCGCATCTCCAAACTCATCGACCAGCTCGACGACATCCCGGAGGACCTCCGCGAGCTGTCGTCCACGCTGGTGGATTTCTACTACGGCAACTTCTCGCTGTTCCAGTCCCTGCCGGACTCCTGGGCCATCGACCAGCTCTTCCCGGTGATGCCCATCCACCGGCTCGATGAAAAACCGCGCCACCGCGCCGTGCTCGCCGACATCACCTGCGACTGCGACGGCAAGATCGACCGCTTCATCGACAAGGAGGACGTCGCCAAAATCCTGCCGCTCCACGAGCTCAAGCCCGACGAACCCTACTACGTCGCCGTCTTCCTCGTCGGCGCCTATCAGGAAACACTCGGCGACCTCCACAACCTGTTAGGCGACACCAACGTCGTCGGCGTGCACCTTGAGAAGGGCAAGCCGGTCTACACCCACGAGGTCGAGGGCGACACCGTGGCCGACGTGCTCACCTATGTGGAGTTCGACCCCAAGGAACTCGTTTCCAAATTCCGCAACTTCGCCGAAAAAGCCGTCACCGACGGCCGCATCTCGCCCAGGGAACGCCGCGAGATCCTCGACCTCTACCGCGCCGGCCTGGCCGGCTACACGTATTTCGAGTCATACCAGACGCCCGGCCCGGATGACGGCAGACGCCCGAGATGGTATCCGCCCTTCATGCATCGCTTGCATTCAACGGGTTTGGAGATCGTCGGTCGGTTCGCACACGGTCAAGGACACCGTCGGTCACAGCCATCCTGTTTTTACTGAAACTACTTCGGCAGGAGCGCCGTCAGTTCGTCATGGGGACGCGCGATCACATGCGCGGCGATGATCTTGCCGAGCGTGCCGACCGCCTGTTTGCCCGCATCAATGGCGGCGGTGACGGCGGCCACGTCGCCACTGACAATGACGGTGACGTAGGCGGCGCCGATCTTCTCCTTGCCGACGAGTTTGACGTCGGCTGCCTTGAGCATGGCGTCGGTGGCTTCAAGGATGGCGGTGAGGCCCTGGGTTTCGAGGATGCCGATGGCTTGCGGTTTCATGGTTTTGTTCGATATGGATTCGGTCGGAAAATCGGTGGGCAGCAGTTGGTCGCGCCCGCCGTAGAGCGGATTGTTGGCGTTGGGGAAATGGATCATCGGATCCAACCCGTCCGCGGGGCGTGGGATCGTTCCGGTGGTGATGGAAGCGACACCGAGTTTCGGGGCGAGGGATAACGCGGCATCGAGCGCGGCGCGGATTTGCGCCACATCCCCCGCGATGCGGATCAGCACGTTTTCATTTCCGGTGGCCTCGAAGCCGAGAATTCGCACGTCCGCCGACTTCGCCGCCTCATGGGCCAACATCGCGGAGATGCTGAGGAATGGGGCTTCGATGAAACCGAGCGAGTCCATGGCCGATCAGCGTGACTGGATGTTTCTGAGCACGGCCTGCACGATCGCCTCCACGTTCACCGCGGAGGCATTCTCTTCCATGCGGCACTCGCCGGCAGCCTCCTCAAAACCGCAACCGGCGAGCAGGCAGGCGAGTTTGCCGCGCATGGCCGAGATCGACGCGCGCTCCGGCTCCGAAAGCGGGAAGCGCGCGTGGCCCGCATGGAAGCCACGCAGCTCGTAGCCGGTGCGGAAACCTTCCGGAAAGTTCGGCGCATTGACCATCAGCGAGAAGAGGTCGAGCAGTTCGAACTGGATTTGTTTCGCCTTGTCCCAATTTCCGGCGCGGGCATTCTGATAGAGGCTCATCACCACCTCCGGCACCACGCCCGCACTGGAGAGCGTGCCGCCGTCCGCGCCCATGAACAGTCCGGTGCAGAGCAGCTCCTCCCAACCGATGAGCACGGAGAAATCCGGGCGCTGGCGCTTGATGGTGTGCAGTGTCTGCTGGAAGCGGCCCATGTCCCTGGATGTGTCTTTGGTGCCGACGATGCGCGGGCAGTCCATGGCGAGGCGTTCTAGCACGGTGAGCGAAATCTCATTGGCGAACACCGGGATGTTGTAGACCACGATGTCGATCGGCGACCTGGCGGCGAGTTCGCGGAAGTAGGCCTCGATGCTCTCCTGCGTGAGCTTGTAGTAATAAGGTCCGGTGATGGAAACCGCGCGGCAGCCGAGATCGGCGCAGTGGTTGCACATTTCGAGCACCAGTTCGATGTTCGCTTCGGCGGCTCCGGCGAGGATGGGACGGCCTTTCGCTTCCTCGCTGACAATTCGCACGACGCTCCGGCGCTCCTCGACACTGAGGCGGATGAACTCGCCCATGCTGCCGTTCGGATAGAAACCGCTGACTCCCTTGCCGGCGAGCCAGCGGATGATGCGGCGCAGCTCGTCCTCGTCGATTCGCCCTTTGGCATCGTAGGGAACGATGTTGGGGACGAAGATGCCTTGAATGACGGGTTGGCTGGACATTGGCTGACGGGAGAATGAAAGTTTTGCAATTCAGAGCAAGTCACAAGACGTCCCGACCTCCTGCGGCGTATGATAGACGCCGCCTTCAACGCGGACCGGGTTGGCGAAGTGCCCGCGGAGGTGCGGGATGTGTTCGAGAAACACGGCGGGCAGACCGAGGCCGATGTGGTTGAAGATTACGAGATGCTGGTGGAGCTGGCCCATGTCGCCGACGTGGGGGACGACGGGCACGTCGAACTGTTTGCACATCAGGCTGACGGCGAGAAACTCGCTGACACCGGCGACCCGCACGGCATCGACCTGGATGAAACCGGCACATTGCGCCTGCAGGTAGTTCTTGAAAATGACCCGGTTTGGCACGTGCTCGCCGAGGGCGAGTTTCACCGGCGCGATGGCATCGGCGAGCGTCTTGTGGCCGAGGATGTCGTCCGGATGGGTGGGTTCCTCGATCCAGAAGGGATCGATTTCCCTGAGCCGCGCGCAGATGTCGAGCGCCTGCGGCAGCGTCCATTGCTGGTTGGCGTCCACCATGACGCGGGCCTCGGGACCTGCGACCTCGCGGACGATGCGGGCACGGCGGAGATCGCGTTCCGGGTCCTTGGAGCCGACTTTGAGTTTCATCGCGGTGAAGCCGGCGCCGATCGCGCGCTTGCAGTTTTCACGGACCTGGTCGTCGTCGTAATTGAACCAGCCGACGGAGGTGTCGTAGCCGGGATAACCGCTGGCGAGAATGCCCTCGCGGGATGAGCGACCGGGAAGCGGATCTGCCAGAAGAGCCAGCGCCTGATCGCGGGTGAGCACGTCCTCGAGGTAGGAAAGATCGAGCGTGGCTGCGACTTGTTCCGGCGTTAGATCCAGCAGCAGTTTCCACAGCGGCAGGCCGCGGGTCTTCGCCCACAGGTCCCAGCAGGCGTTGGTGACCGAGGCGAGCGCGAGTTGGACGATCCCCTTGTGCGGGCCCAGCCAGCGGAATTGTTGCTCGTCCGCCATCTCCTTCTGGAGCGCGCCGAAGTCGGCCATGATCTCCTCGATGCAGCGCCCTTGCAGGCGGGCTGCATGGAACTCCGCGGCACGGCAGACGAGGTCGTTGCCCTCGCCGAGGGTGAAGGCGAGGCCGCTGCCGCTGCGGCCCTGCTCGTCCGTTAGAAGCGTGACGGCATAGGAATAGACCGGGTCCTTGTGGATGGCGTCGCTGCCATGGCCGGAGCCGATGGGGAAGCGCGCATCGCGAGTGGAGATGCGGGTGATCATGGATCGGTGGGTAGAGCGGTTTACGAGCCAGCCGTGTGGTATTCCTCAAGCGCCTCGAACATTGCGACGATATTTTCCGGCGGCACGTCCGGCAGGATGTTGTGAATGGTGTTGAACACGAATCCTCCGCCGGGTGCCAGGATCCTGAGGCGGTCGAGCACGTCCTCGCGCACGCTGGCGGGCGTGCCGTGGTTGAGGACGGCGCGGGTGTCGGCACCGCCACCCCAGAACGTGACATCAGCGCCGAACTCCCGCTTGAGACGAGCGGGATCCATGTCGCGGCAGGCGGTTTGCACCGGATTGATGACATCGAAGCCGGCCTCGATCAGGTCCGGCAGCAGCGCGTGGATCGAGCCACACGAATGCAGGAACGTGTGCATCTTCGAATGCTTGTGCACGTAGTCGCAGAGGCGCGTGTGATGTTTCTTGAACAAGTGCCGGTAAGTGGCGGGCGCCATGAAGGGGCCGGTGTCCGTTCCCAGATCGTCGCCAAAACGGCAGACATCCGCGATGTCGCCCACGGCGGCGCAGACTTTTTCCAGAGTGCGCAGGTGGATTTCCATGAGCGCTTCGAGCAACTCCTCGACCTGTTCGGGTTCGGCAAGCAGGTCCATCAGGAAATGGTCCATGCGGCGGAGGAAGGTGCCCCATTCAAAAAGGTTGCAACCGACCACCACCATGATGGCGCGGTCGGTCGATTCCCGCAGGGCCAGCGTGTTGGCGCGGAGCGTCTCCCAGAAGCCCGGGTCGCCGGCATGATCCCACGGACTGTGCGCCAAGGCCGCCCAGTGGACCTTGGCCATCGCCGCGGGCAGCGCGGAGGCCATGTCCGCCGGGTAGTCGTCCAGCCATGGAAAGCAGGACTGGTCGAAGAAATTCATGTTCTTCAACTGGATGGCGATCTCCGTTCCGTCCGGCGCATGGGCGCGCCAGCCACCTTCCGGCGAGGCAAGCGGGTGGAACCACGCGGGATATTGCGCGGCACTGCCGTCGAAGAGTTTCACGTCATACCAATCGGCTTCGTTGACATCAAAGGTGCGGCCGAGGTCCACGACGTCGATATGGAAACGGTCGAGAATTTCCTCTTCCGGCTGGGCGAGTTGCTGGACGACATCATACACCCGGTTGGATCCGCCCGCGATGCCGAGGTGCTTTTTCAGGCGGCCATAGGCGATGGCGGAAATTCCCGATGACGGGGTGGCACCCATGTCGATGGGAACGCGGTCCGGTTCCTGATGGCGGATGGCGGCGAGGATGCGTTCGCGGGAGTTCATGGTCCGTGCTTAAATGTTAGGGTGTGTGGCGGCGCTGCGGCGGTAGCCGAGTTCGGCACCTCCCGAGACGTGCATGATGTGGCCGGTGATGAAGCGGGCCTTGGCAGATAGAAGGAACACGCAGGCGTCGGCGATGACGTCGCCCTCCGGGCAATAGCCGAGCGGATGGATGTCATCGAGATACCGGGAGATGCCGGCGGGGTCCGGTTGTTGATCGGCCCATTGGTGCAGCATGGGCGTCCAGGTGCCGGCCGGGCAGACGGCGTTCACGCGGATGCCTTCTTTCGCGTAGTCGAGCGCCATGGATTTGGTGAGCGTGTTCATGCCGCCCTTGGAGGCGGTGTAGGCGGCGTGGATTTCCTGGCCAATCACGCCGACGAGGCTGGAGGTGTTGAGGATGCAACCCTTGCTGGCGCGCAATGCTTCGATGCCATGGCGGGTGGTGTGGAGCACGCTTTTCAAGTTGATGTTGAAAAGGGCGTCCCATTCGTCATCGGAGGTCTCGTGAAGCGGTTTGCTCGGGCTGGCGATGCCGGCGTTGTTGTGGATGGCATCGAGTTTGCCGTAGCGGGAAAGCACGCGGTCGATGGCGGATTCCACCTCGGCGTCCTTCGAAACATCGCAGGCGAAACCGAGGTGATCGGGACCGAGATCGGCGGCGGCCCGGGCCGCCAGATCGCCATTGCGCGCGACGAGCGCGACCTTCGCGCCTTCGGCGGCGTAGGCCTTGGCGCAGTCAAGGCCGATCCCGGTGGATCCCCCGGTGAGGAAGATGACATGGTTTGTTAGAAGCATGGGGTCAATCGAGGTGATGGATTTCCCTGGTGTCGGACCAGATCCTGCCGGCCGTGGGGGCGTCCGGCATGGAACGTGCGGTAGCAGTCCGCCTTGTCAGGCTCGACGTTTCGCGGGGCGCGGGAAGCGGCGGGGACCGTGATGGCGATGAGAGCGAGGCGGGTTTTCACGGCGGTGGATTCCGTTAGCGGAAGACGTAGTAGAGCACGGACATGATGGCGAGAACCAGGATGGCGAGGAACTTGTAGTTGCCGATGCCGGGCCAGCCCTTGAAGGCGAGGCAGTCCGCCAGGCCGGTGAAATGAAGGCGCTCCGGGTCCTCACCGCCGCGCTTGGGCAGCAGCAGCGATGAAACGACAAGGAGAGCCGAACAGCAGGCGAAGAGCCAGAAGGCCATCATCATGAATCCTCCCGGAAGGCTGTTGAGCGGGGAGCCCGGCCAAAGCTTGTTGGCGGTGAACACGGAAATGCCCGCGACCGCCCCGCCGATCATGGTGATGAGCGCCCCGCGGTAGGAGGCTCCCTTCCAGAGCACGCCCCAAAGGAAGACGGCAGTGACCGGGGGAGCGAGGTGGGCGATAATCTCGTTGAGCCCGCGGAAGATGCTGCCGTATCTTCCGAGCAGTGGGACCAGGCCGATCGCAAGCAACATGGCGACGACAGCCGCAGTCCGGCCGATATTGACCAGGGCGCGATCGGGCGTGTTGGGACGGAAACGTTTCCACAGGTCGTAACTGAAGAGGGTGGAAATCGAGTTGAGCGCTCCGGAGACGGTGCTCATGAGCGCGGCGATGAGCGCGGCGGCCATCACGCCGGTGAGACCACTCGGGAGCAGGCGCACGATCATCTGCGTGTAAACCTCCGAGGTCTTGATGGCGGCCCAAGTGCCATCCGTCCCGTTTGCCATCAGGCCCGCCTTGGAAGAACCCGCCTCCCATGCCACCCGCAGATCGGGGAAGGTGCCCGACTTGACGATGGCGTAAAACATCAGGCCGGGCAGCACAAAGAGGAAAACCGGCAGGATCTTGATCATTGCGGCGAAGAGCGGGCCGACGCGGGCGTGGTTCTCGTCCTTCGCCCCGAGGACGCGCTGGACGATGGTCTGGTCCGCGCACCAATACCAGATGCCGAGCACCGGGTAGCCGAGGAAGATGGCAAACCACGGCATGCCCGAGGCATCCCCCGCGGGACGCAGCATGGACATCATCTTCGCTTCCTGTGGCGACTCGAGGGCATTCAACAGGTTCGTCCATCCGGCGGCCAGACCGCCATCCCCGCCCAGGGCCTTGAAGGAGAAAAACGTGATGAGCACGGCACCAAACAGCAGCACCACGGTTTCCACGGTTTCGGTGAAAACCACCGCCATGAGTCCGCCCACGACCACATACAGGGCGGTGGCCACGGCGATGATCACGATGCTGACCATGGGGTCGATGCCAAACAGTCCGCCGAGCACGATGGCTCCGGTGAGAAGCGAGAAGCCGATGTGGATGACAATGGCGGAAACCAGCGAGAAAACCGCCAGGATGTCGCGGCAGATCCGGCCGTATCGCTTCTCGAGAAAGTCGGGCAGGGTGGCGACTTTGGAGCGGATGTAAAACGGGGCGAAGAACAGCGCGAGGAGAACAAGGGTGAAGGCAGCCATCCATTCGAAGTTCCCTTGCAGCAAGCCTTCCTCATAACCCGCTTGGGCAAGGCTGACGAGGTGGACGCAGGAGATGTTGGTGGCGAAGAGCGCCATGCCGATCATCGGCCACGACAGCGTGCTGCCGGCCAGGAAGTATTCGCGCGCCTCGCCGGTGGCGGATTTCCGGCGGTGGCGGATGCCGACCCAGCAGCCGGCGCCGACGATGAGGACCATGTAGGTGATGGTCACCACGATGTCGAGGGTGCTGACCTTGGCGGCTGCGAGGATGGCAAACATGG
>JALOUA010000054.1 GCA_025457625.1 Akkermansiaceae bacterium
GAGTTTGATGAAATGATTGCGGTCGGTGCGGTCGGGCAGTTCGGTCTCGACATGGTGCTTGCGGCGGCGCAGCAGGATCGGGCGGACTCGCTCGCGCAGAGCGGGGAGGTTTTGGTATTCCTTCGGCCGGCCCTTCTCATCGAACTGATAGAACTCGCGGTTGAAGCGGAACAGCGGGCCGAAGAGCGCGGGGTCGAGGAAGTCGGCGATCGAATATAACTCGTCGATGCGGTTCTCGATCGGCGTGCCTGTTAGAACGAATGCATGACGCGACTGGAGGCGCTTGACGGCGCGCGCGGTCTTGGTGGCCCAGTTCTTGATGCGTTGGGCTTCATCGAGCACGACGATGTCGGGCTTGAGCCGGGCGTTGATGTCGAGCGTGTCGGTGACGACCTGCTCGTAGTTGACGATGGTGAAGAAGGGCGGATTACTATCGGCATAGTAAGACGAACGGACTGCGCGCGGGCCGAAGACGAGGCGCTGGGTGAGTGTGGTGAAGCGGCGGATTTGCTCCTCCCATTCGGTCTTGAGGGAGGCCGGCGTGACGACGAGAACGCGGCGCGCTTTTCCGAGGTGATGGAGCAGGGCGCAGGCGGCGATGGCCTGGATGGTTTTGCCGAGACCCATTTCATCGGCGAGCAACACGCGTTCGCCGAAGGCAAGGTGCAGCATGCCCTCGCGCTGATACGGATAGAGCGGAGAGCGGGCAAAGCGTGACGTGCTCCGGGTGGCGGCCTTCGACCACGCCGGTTTCGTAATCGCGACGGAGAACAAGGCGTTCTTCGGTGCGGCGGCGGGTTTCGAGAAAATGATCGACGTCCTGGGAGACGCGGATTTTCGAACTGCGGCGGAGGCGTGGCAGAGCCTCGGCGGGGTCGGCGCGGAGTGTGCCATCGGCGGCGAAGAGCGGGCGGAGGGACGGCGGGAGTGAGGAGAAATTGCGCTCGATGCGGAGGGAGTCACCGCCAGGGACGAGGTCGATGCGCGGTGAGCCGGCTTTTTCGGCGCCGCGGAAATGGGATTTTTCGCGGCGTTTCAGGCGGATGAGTGTGGCCTCAACGTGCTTGCAGGTGCCGAGGCCATTGGTGCGGAAATCCGGGCAGGTGCAGGAGAACGAGCGCCCGGCGAGGTCGCGGATTTCCACTTGGTAGGTCATGCCGGTGGGCGAGCGGACGGTGAAGTTTGAGAAGACGGGATGCTCCGGCGTGAGATTGGTCACGGAGTGTTTCTCATCAATGGCACGCTGGACTCGGCGTTGGATTTCCAACTCGTCGGTCGTGCGCCAATCGGTGGCGTGCTGCTCAGATTTCGGCTTTTTCTTGGCGGACATGGTCAGGCTTGGTGGAGGAGTGGATGCTTCCTTGAAATACAGGTCATGCAAATCATGAATTGGGGATTTTCGGGACGGAAAATTTCAGCTAAGCCGTGGCCATGAACATTGATGAACTGGTGGCAGCGGCATGGCAGGCACGTGAATCGGCCTATGCGCCGTATTCCCATTTCGCCGTTGGTGCCGCCTTGCTCACGGTGGACGGGCGGATCTTCACCGGCTGTAACGTGGAAAATCTCTCCTACGGCCTGACCCAGTGCGCCGAGCGGACGGCGATCTGCAGCGCGGTGGCGGCCGGGGTGCGGGAATTTGTCGCGTTGGCCGTGGTGGCGGACACGGCGGTACCGATTTCTCCGTGCGGAGCGTGTCGGCAGGTGATGGTGGAATTTGGAGTGCCCCGTGTGATTCTGGCCAACCGGGGGGAGCGGCTGGAGTTTTCCATGGAAGAACTTTTGCCACGGGCATCGGCCGGGATCTTGGATCGGGCGGAGTGATTTGTTCCACATGGAACACGAAATAGGAACTGGCGATCGGCATATTCGATATTAAGGATTGGTATTCAATAATTTATACAGGAATTCCGCGACACCGGTGAGTGGGTTTCCTGGTATTTTCGAGTCTTCGAAGCGGAGTTTCCAATCTCTCAATTTCGAATTTCCAATTTCCTTTTCATGGCTATGTTCCGCGCCCCGCGATGTTTCGTTACCCGAAAACTTACGATGTGATTGTGATCGGTGCCGGTCATGCCGGCGTCGAGGCCGCCATGGCGGCTGCCCGGCTGGGATGTGAGGTGGCGGTGCTGACGCAGAATCTTGACACCATCGGCCAGATGTCCTGCAACCCGGCAATCGGTGGTCTCGCCAAGGGACACATGGTCCGGGAAATCGATGCGCTCGGCGGGATCATGGGCCTCAATACGGACGCCACGGGAATCCAGTGGCGGATGCTGAACGCCTCAAAAGGTCCTTCCGTCCGCGCGCCGCGGGCGCAGTGCGACAAGAAAGCCTACCAGTTCCGGATGAAGCGCGAACTCGAGTCGATGCCGGGAGTCGAGATCCATCAGGGGAACGTGGCGGACTTGTTGGTCGATGGTGACCGGATCCGCGGTGTGGCGACTTCCCTTGGGATGGAAATTTCCGGACGGTCGGTGATTCTGAGTGCCGGCACGTTCATGGGCGGGCTGATGCATGTGGGCCTGCGGAATGAGAAGGGCGGCCGGATGGGGGATGCCACTTCGGTTGTTTCGGAGGCGCTCAAGCGCTTGGGTTTTGCCGTGGAGCGCTTCAAGACCGGAACTCCCTGTCGTCTGAACGGGCGCTCAATCGATTTTTCGCGCTGTGAACGCCAGGGCGGCGATGAGCCGGTGCCGAAATTCAGTTTCATGGCCGATACGCTGCGCAAGGGCCCGGGCGATCTTTTTACCCTCAATCCATGGGGTGAGCCCGGGTTCCACGTGGAACAAATGCCTTGCTGGATCACTTACACCAACGAACAAACCCACGAAATCATTCGCGGGAATCTGCACCAATCCCCGATGTATTGCGGGGTGATCGAAGGCGTGGGGCCACGATATTGTCCGTCGATCGAGGACAAGGTGGTGCGTTTCGCGGAAAAGGAACGGCATCAGGTGTTTCTTGAGCCGGAAGGCCGGGACACCCGCGAATACTACGTCAACGGCGTTTCCACCTCACTGCCCTACGAGGTGCAACTCGATTTCCTGCGATCCATCGCCAGCCTGGAAAAATGTGAGATCCTGCGGCCCGGCTACGCCGTGGAGTATGATTACTGCCCACCCAGCCAGCTTCGACCGACGCTCGAGACCAAGCAGGTCGAGGGCCTGTATTTCGCCGGTCAGATCAATGGAACATCCGGTTACGAGGAGGCGGCGGGACAGGGCTTGATCGCCGGAGCCAACGCCGCGCTCAAGGTCCTCGGAATGCCGGAGTTCGTATTGGGCCGGGACGAGGCCTACCTCGGCGTCATGATCGATGATCTCGTCACCCGTGGCTGCACCGAGCCTTACCGGATGTTCACCAGCCGGGCGGAATACCGCTTGCTGCTGCGTCAGGACAATGCCGATCTGCGGCTCACTCCGCGGGCTGCGGAAATCGGTTTGGTGACGGGCGAGCGGGTCCGCCGGGTGGTGGAAAAGCAGGCGGCGATGGAAAAGGCCGACCGCTGGGTGCGCCAAACGGTGCACGAGGGCTTGAGGCTCGACCATTGGTTCCGCCGGAGCGAAAACTCATGGCACATGCTGCCGGAAGGCTTGCAGGAAAAGTTCCACGTGGAACTTTGGCATCTCATCGAGACCGATTTCAAATACGAGGGTCACCTCGGCCGCCAGCGCCTCCAGATCGAACGGATGTGCCGACAGGAGAGCCGCCGACTGCCTGAAAACCTCGATTACTCGACGATTCACGGCTTGAAGAAAGAAGCCCAGTTGCGTTTCACTGAAATTCGTCCTGCGACACTGGGTCAGGCCGGACGCATTCCCGGCATCACCCCGGCAGATGTGGCGATGCTGGCGGTGTGGCTGGAAAAACTTGCGCGCGAAGCCGACAAGGCGGATTAGCTCCAGGGAAACATGGCGTCGGCAATGCCAAGCTCCGCCACGTCGGGAGTCCGCTTCCCCGGTCAAGCAACATCAGATTCCACAACCCGCGCCACGCCGGGTGTGGGAGGGCGGGTAACAGGCGAACCAACCGCGTCTGTAGCGGCGTGTTCGTGACCGCCGCCATCACCGCGAGGCCGGGACGTGAAAGAGAGGCGAGTGAAGAAGCTTCGCCCAACGCATCGGCTTCGACGCTCACAGTGCGCCGCTGCAAGCGCGCCATTCGAATCAAAATCACCCAAAGCTCCTCCATTGAACATCAACACTTTACAAAAATATTACGCGGCAGAAAGAAGCGAAACCATCAGGGCTCACGGGATCAAACATATTGCATATCTCAAATATGATATGAGCGTGCGCTGCAAAAGAACGGTGGAGGAGATGCTGGATCTGCATGGTTCTGCTGGCGGCTTTCCTTATCTGGCGGCTTTCAGCTAACTGTGTTGCAATCCGCACGCATCATGCCTTGAGCGCGGAACGCCGCCGACCTCGCGGTTCAGGGGATCATTTCTCAACATGCCGTCAATCCATGACTTGCTTGAGGATTGTGCGATGGGAGGAATTTTTCAACCCGCCTCGGCATTTGCCTTGGCGGGAACCGGTTCGGGCGCTAAGACGCGCGGCCATGACACGCCCCGCCATCGAACGCTGCATCTGGGTCTTCATCGTCGCCCTTGTTGTCACCTTCGGTTGGACGTTCACCCGGGTGCTGGCAATGCTGGGCTGGCTCTGAAATCCGGACTACTTCCAGTCCACCGTGATTTCGGCGATGCCACCGGCCTTGTCGTCGTATTTCAGGATGCCGTGCCGCAATGCGTATTCGTGGACGCATTTCGTGACCTTCACATCGTAAGCGCAGTATTCGGCGATTTTGCGCAGCGGGGCGAAGTCGCCGGTTTTCTTGTGTTGCTGCCACCAGCGCAGCGCATCCAGGCCATCGGCGGATTTGCCGGTTCCGAGCGTGGCGGATGCGACCGAATCGAGTTTGAGGCGGAAACCGAGACGGGTTTCCAAGTCCAGCATCATGTCGAGGTTGATGGTTTGTTCGGCAAGCGTGTGGAACAGATATGGCTGAAGCACCGGATAATCGAACTGCATGTGATTCCAACCCACGACGAGATCCGCGCGGATGAGTTCCTCGCCGAGCTTGTCCATTTCACCCTCCGTGTAGATCTCGTAAGTGCCCCGCGCGGTGCTGTAAGTCACCGCCACGGACACGCCCATCTTGCCCTTGTGTTGGAAACCGCCCACATCACCGAAGCTGCGCTGCGTTTCCAAATCGAAATAGACGATGTTCCTGTCGGCCACGCGCCGTTCATAGCGGCGGCTTGCCGCATCCGGCAAGTCCCGGGTCATTCAACCTCCGCCCCGCCGGACGCGGCGAGGGTGTCTTCGCCTGGTGTTTCGCGTATTCAGCCGAACGATGTTCATCCCGTGGTTCGCAGCCCGGACGAGATGGCATTGATAGAAACAAGCAGGTCCGGAATCATGGCTTCCGCCGTGCCGGCATCGCCGGCGGCCAGGCGGGCGCGCCAGTCGCGGAGAAGAGTGATTTGCTGCATGTGGAGCACGCGCAGGGGTTCCTCGCGGATGTCGAGGGTCCGGGCCATGCGCGGCCGGCGCGAGGCGAAGTCGCCATGGAACAAGTCATGCAGGCTGCTGCGGGTGCGGGCGAATTCGGCGAGGATCCGGTCAAGGAAGCGCACGCGCAACGCCTCATCCGGCACCAGGGAGGCGTAGCCGCGCATGATCTCTTCGTTGGCGCTGGCGAGCGAGCTGTCGATATTGGTCAGCACATAGCGCAGGAAGGGAACGCCGTGCGTCTGGCCGGCAAGCTCGGCGAAGGCATCCGGATCCTGGCTGCGGAGCCGGTCGAAGGCACTGCCCGCGCCATACCAACCCGGCAGATAGAACCGTGACTGCGTCCATGAAAAGACCCAGGGAATCGCGCGCAGGTCGTCGAGGGTCGCCTGGCCGGTGCGGCGGGCAGGCCGCGAGCCGATGCGGGCGTTTTCCAGCGCGTCGATCGGGGTGGCGCTGCGGTAGAATTCGATGAAACCCGGCTCATGAAGCAGTTCGCGATACGCATGGCGGCTCCAGTCGGCGAGTTGGGTGAGGATGGCGGGATCGGCGCTACGCGGAGCGCCGGGCCGGCGTTGTTTGGCGGTGGCGGCGGCCACGGAAGCCACGAGCGACTCGGTGTGATAGGTGGCGGAGCCGAGGTGGGCGTATTTCTGGGCGATGGTTTCGCCTTGTTCGGTCATGCGGAAGGCACCCCCGAGCGCACCGTGCGGCAGGGCTTCCATGAACCAATGGGTGGGTCCCGCACCACGGCCGACCGTGCCGCCACGACCGTGGAAAAACACCGGCCGCACGCCGTGACGCCGACAGACTTCCGCCAATTCAAGCTGCGCCCGGTGGAGCGCCCACTGGCTGGCGAGGATGCCGCAATCCTTGTTGGAGTCGGAATAACCCAGCATCATTTGGAAATCCGCCCGGCCCTCAAGGCTGCGGCGTGTGACCGGGTGGGAAAGGAATTTCCCGACGATCCCCGGCGCGTGCTCAAGGTCATCCATCGTCTCGAACAGGGGCACCACCGGCAGCGGACAGGCGAGGCCGCCCTCTCTCATTTCCATCAGCCCGGCCTCGCGGGCCAGCAGATAAACCGTGAGCAGGTCGGCGGTGCCGCGGGTCATCGACACGATCAGCGCGCCCAGACCGTCCTGGCCGTGTCGGGAACGGTGATCGTTCAACACACGATAGGATCCAAGCACCGCATCCGCCGCGGCACCGGCGGAAAGACCCGGAGCGAGGAACGGACGGGGCGAGAGCAATTCCGCTTCCAGGTAGGCAAGGCGTTCGGTCTCCGGCCAGTCTGCAAACCGTGCCGCCGCGGGTTGGCCGGCCATGGTCAACATCTCGATCAGCGCCTTTTGATGAAAGGCCGAGTTCTGGCGCACATCAAGAATGGCCGAGTGGAAACCGAAAGTCGCAAGCTGGCGGCGGATGGGGGCGACAAAATCGCCGACCAACGCCGTGGCACCGGTTTCACGCAAGGCGGACTCCATCACATCAAGGTCGGCGGCGAGGGATTCGGGCGATTGATAGATCGTTTCGGCGCACGGGCGGTCGCGTGACACCAGCAGCTTGAGGCGCATCAGGTGGGCGGCGAGCCGCCAGGGTTCCTCGTCGTGGCGGGCAAGCAGTGCGGGCAGGGCCGGCTCGCCGTGGGCGGCGAGTTCGGCGGCCAGGCGGGCGAGCAATTCGTCCAGTTCGGCGGGCACTTGCTGGAAATGGCGGCTGAGCGGCAGGTTGTGAGCCAGCCGTTCGAGCTGGCGGGCGAACAGCCGCATGGCATTGTGGCGCAGGGCCGCCAGCGCGTGGCGGGTGACTTCCGCGGTGACGCCGGGGTGGCCGTCGCGATCACCCCCGATCCAGGTGCCGAAGCGGATCATGGGCGGCAACGCTTCCAGATCCGCGGGGCAATACCCCGCTTGCGCCCAAGCCTCGCACAAATGGGTGTGGACGCGTGAAACCGCTTCCGGAAAGACCTCGCGCAGGTAAAACAGGGCATTCTCCAGTTCCTGATGGATGCTCGGCCTGGTGACATGGATTTCACCGGTGCGCCAGAGTGTTTCCAAACCCGCTTCGAGGAAACGGCGGCCGCGTGCCCGCTCGCGCGGAGTGAACAAGGCATTCTCACGTTCCTGGATCAGGTCGTAGATTTCACGGTGGCATTCACGCACGGTTTCGCGTTTGGCCTCGGTCGGGTGGGCGGTGAGCACCGGTTCCACACGGACTTGGGACAAAACCTCACGGATGGCGGCGGCATCGAGATCCAGTTGGCGCATGGCGCTGAGTTTTTCCGGCCACAAGCCCTTTTCGGCGGCCGGCCCGTGGGCATTCTCGCGCCAGCGGCGGACCTGGGCGGCCACCCGTTCTTCGATGATGTTGAGGAGTTGGAAGGCAATCGAATACGCCTGGCAGAGGCTGCGGTCCGGGCCTGTGGCGGCAGGGAGGGCTCCGCCACTCCAGGGCAGCCGTGCGGCCAGATCCTGGTGACCGAGGCGCTTGAGCACCGCTCCAAAGGCGTCCATGGCATAGGCAAGCTCGGCTTCCAGCAGTTGGAAGCCGTCGCGCAACAGGGGTTTCCCGGGTGTTTGGATGGGTTCAGTCATGGCAGGCGGTGTCAGGATGGGAGCCGCCCAAAGCAGGACCAATGCCGGATTCACTTCAAGTGCGATTCGGCAACGGGTGCAAAGATGATATCTTGCGCGCGGTCGGAAATGACTTGAAACGCTGAGGTGAAGGCCGATTTGTCCATTTGACAACAGAAGGTGGCGCGCTTCACCGCAGGCCGCATGCCCGTGGCGCATGAAGCCGGAAGCCGCAGGGCACCCCATGATCGCCGTCACCTGTCTTTTTCCGCCATTGATTGCAAAACGCAACAAGCCGGCCGCCCGGGCAGGGGACCGCGTGTGGTTGTTTCTTGCGGCTTGACCCATCGCCATGTGATGCGCAAGTTGCCCGCCCCGCGCGGTCAGGACGGCTGCGTGTTCCAACCATCAAAACCACACCACCGATCCGCCATGGCCGCGAAGATCTATACCACCAAGGACGCCAAGATCGCTCCGCTCAAAAAGAAAACCCTCGCCGTGATCGGCTTCGGCTCACAAGGCCACGCCCACGCGCTCAACCTCAAGGACAGTGGCCTCAAGGTCATCATCGGCCTTTACAAGAAATCCAAGTCCCGCGAAGTCGCCAAGAAACTCGGCTTTGAGGTCATGGACACGGCCGATGCGGTCAAGGCCGCCGATGTCATCTTCGTCGCCACGCCGGACACGGTGATCCCCGCGGTTTATAACAAAGACATCGCGCCCAACCTCAAGCCGGGCAAAACCCTGCTTTTCTCCCATGGTTTCGCCGTCCACTTCAAGACGATCAAGCTGCCGAAAAACATCGATGTGATCCTCGTCGCGCCGAAAGGCCCGGGCCACACCGTGCGCTCGCAGTTCGTCGCCGGAAAGGGTGTTCCCGGCCTCATCGCCATCCATCAGGACGTCACCGGCAAGGCCAAGGAAACCGCGCTCGCCTGGGCCGGTGGCATCGGCTGCGCACGCGCCGGAGTGTTTGAAACCAACTTCCGCGAGGAAACCGTCACCGATCTCTTCGGTGAGCAGGTCGTGCTTTGCGGTGGCGCTTCCGCCCTGGTGAAAGCCGGATTCGAAGTGCTGGTCGAAGCCGGTTACCAACCCGAGATGGCCTACTTCGAGTGCCTTCACGAACTCAAGCTCATCGTGGACCTCATGAACGAGCAGGGCATCGCCGGAATGCGTTTCTCGGTCTCCGAAACCGCCGAATGGGGCGATGTTTCCGTCGGTCCGAAAATCATCGACGCCTCGGTCAAGAAGCGCATGAAGCAGCAGCTCAAGGAAATCGAGTCCGGCAGGTTCGCCAAGGAATGGATCGCCGAATACGAGAGCGGCTACAAGCGCTTCAACCCGATCCGCAAGGCCGAGGCCAATCACCAGATCGAGAAAGTCGGCGCCAAGCTCCGCTCCACCATGAGCTGGATCAAGCAGAGCAAGATCAAGAAGGGCGCCAGCCAGGCGAGCCTGATCTCCAGCTCCAAGTAAGGCATCCGCCAAACCATTCGCCAAACACCCGGTATCCGCATGGATGCCGGGTGTTTTTTCTGAGCGATCAGGCGGAACGGGAAAATCCGCGGCGTGCGGCGTCCATGACCGGGAGTCCCGGCCAACAGGCGCTGGCGGCTACCGACCGAACCGGCGGCAGACCATGCCTTCGCAGACGATGATATCATTTCCCTCGCCCGGTGTGAACACGGCGCGCGGCAGATACGATGTCCGTAGTTTTTCCAAGCTTGCTCCATCCGGCGTTGCCGGGACCTGGAATTTCATCACCCCGCGTTCGTGCAGATCGAGCGCCGCGAGCAACAGCGGGCAGGCGAAGGACTGGCTTTCCAGCATGCGGGCGCCGCCACGCAGCAATTCCTCCGCGCGCGCCGCATAATCGCCATTATCCGACAAAACCGCCAGTTTGAGCAGGTTTTCCGCCGCAAGGTGGTTCGGCGAGGGCTCGGCACCGTCGTAATCCTCGCGGATGACCAGCAGCGTCTCACCAGCCAGGGCGGGCCGCATGACATAACCCGCCTTTGAATCATCCCAGAAGTCCGCGTCGAGTTTCCGCTGCAGCTCCACCGCCCATTCCAGCCAACCGCCATCCGGAAGCGCGGCGTGCAGTTCGATAAACCCTGATATCAGAAACGCGTAATCGGCGGGAAACGCCTCCGCGCCGCCCCGATGATGGCGATAACTCCGGAACAAGCGCCGCCCATCCCATAACTCCCGTTTGATGAAATCCGCGGCCCTCGCCGCCGCGGTCGCGAGATCCCCGCGATCCAACACCCGCGCTCCACGCGCCAGCGCGCCGATGGCCAGACCGTTCCATGCGGTGACGATCTTGTCGTCGCGATGCGGTGGCGGACGCTTGGCGCGGTGATCCAGCAGCATGCGTCTCGCCGCGGCGAGACGATCGCGGATCTCGCTTTCCGGACAATCGAAGATCGACGCCAGATCGTCATCCCGCTTCGCGCGGAACAAGGTGTTCTGTCCTGCCAGCTCGCCATGTGGATCGCTCTCGGGCCGCGCGTTGCCCTCCGCCCCCACACCATAAGCCGCGCAGAAGACCGCGGCATCACGCGGTTCTAACAAACCGGAAATCTCCGCCGCGCTCCACGTCCAGAACGCGCCTTCGCGTTTCTCCCTCGCATCGTGTTCCGGCAGGCTGTCGGCATCCTCCGCCGCATGAAAGGCACCGCCGGAATCGCGCATGGTTTCCAACAGATAACGGAAAATCCCCTCAACCACCTCGCGATAGCCATCATCGCCGCAAATCTGCCATGCATCCAGATAGGCCATTGCCAACTGCGCCTGGTCGTAGAGCATTTTCTCATAGTGCGGCACATGCCACCAGCGGTCCACCGAGTAGCGGTGGAAGCCGCCGCCAAGGTGATCGTGCATGCCGCCCGCCGCCATCGCCCGCAGCGTGCGGTCGCACATTTCCCATGTCATCGCGCCTTCCGTCGTGTCGCGGCCGAAGCGTTCGCCGAGTTGCATCAGGGCGCGCACGACCACCGGCCGTGGAAACTTCGGCGCTCCGCCGAAACCGCCGAGCTTCGCGTCAAACAGCGACTCACAGCGATCCACAAAATCGCCGAACACGCGTTTTCCGGGGAGGTCTGTCGCTTTCACGGTTTGCGCGGCCTCCTGTTGCAAGTGCCGGATCGCCGATGCGGCCGCATCGGTCATGCGCCCGCGGTCGTCGCGCCAGAGACGTCCGAGTTCATGGCAGACGCGGGTGAAGCCAGGGCGGCCATGGCGGTCGTCGGGCGGAAAGTAAGTGCCGCCGAAGACCGGTTTGCCATCGGGCGTGAGCCACACGCTCATCGGCCAGCCGCCCTGTCCGGTGGCTGCCTGGACATAGGCCATGTAGGTGGCATCGATGTCGGGCCGCTCCTCGCGGTCCACCTTGATGTTGATGAAATGATGGTTCATCACCTCCGCCACCCGGTCGTTTTCAAAACTCTCGCGCTCCATCACATGGCACCAGTGACAGGTGGAATAACCAACTGATAGAAAAACCAGCTTGTCTTCCGCAGCCGCGCGCTGGAACGCCGCATCACCCCATGGCTGCCAGTCCACCGGGTTGTGGGCGTGCTGGAGCAGGTAGGGCGAGGTCTCGTGAATCAGCGCGTTGGGCATTTACAACTCCCCCTCGATGAGGTCTTCGAGCGTCTGGCGCTTGCGGATCACGGTGGCGACACCGCCCTCGACAAGCACCTCCTCCGGCAGCGGTCGCGAGTTGTAGTTGGAGGCCATCGCAAATCCGTATGCTCCGGCGGACATCAGCGCGATGCAATCCCCGGGCTGGAAATCCGGCAACTCGCGGTCCTGGCAGAAAAAATCGCCGCTCTCGCAGATCGGACCGACCACATCCACGGTGACGCGCGCGTCAGTCTCCGGTTTTTTCAGCGGCACGATCTCATGGTGTCCTTCGTAAAGCGCGGGCCGGATCAGGTCGTTCATGCCCGCATCCACGATCTTGAAGGTCTTGGCGCGGCCTTTCTTCTCATACAGGCAGCGGGTGACCAGCACGCCGGCGTTGCCGACGATGAAGCGCCCGGGCTCCAACAGGATTTTCAGCCCGAGGTCTTTCAGGCGCGGGACGATCTCGCGGCCGTATTGTTCGATCGTCAGCGGGCGCTCCTGCTCGGACTGCTTTTCCCACCAGTCGATGGAGCCGGAGGCCAGCGATTCCTGATAGATGATGCCGATCCCGCCGCCGATCGACCAGAACTCGATGCCGTATCGTTCCTTGAGCTGTTTCGCCAGCGGTGCGACTTTCTCGACCGCCTCGATGAAGGGGGCGATGGATGTGAGCTGCGAGCCGATGTGCATCTGCAGGCCGCGCAGCTTGATGTTCGGCAGCTCCTTAGCCGCGCGTTCGTAAAGGCCGGGGATGGCTTCGAAATCGACGCCGAACTTGTTCTCGGACTTGCCGGTGGAGATATACTTGTGGGTTTTCGCATCGACGTTCGGGTTCACACGCACCGCGGCGGGGGCGATCACGCCGAGTTCGCCCGCCACCTCGTTGAGATAGCCCAGCTCCTCCCCGCTCTCGACGTTGAACGAGTAGATTCCCTGTTCGAGCGCATAGATGATCTCCCCGCGGGTCTTGCCGACACCGGCGAAGGTGCAGTGCGCCGGATCGCCGCCGGCCCTGAGCACGCGGAACAACTCGCCTCCGGAAACGATGTCGAAACCCGCGCCCTCGTTGGCCAAAAGGCGCAGCACCGAGAGATTCGAGTTCGCTTTCACCGCGTAGGCCACCTCGTGATCCACGCCCGCCAGAGCCTCATCAAGCCGGCGGTAGTGGTCGAGGATGGTGCCCGCCGAGTAAACGTAGAGCGGAGTGCCGTGCCCGGCGGCCAAGGCCGACAGATCGACGTTTTCGCAGAAAAGAGAACCGTTTTTGTAGGAGAATCCGTGCATGGCCGCAGGCAATTAACCACCGCCGGGGCCGTGGTAAAGCCCGGATGACGCGTTCGCGGTATTGCCAGGGGCCGCGGCACTCTCCATGATCGCGCGCGTGAGAGTCACCAAAGCCGTCATCACCGCCGCCGGAAAAAACCAACACACGCTGCCGCTTCAAACGCTGGTGGACCGTGACGGCGCCACCAAGTCCGCCCTGGCGATCCTTGCCGGTGAAATCACCGCCGCCGGAATTGCCGAAATCGCGGTGATCGTCTGTCCCGGCGACGAGGCCGCCTACGCCGAAGCCGCCGGTCCTTTCGCACGGCGGATGCATTTCATTCCGCAGACCGAGCCGCGCGGCTATGGTCATGCCGTGCACTGCGCCTCCGGATTCACCGGTAGCGATCCTTTTCTGCTGACGGTCGGCGACCACCTCTACATCAGCCGCACGGACCAGTCGTGCACCGCCCAGCTCCTCGCCACCGCGGAGTCGGGCAAGTGCTCGGTTTCCGCCGTGCAGGCCACCCACGAGAGCAAACTGCCGCATTACGGCGCGATCGGCGGCCGGCGCGTGCAGGGCTCGGAGCGCCTTTACGAAGTGGAAACCGTCATCGAAAAACCCACCCCCACCGAGGCCGAGCAAAAACTCGTCGTCCCCGGCCTGCGCGCGGGAAATTACCTCTGCTTCTTCGGCATGCACGTGCTCGCGCCGTCGGTCATGGAAACACTCGGCCGCCAGATGGGCCAGGGCCGCGCCGATCTCTCCGCCGCCCTTGCCGAGACCGCACGCCGCGAGCGCTACCTCGCCCACGAATTGTTAGGCCGCCGCCTCGACATCGACCTCCACTACGGCCTGCTCAGCGCCCAGATCGCCCTCGGCCTCGCCGGCAAGGACCGCGACGAGGTGCTCTCGCCATACAGGCGTCATGGAAACTCGGATTCCCATACCCATGCGGGTGCACTCGCTGCGCACCACACGCTGGAGCCTGGTGAGGCAGGCCGTCCATGGTGGCGCCGCGCTCGAGGAATGGGTGCGCGCCTGCTGGTATCCGCTGTATGTTTTCGCACGCCAGAAGGGGTGCCCGCCCGAGGACGCGGCCGACGCGGTGCAGGATTTTCTCGGAAAAATCTGCACCCGCAGTCTGCTAAGCCAGGTGGATCCGTCGCGTGGCCGCCTCCGGTCATGGCTGCTGGCAGGTTTCACCAATCACCTCTCCAGCCAGCGCGCCCGTGCGCTGCGTCTCAAACGCGGAGGCGAGGCACAGCATTTCCAGTTCGATCGCCACGGTCTGGAGACTTTCTATCAGAACGACATGGAGCATGCCACCGATCCCGTCCAGGCATACTCCCGCGCGTGGGCGCTCACGCTCATGGACGAGGCTCTCACGCGTTTGAAAGACCATTACGCCGCGAGCGGGCGTGCCGGATTGTGTGACGCCCTGCTTCAGGCACTCGAGGAGCCTTTCAGTGAAACCACCTATCAGGAATCGGCCGCCGCGCTCGGTTTGAGCGCCGCCGCCCTGCGGCAGGCGGCGGTGAGGTTCCGCAAACGCTACCGCAGGATGCTGCTCGATGTGGCGGGCGAGTGTCTGGGCATCAACTGCGAGGCCAGATTGATCGTGGAACTGCGCGAATTGCTCGGCGGATGAAATTCGCCTGTCACAAAATCCACGAAACAGGGTTCTTGTTATAGGAATATGAATCCCCGCGATCCGGCACCGGCTCCGCCCCTTCTCGACGGCCTCGATCCCCGGCGGCTGCTTGCGTTGCTGGACGAGGATATCGACACGATGCAGCCCCGCATCCCCGGATGGCATGTCACCGGCGTGGCGGGAGAAGGCGGCTCCGGCATCGTGTGGCGCGCCATGCGCGAGGTGGACGGCGCCGTGGCGGCCATCAAGATCGCGCCCCCGGACGATCCCGACACGGTCGAGCGCATCGAACGCGAGGCCGCTTTCCTGCGCGACCTGCGCCACCCCCACATCGTCGGCCTGCTGGAGAGCGGCCCGCTGTTGGAAGGCTCCGAGGAGGGCGGCCTCTACATGGCGATGGAATACATCGATGGCCCGGCCATGCAGCATGTGATCCCGGAACACGGCCTGTCACCGCAGCAGGCCTTCGACTGGTTCCGCGAGATCGCCGACGCCGTGGCCTACGCGCACGATTGCGGCATCCTGCATCGCGACTTGAAACCCGGAAACGTGCTCCTGGCTCCGGACGGCCGGCTCAAGGTGGCGGATTTCGGGCTCGCAGGCCCGGTTCACCGCCGCGTCCACATGCTGTCGCTCACCCGCGCCGGACAAGTCGCCGGCACCGCCGAATACCTGCCGCCGGAAGCCTATCGCCGCGATTACCAACCCGGCAAGGGCACCGATATTTTCGCGCTCGGCGTGATGCTCCATGAAATGCTCACCGGCACCCCGCCGCGCGGCGCGTGGCAACCGGCATCCTCGCGCCCCGGCGTGGATGTCCGCATCGACGGAATCATCCGCCGCGCGGTCGATCCGGATCCCGCCCGACGCTGGCCGGACGTCCGCGCCATGACCGCCGCCGTGGACCATGTGCTGGCGAGCCCGCCGCGCTATTCCGGCACGCCGCTCGTCACTTTTCCGGTCCGGGTGATGGATGCCCTGTGGACCATGCTCGGGCTCTTTGTTTTCACCGCCGGGACCAGCACCATGCTCGCCCTCGACAAGGCGTGGATCACGCTGCCATTCAATCTCGTCGGCAGTCATGGCAAGTTGATCGGTGCGTTTCACGCCTTGTTTGTTCTCTGTGTGCTCGCGCTGCCGCTCGGTCTTTGGCAGATCGTCCGCCTGCGGCGCTTCCGCCATGTCCCGTTGCGCGAGGCCTTGCCATCTCCCTTCGGTCTGCAACTGGGCCACAGCCGCACGGCGGCGATGCTGGTTTTCCTGACACAATGCCTCTGCCTGTTGGTGCCCGTCGTGCACCTGACCTATCTGTTCGGACAAAGCTCGCTGGGCTGGCACAGTCCCAACGATCCGCCATGGAACCATGGTTTGGCAGTCACCACATGGGACGACATGCAACCCCTCAGCCCGTGGAAATTCCCCGCTGCGGGCGAATCCTACTGGCTTTGGGAAAGCGACGGGCCGCCCGGCCATCCGCTCGCCCGCAGGCTGGAGCGCATCAGCTTCATCCCGTTTTTCGCACCGGCACTGATGCTCGCCGGCGGCCTGCTGGCGGCCGGGGCCTTGCTGGCCACCGCCCTCACCGCATGTCGTCAATGGTGGTGCCGCAGCCAATACTGCCGCTCCGGCACTGCGATCATTGCGCTTGCCCTGTTGGCTCTGACACTCGCCGCCGGACACGCCGGTGCCGACCGCGTCGCCCGCCAGAAGCGTGGCGACAACCGCGAGCCGTGGGTCATGGCCGACTTCATGACCCGCCACCTCCATGGCTTCGCGACAAGCCTGTTGGAATCCCGCCCCGCACTGCCGGTGCTCGGTCCGGACGGCAAGCATCTCTCATGGTATGCGGAAACGGTGGACTATCGCGACCGCGGTCTGGTCAGCCGTGGAGAAATCCCCCGCCTGCATGACGCGGGCCGCACTGCGGCGCACGAGGTGCACACAGAGACGCTCGGCATGATTTCCACCTGGAACCCGGAAACCGGGTGGTTCGATCTGCAAGTCAGGGGTTTGGAATTCTTCGACGGTCTCAGCGATGGCGGTGGTTCCGGGGCAGCGCTGATCCGCCTCGAACTCGGCGGCATCATCACGCCGGCCGGCCACACCGCCATTCACATCGAGCGCCTCATGCGTGAGACTCTGTGGTTGGCCGATGAGGGTGTGATCACCCCGGCCGGGGCCGCCGCATGGGCCCGCTCGTTGCAGGCTGCCGCCAAAGCCGCGGCAAACAGCCCGCAAAGCGCCCCGGAAACGCTAGGCCATTTGTTCCATCCCTGGTCGGCGGAACCCGATGCCTTCCACCATGCCGGCCAGTGGTATCGGCCCGGCACCGACCACGCCGGCGGCATCATTGCCATGCTCATCGCCGGCGAACTCAACCTGCGCGCCGGGGACACCACCTTGGAACAAGCCCTGCCCGGCGGCCGCCAGCGCATTGCCATCCCCGTGCAACACGGCGTTCCGCGCGTCCTGCGCGCCGACCTCATCCACACCGGCGGAGAATGGCGCGCAGTTAAGCTTGCCTTTTGAAACGCATTTTGGTGGAGGATTTACATATTCATTCCAATATGAGACTTCTATTCGTTCTGTTTGTCGCAGTCCTGCCGCTTTCCGCCGACGATCAATCCGACTTCTCCTCCGCGCCGGATGGGACGTGGGAGAGATACAGTCCGCTCTCCCCGCTCTATCCGGCCTCGTTCGATTTCTCCCAAGGCCAGTGTCATATCACCTGTCCCCAGCCGAGTCTGGAAATCGCCCAAGTCTACGGCGGCGCGCGGGGAGGTTTGTTCGCCCCTACCATCATGACCGACAGCGTGGCATCCGTGGACATCACCGGCTGGGTGCCCAGTGCAAGCAGGGCTCTGAGCGGGATTCACATGCTGGCGCTCACCCGCGTCCAGAACCCCATCGGCCTCGGCAGCGTCAACGGTTATGCGGCCTTGGTCATTGACATGGGCGCGAACAGCGGTCCCGGCGGAGTGGGTCGCAATGGCCGCCTGCAGTTGTTCTTCCTCGAGAATGAAGCGGGTAATTCGATGACTTTCGGCTGGGTGGATTTCCCCTTCGATCCTGAAAAAGACCACCGGCTGCTTCTCGTCAGCCGCGGCGTCCATCACACCGCGCGTGTTTTCGACCTCGCCAATCCCGGCACTCCGCTTGCGGAACTTTACGAGCAGGACAACACATATCCATCAGGCCGCACCGGCTTCATCATCTATAACGACAGGCTCGCACCGCTGGACGTCACCTTCGACAACTTCCTCGCCTGGGACGGCACGCCGCCGCCGCTCGTGATCACGTCCGTCAGCGATCCGGCAACCGTTGCGTTGTCATCCGATCTCCACCGCTCCATGGCCAGCGACCTCGAAAGCACCACCGATTTCACCGACCCCCTCAGCCCGTGGCTGCCCGCCACGCCCGCCTCCACCGCCCAGAGCGGAGGCAATCTCATCACTGTATTTCCCATCGACGGCCCGCGCCGCTTCTTCCGCCGCAAGAGCCTGTGACCCACTTGTAGCGGCGCTCTATGAGCGTCGAAGCAAAAGAGATGCCATGTAGCGTCGCTCTATGAGCGTCGAAGCGAGAGAAATGCCATGTAGCGGCGCTCTATGAGCGTCGAAGCGAGAGAGATGCCATGTAGCGTCGCTCTATGAGCGTCGAAGCGAGAGAAATGCCATGTAGCGTCGCTCCATGAGCGTCGAAGCGAAAGAGATGCCCTGTAGCGGCGCTTTATGAGCGTCGAAGCGAAAGAGACGTCCGTTCCGACGCGCCTTTGCGCGAACCACGCCCGCATCACGCCCATGCGGCCCATGCCCACGGCCGCCCGCCTCATCATCCCGCCTCAGGAAAAAATCCGCGAAAAATCTTCGCCTCCCCCTGTCACAAATTCGGGCAAACGTGGTTCTTCCACTTGATGCCCCATTCCGCCCGTTTCCCCCGCGTGGCTGGAGCCTCCGGCTCCAGTCCGTCCCCGGAGCGTCCCGCTCCGCCGTGGCGGCGCTTTGCAAGCGCCAGACCTATTCCTCTCCCACTTCTCACTCGGCACTCGGCACTTGGCACTTGGCACTTGGCACTTCTTCCACACCTCACGCCGCTGGGGGCAAGACGCCCACAAGGAGGGGCGGACTCCGATCCGCCCCAGAGCATGTGTTGCCGAAGGAAAAGCGCGCAGCACACCTCTTCGTCGATTCATGCACAAGGGGCGCATCGGAGTGCGCCCCTCCTCGGTCACGCCCTACCGGTTCCCGCATCTCACTGTCTTTTTCCCCACCGATCACTGATCACTGATCACTGATCACTCGGCACTTCTTCTTCTCTTCCTGAAAACTGAAAACTGAAAACTAACAAACTCGATACCATGCACCCCACCACCCTCTGCCTCGCTCTGGCCGCCGCACTCGCCATCCCCGCCGCCGAATGCTCCGTCGTCATCGACTGGGTCACCATCGGCGATCCCGGAAATGCGGCGGACCCGCTCACTGGATACGGCTCGGTCTCATACGCCTACAACATCGGCAAATACGAGGTCACCAACGCACAATACGCGGAGTTCCTCAACGCGACGGATCCCACCGGGGCAAACCCAAACGGCATCTACAATAGCAACATGGGAAGCGCGCCTCTTGGAGGAATTTCTTTCAATTCCGGTGCAAGTGATGGATTAAAATATTCGCTTCGGCCAAATATGGCAAATAAACCTGTCGTCTTCGTAACTTGGTATGATGCAGCACGGTTTGCAAACTGGATGAACAATGGACAAGGCACCGGCAGCACAGAAACCGGAGCTTATACGCTTAATGGAAACACCGGCTTGATTGTAAGAAACGTTGGCGCGACGGTATGGCTACCGACCGAAGACGAGTGGTATAAAGCCGCTTATTACGATCCTACTTCCGGTGCTGGGGGAGGTGATAACTATTGGCTTTATGCAACGCAGAGTAATAGTGTTCCAACCGTTGCCTCTGCTAATGCGTTCGGCGACATTTCCAATCCTGGGCGGTTTCAGATTGTTAGCGAATAAGTGTTAGATTGGCAGAGGCGGGGATTTGTTCAGTCTGGTTTTACAACAAACTGACTGTGAACAACAAATACCACCGCCTCTGTGCGGAAAACCGTAAAGTAGTCGCCAACATGAGGCAAGCCGGAAAGACCCAGGCCGAGATCGCGCAAGCCATCGGATTCAGTCAAAGCGCCATCAGCAAAGAACTGTCCCGCAACCGCGGCGAACGTGGCTATCGACCCGCCCAGGCCGACCGTCTCGCGACGGTACGGAAAAGCGGCAAAAGGACACGCCCGAAAGTGATGGGGGGCATCATCAAGGACGAGGTCGAGGCCCGGCTGAGGATGAAGCACAGTCCTGATCAGATCAGCAAATCGCTGGCCAGACAGGGATTGCGGGTCAGCCACGAGACGATCTACCAGCACATTGCGCAAGACAGGAAGGCGGGCGGCCATCTGTCGCTCAACCTCAGGATCAACGGAAAACGTCGCTACCGCAGACGCAGCAAGATCGGGCGAGGAGAGAAGATCCCGAACCGTGTGGACATCGAGAACAGACCGGCGGTCGTTTCCGAGCGGAAACGCTACGGAGACTGGGAGGCGGACCTCATTGCAGGAGGGGCGGGAAGCGGTTTTCTGCTCTCGATCTATGAACGGAAAAGCCGGATTGGGAAACTCCACTTGCTGCCCGACAAAAGCAGTGCGGAAACCATGAAGGGGATCGTGACAATCCTGCACGGTTTGAAGGTGAGCAGCATCACCTACGACAACGGTCTTGAGTTTGCGAAGCACGAACTGGTCAACGAGTTGTTGGAATGCGAGAGTTATTTCTGCAGGCCCTACCATTCATGGGAAAAAGGCGGTGTTGAGAATTACAACGGGCTGGTGCGGCAGTATTTTCCCAAAGGGTATGACTTCACGACAATCACTCCGGAGCGTCTTCTTGAAGTGGAGGACGAGATCAACCACCGCCCGCGCAACATCCTCGCCTACCAGTCGCCGAACGATCACCTTGACCGCCTGAGGGCGTCG
>JALOUA010000311.1 GCA_025457625.1 Akkermansiaceae bacterium
CGATCCGAGCGGCGAGCCTGAAACCGACTTGCGCCCGCCGATCAGCGAGAAAGCCGGCACCGGCACCGGTTCGAGCACCGCGCCCACGAAATGCAGCCGGCCATCCGGCGCGAGTGCGGCGAGATACGCGTCCCAATCCAGCGCGACGTTGGCGGTGACCAGGATGAAATCCAGCGAACCCGCGAGTTTGGCGAGCTCCGCGGAGTCGCGGCTCGACACCACGTGATGAGCGCCGAGTTTGCGCGCGTCATCCGATTTGGCGGGATTCGAGCTGAACGCCGTCACCTCACAGCCCCACTTGTTGAGGAATTGCAGCGCGAGGTGGCCCAGCCCGCCGATGCCCACCACACCCACGCGGTCGGTCGGCTTCACGCCGAAATCCGCGATCGGCCCGAAGACCGTGATGCCGCCACAAAACAGCGGACCCGCGCTGAGCGGATCGAGCGCATCCGGCAGCTTCACCGCCCACTCCCAATTGACGCGCACGCGATCGGCGTAGCCCCCATGGCGGCCGACGATGATCTGCTCGGCGTTCCCGCACAACTGATGTCTTCCCGACAAGCACGGCTGGCAGGCCATGCAGCTTCCGGCAAACCAACCGAGTCCCACGCGGTCGCCCGTCTTGAGGCCCTTCACCTGATCCCCGGCCGCCTCGATCACGCCGATCACCTCGTGTCCGGGCACCAGCGGAAACCGCGAGTTGCCCCACGCGTTGTCGATCATCGAGACATCCGAGTGACAGATGCCGCAGGACTCGACCCTCACCTGCACCTGCTCGGGCCGCAAGCTGCCGGCGTCGTATTCGATCCGCTCCAGTTTCGCACCCGCCGCGGGCGCCGCCCAACCATGAAATTTCGCAATCATGCCGACACCATGGAGCGGCGGATCCGCTTTGGCAAACCCTCAAAAACGCGCGCATCAATCTGATCAGAAAATTTCCGGGGTGGCCTGTTGCCATCTCCGGGGAAACTTGTTAAGCGTGCCCGCGATGGGTCGCAGCATGCCGCAACTTGAATTCCGATGGGCCACGTGGCTCCGTGTTTTCAAGGCTCCGGCGGCTCCGCACAGCCGGCCAGCGAGGGAGGATGGAGGCCTCACCACCTGGTGCGCGGAAGCCTCCGCCGGCCTCGGCCTGCCCGAACTCGCGCGCAAGGTCCGCGTTTCCTGGAACCCGCGCATGCAGACCACCGCCGGCCGCGCCTGGTGGCCGGACCGCAGCATCGAGCTCAACCCGAAGCTGCGCCAGTGCGAGCCCGACGAACTGTGGCGCACGCTCAAGCACGAACTCGCCCATCTTGTCGCCTTCGAGCGCTGCGGCCGCCGCCACATCGACCCCCACGGCAGCGAGTGGCAGGCCGCCTGCGCCGACCTCGGCATCCCCGGCGAACAGCCGTTCCACACGCTGCCTTTCAAGCGCCGCCGGATGAAGCGCAACCACGCCTACACCTGTCCCCACTGCTTCAGCACGATCCGCCGCGTCAAGCCGATCCAGCGCGCCGTCGCCTGCTACGAATGCTGCCGCAAGTTCAACCACGGCACCTATCACGACCGCTTCCGGCTGGTGAAACAGAAGATCAGCGGGTGACAGGTCAATCGCCCTGATCCAGCGCCTCGCGCACGACTTCCTCGGGATCGATGTCCGGCCGCTCATAGGAACTGATCGCCGCGCGCACCATCGCCACCGCGCTCTCGCGCTCGTCGTGGATCACCTGCACGCCCAGCGCCAGCAGTTGCCTCACCTCGTTGGGATACTTGGCGCGTCCGAAAATGTAGATCCCGGGATTGCGCTCGCGCACCAGCGGCACCGCGGCGCAGGTCGCGCCCACTGCCGGAAACGTGAAGGCCACCAGCCGCGCACGCATGATGCCGGCGAGGTCCAGCGCCTCCGGATGCGTCGAATCCGCGAACAAAACCGGCTGCCCTTCCCGCTTGAGCGTGCGCACCGTGTCCGAGTTCAGCTCCATCACGAGTGTGCTCACGCCGCAGCGTTTCAACGCCTCGTTGAGCGCGCGACCCACCGGCCCGTAGCCGCAGATGATCGCGTGATCGGAAATCTCCTTGATCACCTGCGTGGCGGAGGCCGCGGGCGGCGCGGCCTTGTGCGCCGCGAGCATGCCGCGCCCTTCAAGCCAGCGCGCGAAGGGCTTGGACCCGCGCATCAGCGAGGGCACGGCGGCCATGGTCACCGCCGTGCAAACCAGCAGCATCTGCTCGGTGGCCGGATCGAACGGCCGGTAGCCGCCCGCCTTGCCGATGAGCACCAGCGAAAACTCCCCGGTGCTCGCCAGACTGCCCGCCGCCAGCAACGACGGACGCCCCGGCAGCTTCAGCATCATCAACACCCCGAACACGATGAGCCCCTTCACCGCGAGGATCACCGCGCTTCCCGCCAACACCCACTGCCAATGCGCCGCCACCACCGGGAGATCAATCAACAGCCCCACCGAGACGAAGAAGATCGCCAGGAACAAATCCTTGAACGGCAGGATGTCGGAGAGAATCCGGTGCGCGTAGATCGATTCACTCACCACCAGGCCGGCGGCGAAGGCCCCGAGCGCGAGCGAGAGATCGAGCGCGCCACCCGCGAAGGCCACCCCCGCGCACAGCCCGATCACGGTGAGCGTGAACAACTCGCGGCTGCGGGTGCGCGCCACGGCGTGCAACAGCGGCGTGATGCCGTAGCGGCCTAACAGCCATGCGCCGGCCAGGAACGCGATGCCCTTCACCAGCGCCAGCGCGATTTCCCCGCCGATGTCCTCCCCCGCCCCGCGGTAGAGCGAGGGCATCACCAGGAACACCAGAATCACCAGGATGTCCTGAAACAATGCGATGCCCAGACTGGCGCGCGCGCCCGGGTTGTTCTGCTGGCCGAAATCCTGGAACGACTTCATCGCCACCGCCGTGGAACTCAGCGCCAGCGCAATGCCCAGCACGATGCTGTCCGCCACCGGAAACTTGAAAAACAATGCGGCAAAACCCGCGATCAACGCCGTGATGGCGACCTGCAATCCGCCGCCGATCAGCGCCGTGCGCCACAGATGCCGCAGCTCGCCGAGCGAAAACTCGATGCCCAGCGTGAACATCAGCAGCACCACACCGATCTCCGCCAGATTGTAGATCACCGGATCGTCGCGGCCGGTGCCCGTCAGCCACAACAAGCCGGCATTGCCGATCACCACCCCGCTCAGCAGGTATCCGACGAGCAGGCTCTGCTTGTATTTCACCAGCACCAGCGAAACCAGCACCGCAAGCACCAGCACCAGCGTCAGCAGCGCGAACAGCGGCGAAATATTCGCCACCCCGTCCGCCAGAACCATCCAAACGCCCGCCATCGCCACCGAGTCTTCCGCCGCAGCGCCACACCGCAAGACGGAAAATCGGAACCCTGCCAGCCGGGCCGTCTTATTTCGCGAATAGCTCGACCTTGCTGGCCTCGATGAAAGCCTTGTGGGCCGAGCGGCCGAGTTTCCGGCCTCCTCTGCCGATCAGCGTGTCCGCCGGGCTTTCCTCCCCGCAGATGAGCGCGAAGCCGAGCCCGAGCTTGGAGGATGCCAGCAGGATTTGGTTGAGCCCGCGGCCCAGCGAATCAGTGAGCGGCCCTCCGCCCGAAGTCCATTGCTCGCGGCTGGCAATCATGGCGAGGAAGCACAAAGTGTAGAACAGCATGCGCGCGTAAATGCGCATGCCCTGCGGGGGGCGGTGTTTTTTCATGGGGGGATACACATGATTCCATGCGCATCGCCATCATCCATCATCCGGGCCCGGCAACAAGTCCCCATCTCCACGCGATCGCGTGGGGTCTTGCCCTTCACGCGCCATACGAGCTTCCCGGATTGACCTGCCCGGCATTCCCCGGTTCACTCGTGCAGGCCTGCGAATGGCGTTCCTGTTTTGAAAAAGATCCTTCTGTTCACCACCCTC
>JALOUA010000312.1 GCA_025457625.1 Akkermansiaceae bacterium
TTCCTAACCCCTTCCTTGGCGAAGATGCGGTAGCGTTTCTCCATCTCGTTGACGACCCACTTGAGGGCGGCGACGGTTTTCTTCGGGTCGGTGACGACCGGCACGACGAGGTGGGGCAGGCGGTTGTACATCTGCATTTCCACCACCTTGGGATCGACCATGATGAAGCGCAGTTCGTCGGGTCCGAACTTGAAGAGCATGGAGGCGATGATCGAGTTGATGCAAACCGACTTGCCGGAGCCGGTGGCGCCGGCGACGAGCAGGTGCGGCATGGCGGCGAGGTCGCCGATGACGGTCTTGCCATAGACGTCCTTGCCAAGCGCGAGCGGGATTTTCTTCTTGGCCGAGCGGAACTCGGGATCGTGCAGCAGTTCGTGCAACGGCACGGCGATTTTCTGCGTGTTGGCGATTTCGATGCCGACGGTGTCCTTGCCGGGGATCGGCGCGAGGATGTTGATGCGTTCGGCGCAGGTGGCGCGGGCGATGTCCGCCTCAAGTTGGGAAATCCGGGAAACCCGCAGGCCGGTGCTCGGATAGATTTCGTAGCGCGTGATGGTGGGGCCGCGGGTGATGTCGCCCGGCGTGACTTCGATGCCGAAGGCCCGCAGCGTTTCGATGATCAGATCCTGCGTGTGGAGAAGTTCGCTGCGGTTGGCCTCCGGCGCGTCGATTTCCTCGTCGGCATCCAACAACTCGAAACCCGGCAGTTCGTAGTCAGGGTAGCCGCCGGTGGAGAGGAACTGATGGCCGGTTTTCTTGCGTTCGAAGGGTTTGGTGCCGGGCACCAGTGGCTCGGCGATGCGGCGCTGCGAGGCATCGATGATCTGGGGCGCGGGCGTGTCGCGCAGCGGCAGCAGTCCCTGCGGATCGGCGTCCTCCTGCTCGCGGGCGCTGGCGGCCTTGGCGGCCTCGCGCTCGCGGCGGCGCTCGTCGCGCTGGCGCTCGCGTTCGGCGAGCATTTCCGCCTCGCGCGCCGCAGCCCGGCCGGACTCGCTGCGGCTCTCGCGCCAGGCGGCGAGTCTGGTCCTCATCAAGCGGAAACAGGTCTTGGTGAATTGCAGCGGCTGCTGGCCGGTGAGCAGGATCAGCGCCACCAGATAGGCGGCGGTGGTCACCACAGGGTGCCCGCGCGGCCGATCAGGTTCATCAGCGCGAAATCGGCGAGCCCGTGGCCGATCACTCCGCCCGGACTTGGCAGATGACATCTGGCCGCCCAGTCCTTGAAGAAAAAATCCGCGGCATGCAGCCAAGCCGAGCCCGCCAGCAGCAGCACCGTGAAACCCAGCACCATGCGCGGCCAGAGTCGCCCGTTGAAAGCCAGTTTCACCACGCCAAACCAGATGAATCCCACCGGCACCAGACAGGATGCCGCGCCAAACAGCAGGATCTGCAGAAAACCCAGGACTCCACCCACCGGCCCGATGAGATTTTCACCAGCCGCTCCGGTCTCGGCATAAAACTTGTTGAAAATCCCCCAGCGCGGCAGGTCCGCCGGGCTGTATTTCACCAGCGAGAGGAGCAACAACAGCCCTCCCGTGATCCACAGAATGCCGGTGATCTCATTGCTCCAGCGCGATGATTCCGATACCTCGCCGCGCTTCTTGTTGTCCCTGCCTGCCATAGCTTGCCTGCGCCACCAGCATCCCCCGTCCCGACCCCGGCGGCAAGATTGTTTTCTTGGCCGGAAAATCAGGAAATCCGTAGCAAGCGGCGATCGCGCCCGGGCGTCGCCATGCCGTTTCCCTTCCTCAAGGATGTTCGGACTCCTGGACCTCGATCGCCGGCGGCGGGTTGGCGGGATTGTTTCCCAAGCCCGGGATCACACGCCGGACAAGCTTGAGAAGGCCCTTGTCGGCGGCTTCCAAGTCCGCCTCGGCCTGGCGTTGGGATTTCTCCCACGCCGCGGCGAATCCGGGGGCTTGCTCGCGCATCGAGCGCAGGGCGGCTTCGTAGATCTGGAGCTGGCGTGTTTCCGCGCGGCCGGGTTTTTGCTGGAGGGCGGCGTTGCTGACGCGCAGGTTTTCGTTCTGCTGGCGGAGGCCGGCCAGCTCGCTTTGCAATGACTCGTTGCCGCTGGCATTGATCTTGAGCTGGGTGTTGAGGTGGCCTTGCAGGTCCTTGAGTTCCGATTCCAGCCGGCGGATTTCCCGCATGTCACGGCGGCTGCGGGAGAAACCGGATTTCCAGATGAAAGCGGCCACCAGCAGACCCAGCAGGAGGCCCCAGGTGAATTGTTGTTTCAATGCTTCGAGGATCAGGTCCATGACGGTCGGTTGCGAATGGCTGAATGAATGGTGCAAGCCGCCGCCCGTGTCGATCACCGATCCGCACCGCCGCTGTCCCGCGAGCCGAAATCGAACATCCTGCGGCGTTCCGGCCGCAGCGGGAAACGCCCGCCGGCCGCCTGACGCAGCGGATCAAACACCGTGTCCATGCCGGTGGCCTTGATTTCGAAAACCTGCGCCATCAACTCGCCGAGCCGCCCCTTGGGATATCCCCGCTCGTGGAACCACGCGAGGTATTCGACGGGCAGGTCCATGATCGGCACACCTGCCGGCGGATATTCCTTGATGCCGAATTTGCCGAAGGGCATGCGCGTTTTCCCGATCTCCAGCAGCAGGTTGCGGAAATCCTCGCGTTCGATCTCGGTGAAGTCGGGCATCCGCGGTGGTATGGCGTATTTCAGCGGGTGATGGAAGATCGAATGCGCCGTCATCAACTCCGCGCTCGCCACCCCGCCGCCGCGCCGCTTGACTCCGCGCGCCGATGGCCTCCCCGTTTTCCTTCGACTCCCTCAACCAAGCGCAGCGCCAGGCGGTCGGCGCGCTCGACGGTCCCGTGCTCATCCTCGCCGGCGCGGGCACCGGCAAGACGCGCACCGTCACCTGCCGCATCGCCCACATGCTGGAAAAAAAGATTCCGGCGGACCAGATCCTCGCCGTCACCTTCACCAACAAGGCCGCCAGCGAAATGCGCGAACGCATCGGCGGCATGGTCAGCAAGAAGGCGGCCTCCGAGATGACCGTCTGCACCTTTCACTCGCTCTGCGTCCGCCTGCTGCGCGGCGGCATCGACAAACTCGGCTACAAGAGGAATTTCTCGATCTGCTCGCACTCCGACCAGGTGGGCCTGATGAAACAACTGCTTGTTAGAAAAGGCGGCACCGATGAGAAGGTGAAGGCGGAAACCGTGCTCGGCGCGATTTCCAAGGCCAAGAACAAGGGCCTCGATCCCGCGAACCTCGAGGACGACTTCTTCGCCCACCTCGCCACGGCCTATCAGAACGAGCTGCGCGCGCAGAATGCCGTGGACTTCGACGACCTGCTGCTCTTCGGCGAGAAAATCCTGCGCGAGCACGAGGATGTGCGGGAAATGTTCCGCCGGCGTTTCACCCGCGTCACGGTGGACGAGTTCCAGGATACCAACAGCCTCCAGATGCAGCTGCTCCAGCAACTCGTCGGCCCGCCTTACCACGTTTGCGTCGTCGGCGATGACGACCAGTCGATCTACGGCTGGCGCGGCGCGGAAACGGCGAACATTTTGGAGTTCGAGCGCTTTTTCCCCAACCCGAAGATCATCCGGCTGGAGGAAAACTACCGCTCCACCCACGCGGTGCTGCACACCGCCAACTCACTCATCCAACATAACCGCGGCCGGCGCGAGAAGATCCTGCGCTCCACGCGCATGGGCGGCGACAAGGTGCGCGTCGTCGCCATGCCCGGCGATGACGAGGAGGCCGAGTTCATCGCCGAGGAGATCCTCGCCGCCAAGAGCGCCGTCGGCCGCACGTGGGAGGACTTCGCGGTGCTCTTCCGCACCAACGGCCAGAGCCGCAAGCTCGAACTCGCGCTGCGCGAGCGCAAGATTCCCTACCGCATGGTCGGCGCGCAGAGTTTCTACGACCGCCGCGAGGTGCGCGACGTGCTCGCCTACGCCCAACTGCTCGCCGCGCCGGACACCGATGTCCCGCTGCTGCGCGTTTTGAACGCGCCTAACAGGGGTATCGGCCAATCGACCGCCGTGCTGGCCACCGACTGGAGCCGCGAACACCACGAGTCGGTCTGGCAGGCGCTGTGTGATCCGGATTTCACCGCCACCATCGGCCCGAAAGCCCGCCACGCCATCGAGGCCTTCGTCGCCCTCATCGCCGGCGCGAAAAACCGCATCGACCTCAACCATGAGAACCCGGCCGACGTGCTCCACGGAATGCTCAAGGAAATCGAATACCTCCAATGGCTCGAGCGCGGCTGCAAGACCGACAGCGAGCGCCAGCAGCGCGGCGAGGGCATCCAGATGGTCATCGACAGCCTGCGCGCCCACGTCGCCAAGGGAAAAAAACTCCAGTCCTTCCTCGATGACAGCGCGCTGGCCTCCGACCGCGAGGACGAGGACATCGAGAAGAAACAGGGAGCCACGCTGATCACCCTGCACGCATCCAAAGGCCTCGAATTCCCCATCGTTTTCCTTGTGGGGCTGGAGGAAGGTTTCCTCCCGCACAGCCGCAGCGTGGCGGACGGCACCAAGGACGAGGAGCGCAGGTTGTTATATGTCGGCATCACCCGCGCGCAGGACCAACTCACCATGACCTACTGCTCCAAGCGCATCAAGTGGGGCCAGGAAACCGGCTGCCAGCCGAGTTCCTTCATCGGCGAACTCGACGGCGAGCATCTTGACCACACGAGTTATGACGACATTCTCGGCGCCGAAGCCAGCAGCGACGACCTCGCCAGCTTCTTCGGCAACATGAAGGGGATGCTCGACGGAATCTGAGGCTTCGCGCGGCCGGGGGCTTGCCTGCCGGAGCGCCATGCCCGGCAACGACGGTTGAACGGATGGCTTTCCCGTCAAGCGTGTCATTTCCCAAACGATCCGAATCCCGCCACACTGCCGCTTGACCGGGCGGCATCGCGCTCCACCTTGCGGGCATGTCACGCA
>JALOUA010000055.1 GCA_025457625.1 Akkermansiaceae bacterium
CGGCCGCCTGCCAAGCCGGATTCCGAGGGGAAATCAATCACCGCCGGCTGCGGCACTGGCCAGCCGCAGGTATTCGCAAATCACCGGGATGCGCGCGCCGACGGATTCCATTTCCAGCAAATGCTGGCGCAAGTCGGGCTCGTGGATGAATTGCTGGCAGACGATGTCGGTCATCAGGCCGGGTTCGTCCGCGCGGTCGAGCAGGGCGAAGACGCCGGCTTTGACCTCATCCGGCAGCGGGCGGATCGCGTCCTCGACCGCGCCACGCAGCGTTTTCATCGCTGCGGCGGACTGTTCCTCCGGAGTGAAAAACGAGATCACCGGCTCCACGCTGGCAGAAGGGTAGGGCCGGTCGTGATGCCATTCCGTGAAACGCATCCGCATCACTCCGTGGAGCAGCAGCTGGGAGGTGCCGTCCCCTTGCTCGTGCGAGGCGCGCACCAGCCCGATGGTCCCCACCGGGGCCGTGCAGTGCGCCGGGTCGGCGCATTCCTCGCCGGTCAGCCGGGCCACCGCGAAAAAACAATCCCCCTCCAGCGCCTCCTCCAGCATTCTGCGGTAGCGTGGCTCGAAGATGTGCAGCGGCAGCCCGCCATGCGGAAACAGGGTGCAATCCGGCAGCAGCATCACGCCGCAGCGCTCGGGAAGATGGATGGTCGGCATGTCCCGGGAATGCAGCCATACCGCGCCGCCGCTGGCAAGTCGGTTAGAGGCACCGGCGTCCCGCGCCGCCGCCCGGGAAATCAACCGCATTTGCGCTTGTCACATTTTTTTCAAACAAGAACGTTCGGCCGCGCCGCTGGAACGCACGCGGAAACCCACCGACCCACCCACCATCCATCCCATGATCGAAGTCGAAAACCTCACCAAACAGTTTGGAGCCAAGCGTGCCGTCGATGACCTCACGTTCACGGTCAGGAAAGGCGAAGTCCTTGGTTTCCTCGGGCCCAACGGCGCCGGCAAGTCCACCACCATGCGCATGATCACCG
The DNA here is from genome assembly GCA_025457625.1 of Akkermansiaceae bacterium. GTDB lineage: Bacteria > Verrucomicrobiota > Verrucomicrobiia > Verrucomicrobiales > Akkermansiaceae > Luteolibacter. The sequence goes on from JALOUA010000055.1 coordinate 990, forward strand.
GTTTCATCCCGCCCAGCTCCGGCGACGCCCGGGTCTGCGGCATCTCGGTGATCGACGATCCGAAAAACGCCAAAACCAAAATCGGCTACCTCCCGGAGTCCGCGCCGCTCTACCACGACATGACGGTGATCGGCTTCCTGAAATTCTGCGCCAGCGTGCGCGGCCTCTCCGGCTCCGCCAAAAACGCCGCCGTCGAGCGCGCCATCGAGACCTGCTTCCTCGGCAACGTCGCCCGCCAGTCGATCGACACGCTCTCGAAGGGCTACCGCCACCGCACCTGCCTCGCCCAGGCGTTGCTGCATGATCCCGAGGTGCTCATTCTCGACGAACCCACCGACGGCTTGGATCCGAACCAGAAACACGAGGTCCGCCAGCTCATCAAGCGGCTCGGCAGGGAAAAGGCCATCCTGTTCTCCACCCACATCCTTGAGGAAGTGGAGGCCGCCTGCACCCGCGCCGTGATCGTGGATTGCGGAAAAATCGTCGCCGACGGCACGCCCGCCGAACTCATCGAACAATCCGGCACCGGTTCCCTCACCGACCTGTTCCGCAACCTCACCACCCGCGACACCGAAGCCGCCGCGTGACTGCGGATTTCAAATTTCAAATCTCCAACTCGAATGACCTCCCTCACCATCTACAAACGCGAGCTCGGCAGTTACTTCTCGCAGCCCACGGCCTATGCGATCATCGTCATCTTCCTGGCCTTGTCCATGGGGCTGACCTTCAGCTTCGGCAACTTCATGCGTGTCGGCGACGCCTCGCTGGAATGGACATTCTTCTTCTGGCATCCATGGATCTACATGCTGCTCGCGCCCGCCGTGGGCATGAAGCTCTGGGCCGACGAGCACCGCACCGGCACCATCGAGTTGTTAGGCACTTTCCCGCTTTCCACATGGAGCGCCATCATCGGCAAGTACTTCGCCGCCGCCACCGTCTGGCTCGTCGCGCTGCTGTTCACCTTCCCGATCGTGTTGACCGTGAACTATCTTGGAAACCCCGACAACGGTGCGATTTTCGCCGGATACCTCGGCAGTTTCCTCGTTTGCTGCACCTTCCTGGCCATCACCATGCTCGTCTCCGCCTGCACCCGCGACCAGGTCGTGTGCCTCATCGTCTCGGTGGCCATCTGCGTGACGATGGTGCTCTGCGGCTATGATGACTTCACCCGCGAGCTCGGCAAGGCCGCCTCGCCCGCCGTCGTCGAGGCCGTCACCTCGCTCGGCGTCTGGGAGCACTTCCGCTCGCTCAACCGCGGGCTGTTCCGCCTGCAGGACGCCGTCTGGTTCGGTTCCTTCATCGTCGTCTGCCTGCTCGGCACCAGCGCCATCCTCTCCGCCAAACGCTCCTGAGCGGAATTTCAAATTTTAACTTTCAGATCCCGAATTGATATGAAAATCACCCATCCCGTCACCCGTTCGGCCTTCGGAGTCGCCGCGCTCGTCGCCATCGCCGTGCTCGCCAACTGGCTGGTCTCGCTCACCCCGCTGGGCAACCGCGGCGCCGACTTCACCGAGAAACAGATCCACACGCTTTCCGACGGCACCAAGGCCATTCTCGGCGAGCTCGACACCCCGGTGGTCATCCGCTACTACGCCTCCCGTAGCAGCGACTACATGCCGGAGGAAATCAAGCTCCACATGCGCCGCGTGGACGACCTGCTCAAGGAATACGCCTCGCTTTCCGAGGGCAAACTCCGCATCGAGAACCTCGACCCCGAGCCCGACACCGACGCCGAGGACTCCGCCAACCTCGACGGCATCAGCGGCCAGCGCATGAACGACCAGAACCTCTACTTCGGCATCGCCGTCTCATGCCTCGACAAGACCAGCGTCATCCCCTTCCTCGATCCGCGTGATGAAACGATGCTCGAATACCACCTTTCCAAAGCCATCGCCGAGGTCAGCACGCCGGTGAAACCCCGCATCGGCATCATGTCCGCGTTCGATCTCGCGGGCGCTCCCGCGATGATGCCCGGCCAGCGGCCGAATCCGCCGTGGGTCATCTATCAGCAACTCAAGCAGTCCTTCGAACTGGAGGAAGTGCCGATGGAAACCAAGGAAATCGACGCGAAGTCCATCAAGGTATTGCTTGTCCTGCATCCCGCGGGCATCACACCGGAGACGGAGTTCGCGATCGACCAATACCTGCTCAACGGCGGCACCGTGGTCGCCTGTCTCGATGCCTACGCGGTGACCGCGCAGATGGTCGGCGGCGGCAACCCGATGATGGGCATGCCGGGCACGCCGCCCACCTCCACGCTGCCCACGCTGCTCAAGGCATGGGGCGTTTCCTTCGAGTCCGGCAAGGTGCTGGCGGATCCCGCCTTCGCCACGCGTCTCGCCGGCGACCGCATGGGCCTCGCCGTGCTCACGCTCGACCGCGGCGCGATGCCGCAGGATGACAACGTCATCACCAAGGATCTGGAAAGCCTCACATTCTTCCTGCCCGGCGCCTTCACCCTCACCGGCGGCGCGGGAGTGGCGGCCAACAGCCTGCTGAGATCCACCACCGGCGCGGGTTTTGTCGATGCCATGCAGGCCTCGCAACTCGACCCCTCGCTGGCCACCACCTTCCGCTCGTCCGGCACGGCTTATGAGTTGGCGACCCACCTCCATGGCACTTTCAAGACCGCCTTCCCCGATGGCAAACCCGGCGAGGAAGCACCCAAGGAAGATGGGAAAAAAGAGGAGGAAAAACCCGCATGGCTCAAGGAGGGCGTGAATCCGGGCAATGTCTTCCTGATCGCCGATGTGGACGCTTTTTATGACCGCTTTGCCTACAACGTCCAGCAGTTCGGCGGCATGCAGATGGCTTCGCCGGTCAATGGCAACGCCTCGCTGCTCTTCAACATGCTCGACCAGGCCGTCGGTTCCAAACACCTCATCGGCTCGCGCTCGCGCTCGGCGATCCGCCGTCCCTTCACCGTGGTGCAGAAGATGGAGGCCGAGTTCAACAAGCAGGTCGGCACCAAAATCGAGGAGTTCCAGGAGAAGCAGAAAGCCGCGCAAGAGAAACTCAACCAACTTCAGGCGCAGAAAGCCAGTGGCAGCGAGCTTTATCTCTCGCCCGAGCAGGAGGCGGAGATCCGCAAGCTGCGCAAGGAGCAGGTCGAGTATGCCAAGCTCATCCGCGAACAGGAAAAGGACCTGCGCCGCCAGAAGGACAAGCTCGCCGGCAAGATCACCCTGCTCAACACCGCGGTCATGCCATTGGTCGTCGTGTTCATCGGTCTCGGCCTCTTCCTCCAGCGCCGCCGCTCGACACGCGCCCGCTGATTTCAAATCCCAAGTTTCAACTCCCGAATTCCCAAGTCATGAACAAACGTCAGGTCATCATCCTCTGGGCCATTGCGATCCTCCTCGGCATCGCCGTGGCCGCCGTGAAACTCACGCAAAAGGACGCCACGCAAAGCGCCACCAACCGTGCGCCCGGCCAAACCCTGTTTGAGAAATTCCCCGCCGCCGATATTGCAAGCGTCGCCATCAAAGGCGCGGCGGGCGGCGTCACGCTCACCCGCAAGGGAGACAAATGGGTGGTGGCCGAGCGCGACGATTATCCCGCCAACGCCGCATATGTGAACGAGTTCATCCGCACGCTTGACGAGTTGAAGGTCACGCGCGGCATGGAGGCGGGCCCGTCGTTCGCGCCGCGCTTCGGTATGGACGAAAGCGCCGCCAAGGCGGAGGACCGCGGCCTCACCGTCGTCTTCAAGGATGCGGCGGGCAAGGATCTCGCCACCGTGTCGCTGGGCAAGAACATCGAGAGCGGTGCCGACGCCGGCCCGATGGGCGGCGGTGGCGCGGTGGGACGCTACATCCGCAACCACGCCGATGAATCCGGATTCTACGCCATCAGCGAGATGTTCCCCGCCGTCAATGACGAGCCGTCCCGCTGGCTGGCCGATGGGTTTTTCAGTCCGGAGAAAATCAAATCCATCACCCTGAGTGCGAAAAACAGCGGGGAAACCGCCTGGAAAGTCACCCGCGACACCGAGGAGGCCGAGTTCAAACTCGAAGGCGCGGCCGCCGGCGAAGTGCTCGACACCACCGCCGCCGCTCCGCTCAAGAGCCTGTTGTCCTATGCCCGCTTCAACGATGTGGTTCCTGCTGACAAGGTGGCGGAACGCGCCGGGGCCGATGGCAAACGCAAGGCCGTCATCGAAACCTTCGAGGGTTTCACCTATACCTTGGACATCACGCCTGCCAAAGCCGCCGCCGCACCCGCAGCCGATGCCGCCGCGCCGCCCGCTTCCGAGGACATGCTGCTCTCGGTTTCCGTCGCCGCCGAACTGCCGAAGGAACGCAAGAAGGAGGAAGGCGAGAAGGAAGAGGATGCCAAAACCAAGGACGCCGCCTTCACCGAACGCCTGAAGACTCTAACCGAAAAACTGGAGAAGGAAAAAGCCTTCGAGGGCCGCACTTTCCTCGTCTCCAGGAGCACCGTGGACGCGCTGCTCAAGGAACGCGCCGATCTCATCACCAAGGCCCAGCCCGCCGCGGAGGCCGATCCCAACAAGGGCACGGTCCAGCAATTTCCCGGCGGCATCGTCGCCTCTCCGCCGCCCGCCCGCACCGCCACCACCCCGCCGGTCGAGGCGGTCACGCCGCCGATCGCCGTGCCCCCGCTGGAGGAGGATGCGGAGAAGAAGGACGAGTGAGACAGAGGCATGGGCCTATTGCCAAAAAAGAATGCCATCATTGGATTGCTTGATTACACATCCGGCGACGGTCCTGAGTTCAAGTTTGTCTTCGACAAACTCACTCTGAAGCGCAATGCCTTTAAGGATTCGATCCCGTTATCTTGATTCCTGATCCCGGAGGGATTGCGGAAATTAGCCGGTGGCGCGAGCTGCCGGAACCCGTACACAAAATCATTCAGCTCCGGAGGAGCGGCGGAAGGTTTCGGCTCACCACAGATAACGCTCGTCGAAATCGACACCACAACGATGCAGGAGTTCCAGATATTCCTCCTGAAAGGTCCGATACCGGTGATGCTCCTCCTGCCGTGCAAAGGCGCGGACGCCGGTCTCATCATGAATCCTTTTCGAGGAAACCGCCTTGATGTCGCGAACCACATCGGCGAGGCGGGATTCGCGGTTCTTCGTCGGGAAAACGACGTGGAAATGGGGTCGATGGCATGGCGGCAGTTTCCGGTGTCCCTGCCGGGACACGGGTTCATCTCATACCGCAATCCGGTGGCTCGCACCACCGGCTAATTTCATACGCCCCTGCCGGGGCATGAGAATCCCCCGCCAATCCTTGACGGTATTGGACTGAAGTCCGCGCTCCGTGGTGCCTTATGCCAGGTCGAAGCGGTCGAGGTTCATGACCTTGTTCCAGGCGGCGGCGAAGTCGTGGATGAACTTCGTTTCGCCGTCGGCGCAGGCATAAACCTCGGCCAGGGCGCGGAGCACGGAGTTGGAACCGAAGACGAGATCGACGCGGGTGCCGGTCCACTTGAGGTCGCCGGTCTTGCGGTCGCGGCCTTCGAAGGTTTCGGCTTCGGGGGTGGCGGGTTTCCACTCGGTGGCCATGTCGAGCAGGTTGACGAAGAAGTCGTTGGTGAGCGAACCGGGGCGATGGGTGAAGACGCCGTGTTGGCTGCCGCCGGTGTTGGCTCCCAGCACGCGCAGGCCGCCGACAAGCGCGGTCATTTCCGGGGCTGTTAGAGTGAGCAGTTGCGCCTTGTCGATGAGCAATGCCTCGGCGGGGATGGTGTAGCGGCCCTTGAGGTGGTTGCGGAAACCGTCGGCGATGGGTTCGAGCACGGAGAACGACTCGACGTCGGTTTGTTCCTGCGTGGCATCCGTGCGGCCGGGGGTGAAGGGGAAGTTGACCGTGTGGCCGGCGTTCTTGGCGGCTTGTTCGATGGCGGCGCAGCCGCCGAGCACGATGAGGTCGGCGAGCGAGATTTTCTTGCCGCCGGCGGCCGAGTTGTTGAAGTCGGCTTGGATGCCTTCGAGGGTGGAGAGCACCTTGGCGAGTTGGGCCGGTTGGTTGACGGCCCAGAACTTCTGCGGGGCGAGGCGGATGCGCGCGCCGTTGACACCGCCGCGCTTGTCGGAACCGCGGAAGGTGGAGGCGGCGGACCATGCGGTGTGAACGAGCTCGGAAACGGTTAGACCGGAGGCGAGGACTTTCGACTTCAGGGTGGCGAGGTCGGATGCATCGATGAGGGCGTGATCCACCGCGGGGACGGGGTCCTGCCAGATGAGATCTTCGGCGGGCACTTCCGGGCCGAGGTAGCGGGTTTTCGGTCCCATGTCGCGGTGGGTGAGCTTGAACCAGGCGCGGGCGAAGGCGTCATCGAACTCCGCGGGGTTTGCGAGGAAGCGGCGCGAGATTTTCTCATAGGCCGGATCGAAGCGCAGCGAGAGGTCGGTGGTGAGCATCGTCGGACGCTGCTTTTTGTTAGGATCGAAGGCGTGGGGGACGTCCTCGGGCGCGTCCTTGGCGACCCATTGGTGCGCGCCGGCCGGGCTCTTGGTGAGTTCCCATTCGTATTTGAAGAGGTTTTCGAGGTAGGCGTTGGACCACTTGTCAGGGGTTTGGGTCCAGGTGACTTCGAGACCGCTGGTGATGGCGTCCGCGCCCTTGCCGGTGCCGAAGCTGCTCTTCCAACCAAAGCCCTGTTCTTCGAGCGGGGCGGCTTCCGGTTCCGGGCCGACGTGCGAGGCCGGGCCAGCGCCGTGGGTTTTTCCGAGCGTGTGGCCGCCGGCGATGAGGGCGACGGTTTCCTCGTCGTTCATGGCCATGCGGGCGAAGGTTTCGCGGATGTCCCTGGCGGCGGCGATGGGATCGGGGTTGCCGTTCGGGCCTTCCGGGTTGACATAAATGAGACCCATCTGCACGGCGGCGAGCGGGTTTTCGAGGTCGCGGTCGCCGGAGTAGCGCTTGTCATCCAGCCATGTGCTTTCGCGGCCCCAGTAGACATCCTGATCGGGTTCCCAGGTATCCTCGCGTCCGCCGGCGAAGCCGAAGGTCTTGAAGCCGCAGGTTTCGAGCGCGACGTTGCCGGCGAGGATCATCAGGTCGGCCCAGGAAATCTTGCGGCCGTATTTCTGTTTGATCGGCCAGAGCAGGCGGCGGGCCTTGTCGAGGCTCACGTTGTCCGGCCACGAGTTGAGCGGGGCGAAGCGTTGCTGGCCGCGGCCACCACCGCCGCGGCCGTCGCCGGTGCGGTAGGTGCCGGCGCTATGCCATGCCATGCGGATGAAGAGGCCGGCGTAGGTGCCGAAGTCGGCGGGCCACCAGTCCTGCGAGTCGGTCATGAGCGCGGCGAGGTCTTTTTTGAGCGCGTCATAATCGAGGGATTTGAACTCCGCGGCGTAGTCGAAGTCCGGCTCCATGGGGTTGGATTTCGTCGAGTGTTGGGAAAGGAGTTCGAGTTTGAGCCGGTTGGGCCACCAGTCGCTGTTGGTGGTGCCGGTGAGAGGTGCTCCGTGGTTGAACGGACATTTGGCTTCGGTGGACATGGTGTTTCGTGGTTAGGTGGGTTGAGTGTTGGAAAACCGCCCGGAACGGTGTGGAAAACCAGGGTTCCGGCGGGTCTGGCGAGTGCCGGACTTTTCCTGCCGAAAGTGGGCACAGCCGCCCGACTTTGCAAGGGATTTGGCGGTGGTTTTTTTGGCGGGATTCCGCCGACCATTCCCATGTCATGTCTTGCAGTTTGCACCGGTGATGGGCGAGGCGCATTCTACCCACATGTCGAATTCAAAGAGCGCTTTTCCCATGGCCTGCCGCAGTGCGTGCGCGGATGAGGCGTTGCGCGTGGAGAAGATGACGGTTGTTGTGCTCGGTGCGGCCGCGCATCGTAACATCCGCTCCACGCGGGATGTTGATTTGGCAGTGAACGCGGACCCGGGGCAGATGCGCCGCCGGAGAGGATTCGCAACTTCACGAGCCGGGCGCGGATCATCCGCTGGGCGGAGTGATTGATGTTTCCGGGACGTTCGGATTGGTCCAGATCGTCAACTTTGGAAATCGCTTTCCCACCGCGATTCGGGACGCGCTTGCGGGCGAGGACATCAGGCCGCGTCCGGAAAGTTTGTTGAGAATCATGCCGCAAGTATCGTCTCGGCGGATGGAAGGAGGGTCTTGAAGACTTGCGACAGGACCCGTGACTCACTTCGCCCGTTCTCCTCCGTGGCGCCGGAACAGCAGCGGGGCGAGCACCGCGAGCGTGAGGATCACCGACATGGCGGAGGCCGCGGGCAGGTTGCGGTCGGCGAAATTGCGCTGGGCGATCTTGTTGCCGATCATTTGTCCGTCGGTGCCGCCGACGAGGTCCGGCACGACGTAGGAGCCGAGCATCGGCACGAAGACGATCACCAGCGCCGTGGTGATGCCCTTGCGGATGCCGGGGATGAACACCGAGCGGAACGCGCCGAACGGGGTGGCGCCGAGGTCACGCGCGGCATCGAGCAGGCCGAAGTCGAATTTTTCCGCGGCGGCATACAGCGGCAGGATGGCGAAGGGAAGGTAGGTGTAAACACTCACCAGCACCACCGCGCCCGAGTTGAAGAGCAGCGATTCGTTTTCCCCCAGCAGGTGAAGGGCGCGCAGGAAACGGGCGAGACCGCCCTCGGAATGCAGGATCTGGTTCCACGCGAAGACCCGGATCAGGAAATTCGTCCAGAACGGCACCACGATGAGCAGCAGCAGCCGCGCCCGCCACGGCTTGCGCACCTGTGCCACAAACAGCGCCACCGGCAGCGCCACTAGGACACAGAGGACCGTGGTCAGCGCGCTGATCCAGAGTGTGCGCCAGAGCAGCAGCAGCGTGCTTTTCTGCCCGAAGATCCCGAACTGGCCAAGCGTCCAGCCCGCGCCGATGCCGCCGGCCGGGTCGGTCTCGCGGAAGGCGATGGCCAGCACCAGCAGGGTGGGGGCCAGCACGAAAACCACCAGCCAGCCGAAACTGGGCAGCGTGGCGGCGACTTCCTGGCGGAGTTTTTTCAACACGGCGGTTGCCGGGACTCCACCATGATGCGCCGCCTCAGGCGACGATATTTTCAAACCGCGCACACATTCGGGCGGCTTGCCTCGGTGGCCGGGAAAGATACAGTGGCATCCGTGTTCACCAAACGCCACGGCCCTCCGGGTTCCTCGCCGGCCACACTCATTCCCCATCTGGTGGATGGCGAGGGCCGCAAGCCCGTCATCCGGCTCATCGAGTATGACCGCGACCACATGGAGGACCGGGAGATCCAGGACATCGGCGAACTGGCGGATCATCTCGACGGCCGCAAGGTCACCTGGATCAACATCGACGGTCTCGGCGATGTGGAGGCGCTGAAGTTTCTCGGCGAGCGCTTCAACCTGCATCCCCTGGCATTGGAGGACGTGCTCAACACCGGACAACGGCCGAAGATCGAGCAGACTTCCGACTACGTCTTCATCTGCATGCAGATGGTCTATCAGGATCATGGCGGCACGCTGTGCGGGGAACAGGTGAGCCTGTTCCTCGGCCGCAATTTCCTCATCACCGTGCAGGAGGAGGGCGAATACGATGTTTTCGATCCCGTCCGCGAGCGCATCCGGTCCGGCCGCGGATACATCCGCAAGTCGCGCGCCGACTACCTGGCCTACGCGCTGCTGGATTCGGTCATCGACCACTACTATCCGGCGCTCGAACAACTTGGCGCGGCGATCGAGGAGCTGGAGGATCACCTGCTGGAAAAACCGTCGCGCGAGATGGTATTCATGCTGCACGAACAACGCCGCCAACTCACCCAGCTGCGGCGATACGTCTGGCCGCTGCGCGATGTGGTGAACTCGATGCTCCATGATTCCTCAGGCTACATCACAGCGCCGACCAAGGTTTTCCTGCGCGATTGTTACGACCATACCGTGCAGCTCATGGATCTGGTGGAGAGCCATCGCGAGCTGACCGCGTCGCTGATGGAGCTCTATCATTCGAGCGTCGGCCTGCGCACCAACGAGATCATGCGCGTGCTCACCGTGATCACCTCGATCTTCATCCCGCTGACGTTCATCGCCGGTGTTTATGGCATGAACTTCGCCTACGAATCCGCGACCGGCGAGAAATTCCCCCTCAACATGCCCGAACTCCATTCCCCCTACGGTTATCTCGGGGTGATGGCGTTCATGCTGCTCATCGCCATCGGCCAGTTGATCCTGTTCCGGAAAATGAAGTGGCTGTGATTCACAATGAGAAACCACGGATCATGATCATGAGTGTTGAATCAACGGATTGGATTTCCCGGCTGGCCACATTGTTGGGGGATGGGCAGATGACTTGCGATGACGAGGTTCTGACCTCGCATTCGGGGGACAAGTGGTCGGCGAGCCATCTGCCGGAGGCGGTGGTGTTCGCGGAAAGCACGGCGGATGTGGTGGCGGTGATGAAATTCGCGTCCGAGCACGGGATACCGGTGACGACGCGCGGTGCGGGCGTGGGCTACGTCGGCGGCTGCGTGCCGGTGCGCGGGGGGATCGCGCTCTCGGTGATGCGCATGAACCGCATTCTCGGCATGCATCCGGAGGATGGCGTGGCCGTCGTGCAGCCGGGTGTGATCACGCGCGACCTGCAGGAGGCGGCGCGCGCGGTCGGCTGGGAGTATCCGCCGGACCCGGCGTCGCTCAAGGAGTGTTCGATCGGCGGGAACATCGCCACCAACGCCGGCGGCCCGCGTTGTCTGAAGTATGGGGTGACGCGGAGTTATGTCTTAGGACTTGAGGTGGTGCTGGCGGACGGAAGGGTGCTGCGCACCGGCGGACGGCTGCACAAGAACAAGACGGGCTTTGACCTGATCGGGTTGTTCACCGGATCGGAGGGCATGCTCGGGGTGATCACGGAGGCGGTCTTGCGTTTGATTCCGAAACCCGCGGCACGCGCGATGCTGGCGGCGGTTTTTCCGGAGTTTGCGATGGCTGCGGCGGCGGTGCAGGCGATCCTCAACGCCGGCCATCTGCCGTCCGCATTGGAGATCACCGATGGCTTCACGCTCGATGCGGCGCGCAAGCGTCTGGGGGCGGAGGTTTTCCCGCCGGGCAACGCGCATCTCATCGTGGAGATCGACGGCCGTGCCGCGGCGGTGGCCGCCGAACTGGAGGAAATCCACATGTTGTTAGAGAGGCTGGGAGCGGGCTCCATCGAGCGCGCGCCGGATGAGGCGTCGTGCGAGCGGATCTGGCGGTTGCGGCGCGAGTTTTCCTATTCGTTGCGGGACACGGGGCTCACCAAGCTCAACGAGGACATCGTCGTGCCGCGCTCCAGGCTGGTGGAATTGGTGGAGTTCGCGGCGCGCCTGCAGGCGCAGACCGGAATCCCGGTGGCCTGCTTCGGTCATGCGGGCGACGGCAACATCCACACCAACCTGATGGTGGGGGATTATGGCAATCCCGAGGTGCGCGCAACGGCGGAGCACGCGCTCGACCTGTTGTTCGCCTGGGTGCTCGAAAACGGCGGCGCGATCACCGGCGAGCACGGCGTGGGTCTGGCCAAAAAGCGCTGGATCGGCCAGGCGCTCGGCGGGGTTTCACTCGATGTCCACCGCGCCATCAAGCGAGCGCTCGATGGCGGGGATTTGCTCAACCCGGGGAAATTCCTTTAATCCTGAATACACGCGAACAACTGCCGGAGCCGGAGGGGCGCTCCCGGTCACTCTTGCGTCTTGTTTCTTGCTTCAAACATGGCGCGCAATCTCGCAAGCCCGGCCTCGTCCCATCCCGGCGGTTCTGTGAGCGCGAGCCACGCCTCGATGTAATCAGTCGCTGCGATCGTGTGGCCGAAACCTTCCGGCGCCGTTCCAACCGCCATGTCGATCCCCAGTTGCAGCATGGTGACCACCGGAAACCACCGCAGCGAGGGCGAAACATCCTTTCCGCGTGGTTTGTCCATCCAGTCCGGCGCGTGCCATGCCGCGGCCGGGCTGAAGAAGGTGATGGGATCGCTCGGATACTGCAGGAAAAGAATCCGGAATTTGCCCCACGCGTTGCCTTTTCCTCCTGTCACGCCGTCCTGGTTCATGAAACGCACCACGGCACCTTTCCGGAATTCCGGCCGCCATGGCGGCGTGCCCGGATCGCGGCGGGCGGTCGCCTGCCGCCATGTCTGGTGGCGGAATGGCGGACCGCTCCACAAGGCGCCGTGAAACGGGTCGTCGATGATATCATATAAGTCGAACGAAAGATCGGAATTCAGCGAACCCAGGCTCAGTCCGTTGAGATAGAGCTTCGGTCTCGATTCGGACGGTAGCGAACGCCAGTGGCCATAGATTTCCTGAAACAGGGCGCGTGCCGTCTCAACCCCGTATTGCGCCTG
>JALOUA010000313.1 GCA_025457625.1 Akkermansiaceae bacterium
CCGCACCCGGCTGGCGCGCCCGGAGCAGCGGCGCGAAATCAAATGACGAGTGGTTCACACTGTAGTCATGCTCCTTCACGATCGGCTGCACCGATTGCTCGTAGTCCGACACATTTTCGAACCCGAAGCCGCCGTAGAAGTATGGTGATTCGAAACTGCCGCGCGTCTGGCTCACCAGGTGGTTGATCTGGCTGGTTTGGACTCTTGCCACGGTGTAGCGCAGGTGGTCGATACCGCGCGACCGCACATGGAGTTTGCGCTCGCCATTGAGGGCCAGCAGTCCGCCACTGCCCACCAGGCCGGCCTCGCGGGGGATCGCCGGAAGATGGATCACCTCGCGGAAATCCTCCGGAGTGACAAAACCACCCGGCCCGGCGGTGTCTTTGGGCACCATGACAAAAACCTTTCCACCCGGCTGCCGCGGCACCCGCAGCGCGAAGGCCGCTTCCATCGGCGGCGCATCCGGCGAGGCGATGAGTTCGAACGCGATCTTCCGCGATTTCGCCAGCACCTCGTCGGTGACATTGTCCTTCGTCCAGGAAACGATTTCCCCCCGGCTGTTTTTTTCCTCGGGCGGGAGTTTCCAAACCTGTGCCGATCTGGCGATTTCGGCAGTCCGTGCCGGGATGCTCATTTCGATCAGGACCGCCTGCTCGGGCTCGCCCTCGGTGGTTTTGCGCAGCATCGTGCTGGCGGATTGCATGAAAAACCGTGAGTCCCTGCTGAAGGCGGTGAGTTTGGTCTCGAGGTTTTCCCTCGTCGGCTCGCCGCCGGAGACCGGCCTCATCCCCGCGCGGAAGCTGAAGAGGATGAGGTCCTCCTTTTCGCCGGGTTTCATCAATGGCGAGCGAAGGTAAAAGCGCAGCGGATTGAGTGGTTCCGGCAACACCTGGGCCTGGCTGCCGGCTTGAAAGATCCCGATCCCGGTGACGCTCGTGACCGAAAAATGCCGCCTCGCCTCATCAAGGGAGACCGGCTGTGAGAAATCCACCGTCGTCACCAACTGCTGCAGCGCCGGAGTGGCGGGATCGATGTAATAACTCCGTTCCTGAAAACCCGCCGACAATTTGGGCGCACGCAGGTTGCGGCCGAAATCGGCGTTTGCCGCCAGTTCGCAATCCTCCGCCAGCAAGCCCGGCCCGGCCTCGAAGCGATAGATGCCCGGCGGCAGCCAGCCTCCCGCCGGATAAAACTCAAGGCGCTCGGCACGCTGCCATTTCCACTCGCCCGCCACCTCGGGTGTCATCCGGATGGCTCCCGCCGGCATGATTTTCCCCACCTGGTCCAGCGGTGCCGCAGGCCCGCCGAAACGGATGATCACCGCAGGCCCGTCGGCCTTGCGCGCCCTCTCATGCCAGCCGGGGCTCAGAAGTGAAATATCGACGCCCAGCTTGCGCGGCGGCGGTTTGGACAGATCGCGGACCTCGGTTTGGTCCCCGGGGGGCGTTTGCGCGTGCGCCCGGTCCCCCTGCGTGGAACCCAAAATCACTGCGGCAAAGAGAAGATGAAACCAACGGGAAATTCGCTCTTTCATGAAGACCGCAACGCTGGTCTTTCATATGAACTTTCCGAAATGAAAAAAATAGTTTGCGCGCGCATGATTGCACGCCCGGGACACCGCCTCCCCTGAATCCAACCGTGCGGAAAACCGCGGCTCAGCCGCCGATCTCGGTGCGGCCGGAGAGCGAGGCCCCCTCCTCCATCGAGAACACCTTGGACTTGATGTCGCCGTTGATCCTGGACTTGTCCTTCAACTCGCAGCGCTGCGAGGTGATCTTGCCCTCCACCTTGCCGTAAACCTTGACCTCGCCGGCGGTCACATCGCCCTTGATGAAGGCGTTTTCGCCGATGGTGACCCGTCCCTTGTCGGAATTGATCTCACCCTCGATCTTGCCGTCGATGATCATGTCGTTGGAGAAGCGGATGGAACCGGTGATTTCGATTCCACTGGAGAGGACGTTGGTCGGATTGGCCATGGCCGGAAAATGAGCAAACGGCCGGGGGCTTGGCAATGGCAAAGATGGCGGGCCTCAGAATCCGTCGGCCGGCGTTCCGCGCAGGTATTCCATGCGGAAACGCAAAAGACACCCCACCCCGCCGTGGCTTTGGAGCAGATCGTCACCCTCGCAGACCTCGATGGGCAGGTCGTGCAGGGTGGCCAGCCGCACCAACTCCTCGCGGTCGGGATGCGGAAGTTCCTCGGAAATGACCAACTGCGACGCGGCCCCGGCCTCGATGACCTCGCGGCACGCGTGGATGCCCACCACCGCAAGCCCCTGACGGCGCACATGCTCGTGCAGGCGCTCGACCGCGCCCCGGCTCTCGTCCTGCTCCGCCTCGATGAACGCGTCGATCGCCTGATCCAACAACGGCGAGTAATCCCGGCCGTTCGGCGCATGGAAAACCGAGCCGACGACGCGTGCCTGGATCTGCTTGGGCAGTTGGTCGCGCAACTGGGCGACATGGCGCGGGTGGCCGGCGAGGATCAGGTGATTGTGCCCGCGTCGGGACATCAGGTTGTCGATGATGCTCACCTGATCGCGCAGGAAACGCCGGGTGTCCTCCTGACGGCGGAGGTGGAAATGCTCGCGGCTCAACTGCCGGCCGAGGCGGCCGCCGGGATCCGGACGGGTGGTGAGGATTTCCTCGGTCACGGCACCCAGCGTCAGTTCCATGATCCGCCCGGTTTCCTCGGTGCAGATCACCAGCACGAAGCGGTGGAAACGGTCCTTGAGCTGCACCAGCGGAAAAATCGCGGGGCGGCTGGCCACATCGAAGTGAGTCTCCAGAATGGCTTGGAATGGCAATGCCATCAGCAGCGGGTGATCCCCGCCTCGGGCGAAAACGGCCAGCCCCTGCATCGTCTCCGGCCAGGTTTGTTTCAATTGCGCCCGGATATCGGCCTTTGCCGCGTCAAACATCGCCCGCGCATCCTTCGGCAGCGTGCTGCGGGCGGCTGTGGACCAGGTTTCAAACGCGGCGCGCAGGACTTCCAGCGGGCGGCGCAGGTCGAAATACGCACTGATGACCGGCGCTTCAGACTCGGGCAGGGTGGCCAGCGCCGCGATGTGGCGGCGCAGTTGTTGCATGGACTTTTCGGAGAAGGGCAATGTTTCTGTGGCAGTCATGACAGGTGCAAGCTACCGAGGACCGCCAAAACGCCTGATGGAATCTGCCGCGGCTTTTCCACCTCGCCGCGGGCTTGCGCCGGCCGGCATATCCCGCCAGCCTCCCCCCATGGCCGAGCACGCGATGATCGAAACGACCGACCTCCACCGCAGCTACCGGATCGGCAAAAAATCCATCGAGGTGCTGCACGGCATCAACCTGCACATCGAGCGCGGCGAGCGGGTCTTCCTCTGCGGCCCGAGCGGCGCGGGCAAAACCACCCTGCTCTACACGCTGGCGGGCCTGGAACGCCCGGAGCGCGGCAGCGTCCGCATCCACGGCGAGGACCTTTATGCCATGGGCCGCCGCGATCAGGCCCGCTACCGCAACCGCGAAATCGGCTATATCTTCCAGAACTATCACCTCCTGCCCGAACTCACCGCTTTGGAAAACGTCTGTGTCCCGGGAGCCATCGCCGGCCGGGATGCCACCGCCGCCGCACTCAAGGCGCTGGGCCGCGTCGGCCTGACCGACCGCGCGGATCACCTGCCCGCCGAGCTCTCCGGCGGCGAGCAACAACGCGTGGCCATCGCCCGCGCCATCGTCAACGAACCGAAAGTCCTCTTCGCCGACGAACCGACGGGCAATCTCGATTCACACAACAGCGCGGAAATCATGTCCATCCTCATGGACCTCGCCACCGAGCACAGCGTCACGCTGGTGGTCGTCACCCACGATCAAAACCTGGCCAAAGCCGGCGACCGCACGCTCATCATCCGCGATGGAGCGATCCACGCGGAAACGGACAGGGTGAACAAACCCCACGCCGCACATGGGTTTTTTGACCTTGGTTCGCCAATACCCGTGTCTGATGATTTTTTGCTCACGCGGTAACATATCATCTTATTGCCACCCGCAGGTCCCGCGCGCTCCACAACAGCCCCGCCGCGCACGCCGCCCTGCCACGCATCTTGCGCGCGCCGCTCTTGCGCCTCGGCCCGAACCGCTCCCG
>JALOUA010000314.1 GCA_025457625.1 Akkermansiaceae bacterium
GCCGCGCTCCTGACCCGCCGGGACGAGGTGCGCTCGCGCCAGGCGCGGCCCGAGGAAGCGCGCGAAGACCTCTTCCGACCCTCGAAACCCGTGGCTGCGCCATTGCCCGGAACCGGACCGACCGAGCCGCAGGCGCCGGCGGCCGGGCCTGAAAGTCCGGAGCCCCCTCCTCCCCCGCCGGCACAACAATCCTCCACCAACCGGCTGCTTGAAGCCAAGCGCCGCGCCCAAAAGCGCCGCCACTGATGCACAGCAAGCAACCCCAAAAACCTTGTAGCGCACGACGTAAGGAGTGCCCTTCCCGAGAACGACTCGTCACCTCGTCGCCTGCAAGGATCGCCGACGTGTCAGTCCCGACAATTTGCAGTCCTTCGGTTATTCCCGACCTCACATTGCAAATTGTCGGACACGTTTTGAGAGACAGGTCTGGGATATCCTCCTGCATCTGCAGCCTCTGACCGCACAACACGTCCTTCAACTCCCCCATCCTCCGCGTCGCAAGCGTCTGAGCAAGATAAGATTGGGCCTTAACCAACCGCCAATCAGATGGGACCCCAATCCTGCCAATCATTCCACTCAGGCTTTGTGCGAGTGCAAGGATTCCTGGATCCGAGCCAGGTATCGGCGGTGAGGTTTCGAGGCCAATGCCAGGTGCCGGTACACGTGCAACTTGGCCCGGTCCTCAAGGAACACCCACACAAGACAATACACCCAGACGAAGCCCACGTATTTCCAGGCGATCGGCGCGACCAGCCAACCGAAGCCGACAATCATGGCGGCCAGGGCCTGTGTGCCGAGGATGGCTGCCAGCAAGATCGGCGCGGGGTACGGCCTGCTCAGGAACGGCTTTCTCGTGCGCGCCACAAAGAGGGTCATGTGCCCGGCCACCGCCAGCTTGAGATAAATGAACGATTGAATCTGCTCCTGCGTCATTTGAAACCAATCCCGCGCGATGACCAGAATCAGAAACGTCTCGACGACGCCGATCAACCCGAGGACCGTTGCCACCGTCAGCACGCGCTGCATGTTCCAGCGGACGGGCTTGGGATCGAGCCAGGTGTTATCGTAGGCGATGGTCAGGATCGGCAGGTCGTTCAACAGCGCCAGCAGGATGATCATCACCGTCGTGATCGGATAAAATTTGAAAACAATCATCGCCAGGACGACAAAGAACATGATGCGGATGGTCTCCGTGATGCGGTAGATGGCGTAGCTGTTCATACGCTCAAAAATCGTCCGCGCCGTCTCCACGGCCTGCACGATCACCGCCAGACCGGGCGCGGTGAGCACGAGCGCCGCCGCCGCCCGGGCTGCGTCAGTCGCGCCGCTGACGGCGATTCCGGTGTTGGCTTGCTTGAGCGCAGGCGCATCGTTCACGCCGTCGCCGGTCATGCCCACGATGTGGCCCCTGCCCTGCAGCGCCTTGACGATCTGATATTTGTGTTCGGGAAAAACCTGGGCGAAACCTTCGGCGGCTTCCACCGCCGCGGCAGTCTTCGGCTGGATCTCGCCGGCCTCCGTCGTGTTCCCGAAGAATTCGCCGGCGGTGTGAATGTTCGTGCCCAGGCCCAGCTGGCCGGCAATTTGTTTGGCAATCGCGATATTGTCACCGGTGACCATCTTGACCGCGATGCCGTGCCTGCCCGCCTCCGCGATTGTCGCAGCCGAGTCCTCGCGGGGCGGATCGAACAGTGGCAGCAGGCCCAGGAACCGCCAGGCGAGGCCGTCATGTCGCGCCACGCCGAGCGTGCGGAAGCCCTTGCCGGCAAATTCCTCCACCTTCGCGTTGACGGAATTCGCGACTTCGGCCGGGGGGTTGCACATCTCCAGAATCACCTGCGGCGCGCCTTTGGTGACTTTGAAACTCCTGCCGCCGGCATCCTTCACTTCCGCTTCCGTGCGTTTGTGGATGGGATCGAAGGGCACAAACCTGGTTTGCTGGAACGGTTTCAGCGCGTCGTCATCCTTCAAGCCGTCCAGCACCGCCAGATCAATGGCGTCCCCATCTTCCCTCTTGCAGGCCAGCGCACCATTCAGAATCAACGCCTGCGCGTCCCTGGCGCCAAACAACGCCGGTTCGCCCAGGGTCAGTTTGTTCTGGGTGAGCGTTCCCGTCTTGTCCGAGCAGAGGATGTCCATGCCGGCCATCTCCTCGATGGATTCAAGCCGCGTGAGAATCGCCTTCATGCGCGCGAGGACCACGGCGCCTATGGCCATTGTCACCGACAGCACCGCGGGCATGGCGACGGGGATTGCCGCGACGACCAGGATCAGCGCGAACTGAGCCAGGGTCAGCAGCGGTTCCCCCCGCTCGAACAAGGTGACGAGCAGAATCGCCGCGAGGCCAACGCTCAAATAGACCAGATAGTTCCCGATGGTCAGCACGGCCTTCTGGAAATGCGAAACGGATCTGGCGCTGGAGACGAGCTTGGCCGTCTTCCCGAAATAGGTGTTCGCGCCCGTGGCCGTCACCAGCGCAACCATCTCGCCTTGCTTGGCGACGGAACTCGAATACGCAATGTCGCCGGTCTTTTTGTCAACCGGCAGCGATTCGCCGGTGAGCGCGGATTGATCCACGCTGAGGTAATCGCCCTCAGCCAGCGTCACGTCGGCGGGGATGATGTCGCCCAGGCGCAGCCGCACAATGTCGCCAGGAACCAGTGTGGCGGCATCCACCACGGACCACCGGCCATCGCGTTTGGCGCGGGCCTTGAGCGCAAGCTGCTGTTTCAGCGCCTCCACCGCGTTGGCGGCCTGATGTTCCTGCCAGAAGCCGATCACCGCATTGAAGGACAGCATGACGAGGATGATGGCCAAATCCACCCAATGGCCCACCACGGCGGAGAGGATGGCGGCCACTTCAATCATCCACGGAATCGGTCCCCAGAAGAACCCGAGGAATTTCAAAAGCGGCCTTTCCCGTTCCGCCACGAGTGCATTGGGACCGTATTGGGCGAGCCGGCTTTTGGCTTCTGCGCTGGACAACCCTCCCGGGCCGCTGGCCAGCTCGGCAAAGAGGGAGTCCAGGCTCTGCGGTTCGGCTGCCGGAGAGGGAGGGGTTGAAGACGGCTTTTCAGTATTCACTTGGGCATCCTCCGGATGTGTTCCTGTTTCCTCAAGGTCCCGCGACCCGCCAGCCATTGGGTCTTGATGGTTGGGGGAACCGGGTCGGCGTTCCCAATTACCTTGATCTGCATACGCTGTGCCGCAACTTGAGGCGCGTTGAGCCCCAACCACTTGGACGCTGCCGCCGCCCATCCGACGGGTTTCCTTGGTCAATGGGTTGCTACGGCTGTGATCAATGACAAACCAGGCGGCGACCGTGCGGCACCCCGCGTAAACGGTGGGGCCAGAAAGGCGGATCCCGCCTTTGCTAGAGTCTGAAAGTCGGGGCAACGCCTGGCAAACGTCGCCGACCGCAAGCCCCGCCTGCCGGCCGCACGTGGGACTTCACGGCTGCGGGGAGATCTTGGGAACTTGGGTTGAAGCCGGATCGCGCTCGCGCTTCTCAACCGCCTTGAGCAGCGGTTGAAGCAACTGCGAGTAGTCACGGTCAAAATGATGGCCGCCGGGAAGGGCCCGGATGTCACCCAGTTCCCGGGACAATGCCGCGCCACAGGAGTCTTGATCATCCGCCCCGTAGAGGACGAGAAGCGGCATGCCTTTGAGTTTCATGATCTCGGGCGGCACGGACAGGGGGTTCTTCGAGGATGCCGCGCCCAGGTAGTCGCCCCAATGGATTTCAAAATCGGTGTTTTGCGCCGGACCCAACAGCGCAATCAGGTCGATGGATTGACGATCCGCGTCGGACAGGCGATTGACGAGGAAGGGCAGGACATCGGCACCGCGCGAGTAGCCGACGAGCACCACCCGTTCCCGGTTCCATTCCCTGCGGAATCGCGCCA
>JALOUA010000056.1 GCA_025457625.1 Akkermansiaceae bacterium
AGCGAGAATCCGACGTTTACAGAATTCCTTGGTTTGTAACATTAAATGGGCGGTGAGTGTTGGCGTATCAGAATCGCTAATCCTTAGTCAAATTCAATCCGTCTTAGTGCGAGTGACGCCGTCCAATCTGTCGGTAGAGTGTCTAGAACGCGTTTTTAACATTATTGGAAGCAGTCATGAATAAGCTAATTAGATACATAGACAATCCTCCTTTCGGCTGTTGGGCTCGGATTGATATGGATAATGGGGAACCCTGCTATGTTTCTTCATCTAGTAGCGGACTTTTTATTAAAAAGTCTAGACTCGGACTGCTCGGAAATACTGTCTTTGTGGCAGATGTTGATGCTTACGCCCGGCTTGCCATGATGCTTTCCAATCTAGGTCGCGACATCCTTACGCCGCCAGACATGAGAACACCTCATCTTCAAGTTATTGTTAATGAGATTTTGCACAGCAAATCACTGGATGAAGTCTCACTCAAATTTAATGCGATATTAATGGCATCTCAAAATATCGGAAACCGGCAAACAGCGAGGTCAATACAACCGATCCCGCAAGAGGCGAGTTCCCTCCCACCACAGGGTTTTTGGCACAGCCCTTTTTCGGACTGCAGTCTCAACGCGGAGGATCTGGTTCGAGAGTTGGCGTTGAACGCGGTTTCCAAGATCCTGATGGTGGGCCTGCTCAGCGACGAGTCTGCGGAAGTGGCGATGGGACCGGATGCGCTCTCGGTGTATGCTCCGGCGCTCCAGTTCCGCCCCACGATACCCTTTCCGCCCGAGTTGAAGAATTACGTGCAGAGCGAGTGGCTGGTATGGTTCAACGTGTTTCTGGACGAATACGGGATCGGCGGCGCGTTGGACGAACTGCTGCCGCGCAAGATACCGGATGGGGAAAAACTCGGTGCGCTGTTCCGGCATTTCCGGGTGATGCAGTCGCTTTTTCAATATGCCTCACAGCGGGCTTGGCCGGTTGATCGGATTCTTGGCATCCACGGCGCGGAATCGCCGGAGATTTTCGGACGTTTGCAGTCGGCCGGCATCACCTACCTGCTGGTGTGGCGGGAGGAGCACATCCGCGAGGCGGCAGAGGCCGGGCGGCAGGTGACCGAGGAGATGCTGGTGGATTGCTTCGGCTCCGGCTGCATGAAAGCCCTCAGCATGGATGAAGCAGAGACTCTGGCCCGCGACGCCTTCGCCCGCCAATCCGAGAGCACCCGCCGGATCTTCCGCCTGAGCCGCGCCTGGTGCGTCGATTCGTGGTCATCGAATCACCCACGGTTCCGTTAGAGCGTCGGACGCTCGGAGGGCTTCCAAGTGGACAGATGCCATATCATATATGAGTGGGGGTTTCCCCTTCATGGCGTCTCCACCTTGATGCCTGCCTGCTTGCCCGTCGCGTGCCTGACCGTTCGGCCCATCATCTTCATGGCTTGGGCCGAAATGCTCCGGGGCACGAGGACGGCATCGTGGACAATGGTGATGGGATGACAGGGGAAGGCCTCCTGCAACGCCGGCAGGACGCGGCCGATGATCAGCCACGCCTCACTGCGCTGTAGTTCACCGGAAAGCGAGCGACTTGACGAGCGGAGGCGGCGCAGGACACCACCCATGGCCGGGAATTCCTGATTGAAGACCTCCACGATGGGAGTGCGGTTGCTATGCGGGTGGCCGAAGAATAGATCCCGGTAGCACAGAGTCTTGCTTTCCTCACGTGCTCTTTTGGGGCTGCACCGTTGACCCAAGTAGTCGTAAAACTTTCCCCGCTGGCAGAGATCCATGAATCGGTCCAATTCAGCTTGTGGAATTTCGCCTGTCTCGCGGTCCTCCATCAAGATCAGTCCGAGCAGGAACGGCTGGCAGCAGCAGATGTCGAGGGTGGTGACATGCTCGCCCATGCAGTGCAGCTTGGCACGCAGCCGCCTTGGCATCATCGCGATGGGATGAAAAAGGCGCTGGCTCTCCATACCCACGCGGAACAATGACAGCGGATTCTCGATGTAGCGCCGGTGGGCGACGATGCAGGCAAAGCGGGAGCGACGGACGATTGCCTCGCGAGCTTGAGTGCTGAGCTTTGGGCGTTTCGTTAAGGCCTTCTTCATGGCGTCTGCGGCTTGCTCGGCAACGACGGCCTCCATGTCCAAATCATCGGAGAAAGAAAACGCCCGGGAGTCCTCCATGAGACGTGAGAGCACGCCGGGATTGTGCGGGCATTTCGCATCATCGATGAGATCTTCGATGGAAACCGGCTTTTCCTCGCTATTGTTCACAGTCGGCCACCAGAGCTGTTGCTCTTCAAGCTGCGCCATGGCGGCGTCGACTAGCCGATAGCTGTTGCAGTGTTTCCCAGCTTCGTAGCCGCCGACCTTCTCGATCAGGCGGGTTTCCGACAAGATGGACAGGATCTTCTTATGATGGTGACTGCCGACCAGCTTCTGATGCCGCGCGGCGTTGATCTGGATGGCCGCATCACCGTCGAGAATCAACGCCATCTCGGCCAGCCTGGACAAGGAGAGCAGACAACCGCTGATGGTTGTTTTCATCTGTGGCCCGCAGACACGGGTGATTTCCCGGCGGACGAACGCCGGATCAGGTACAAGGGATAGCCGCATGTTGCCGGGGCGGCGGTAGGGAGCCTTGATCTGCCGGATGAGCTCCTCCTCCGTGCCGGTGAATTGGTAGATGACTTGCCTGCCGCCGCATGGAATCCGGGACAGTCCGAGTTTCTTTTCCAGGCGGAGGATAGTGCGCCGAACGACACCAGCCCTATCCACCAGGTCGGTGCGAGTGATGGTGCCCGTTTTCATGAGGCATCGCTCCACTGGATTCCGAGCGCCGCGGCGACGGCGGCGGGGTTGAAGCGGACGCACTTCTTGCCGAGGCGAATGCAGGGAATGCGGCCTTGCTCGGCGAGTTGGAGGATGTAGCGTGGCGTCACCGAGAGGCGACGGGCGATGAATGGGGCCTGGACGAAGTCCGGGGTGGCTTCAGGATGCGGTTTGATATTCGGCGTGGTCACGCCGTTCTAACTATACATTTTTTCGCACTCCGGGAGAGGCGGGAAATCGGATTTTCCGAATACCACTATCGCCAATACCGATGAAACGGCCTTGCCGTTCGGCGGATTGTGGAAGATTGCGCAAAAACGCCCCACCGTTGATTCCGGGGGGGCGTTCGAGTTCGTGGTGGAGAATGCGCTATTCCAAGATGGCCCGAAGCTACACGGCGCGAAGGTGAGATTTGTTTTTGGTTTTCCTCTTTGCCGGTGTGATGGCGAAGAACTTGGTGGCATCGTCCTTGGTCATCGCCCGTTTGTAGAACCTCTCGAAAGTTTTGAACGAGCTGTGGCCCATAGCCTGCACCGTTTCCGACTCCGTATGGAGGCGGTAGAAGGCGCTGCCGAAAGTATGGCGGGCCACATCCTGCTCCTTGATGCCGCACGCCTTCCGCACGGACTGGTACTTTCTTTTCCAGTTCATTGGCTGGATGTCGTCGCCTTTGCAGGAATCGAGCCACAAGCGGAGATTCGCCATGATCGGGATATGACGATCATCGCCGGTTTTCGATTCCTCGCCAGAGATGGTGATCTCGTTCTTGTGGATGTTGCCCCATGAAATTCTGCCAAGTTCTCCCTCGGGGCGGATTCCGGCGAAGAGAAGCAGGGCGAACGGCAGGGCGCATCCTTCGGTCACTGCGGCCGCCATGACTTTTTCAGCGGTTTCGATGTCGAAGATCTCAGGATCTTTGCGCTTCACCGCGGCCGGCTTCACCTCGGTTCTTTGAGCTTCACGCAAGACGGCCCTGACCTCGCGGAGCTTCCGGTTCCATGCCTTGCCTCGGTTGCTGGTGCACTCGTCCAAGGCCTTTTCAATCATTTCCGCAGAGGCGTCAGTGACCTTCAGGGCGAAGAACCAATCCGGCAGCGATTTGCGGTCCCGTTTGTAGTCGGCAACGGTGTGCTCCGAGCGCTTGTTTTTGAGCAGCAGCGCTTCATAGGTCGCCCACGCCTTGTCAATCGTGATCCGCGCTCCGGCTTGGTCGTTGCGCTTGATGTAGTCGCGGACGGCAGTGAGAAGGGAGACGCCCAGCGGCTTGAGTAGGATTTCGGCCTGCATCGCTTCAGAGGCCAGGGCGGGGTCGATGACGCCAGCCTTGGTTCCGCGCTCGTGATAGGCCTTTAGGATTGCAGTGGCATGTTTTTTTGCCGCCTTCTCATCAGCGTAGAAGTATCTCTGTCGTTTGCCTGTCGAGGTGAGGGATGCCGGGATTTCAATTTTGTAACCTTTTGGGGTCTCCGTTACTACGAGTTGGGGACGGCGTGGCATGCCCCAGGTGACCACAAGTGCCTTTATCTTTCAAGGACTATCATGAACATGATGAAGAAAACCCCTTAAAATGCAGTGTTTCTAAAAATCCAAAGTCGCCTTTTAGGGACTCATAATCCCTTGGTCCAGGGTTCGAATCCCTGCGGGCCCACCTTGTTTCAAGCCATAAGGCGTTGCCAATTAGCAACATGTTGGGGAATTCCGGAATGATTTTTTGGGCCGATCCGGGGTGTGCTGGGACGTTCCTCGTCGCGAAAGTTTGCAAAATGTCACAATGCGCATTTTGCCACACCTTCCAGCGGGATAGCCGGAATATGGCCGGAGAAGCGAAGAGTTTGCTATACTGGCGGGAGGATTCCCGTTAACGTTGCCGGGAATTGATGGGCAAAAGGCAGCCCATGGGAACTGCAATGAAATCTCCGGAAAACGACTCGTCGAAACCACCGCATAAGCCGCGCGCCCTGACGATTCTTCTGATGTCGGGCTTGCTGTTGGTGGTGTCGGTGGTTGGCATCCGGGCGTATCGGAATCATCAGGCCGATGAAGCGCGGCGGCGGGAGCTGGCTGCGGTGGAGGCCCGCCGGATGGAGGAGTTGCAAATCGTCCGCAACGCCCACGATTTTTTCGGGAAAGGCGACTGGCCGCAAGCCGCGATCTGGTGTGAGAAAGCCGCGATCCAGGGCGATGTTCCCGCGTGGCGGTATTGGGGCGAGTGCCTGGAAAAGGGGCTGGGTGTTGCAGCCCGTCCCGAAGAAGCGGTGGCTTGGTATCGCAAGGCGGCCGCAGCGGGCGATGCCGCGGCGAAGACGCGTCTGGCGGACTGCATGGAGCATGGTCGGGGTTGCGAAAAGGATCTGGCGGGTGCGGTGTTGCTTTACCGCGAAGCGGCGGAGGCCGGTGATGCGGGGGCGCAGCTGGTGATCGGCGGGATGCTGGCCGAAGGCAGGGAAATGGAGAAATCCCCGGAGCAGGCGGTGGTCTGGTATCGCAAGGCGGCGGAGCAGGGGCTTGTCCGGGCGCAGGCCGAACTCGGCAATTGCCTGTCCCGTGGCATTGGCGTCGCGGTGGATTATCCGGAGGCGGCCAAGTGGCTGAAGCTGGCTGCCGAAAAAGGGGATAGCATGGCCCAGCGGCGCTATGGAGTCTGTTTCGAAAAAGGATGGGGCGTGGAAAAGAACCCGAAGGAAATGATCGTCTGGTTCCAGCGTGCCGCCGATCAGGGCGACATGGACGCGTGGAACAATCTGGGGATTTGTCACATCAATGGCGACGGAGTGGCGAAGGATCCCGCAAAAGGCATCCGGATGATCCGGACCGCCGCGGATGCGGGTTGTGCCAATGCCGCGAATTCCCTGGGTATCTATTACAAGCAAGGCATCGGTGTGGAAAAGAATCCCGAAGCCTCGTTCCGGTGGTATTCCAAAGCGGCCGGGCTCGGCAACGAGAACAGCAAGTTTGCACTCGCATTGTGTCACTATCATGGCACTGGAACCCCGAGGAATTACGAGGCGGCCGCTGACATTTCCGAGGAACTCGCCGAGGCGGGGAACATGAACGGCATCAACCTGCTGGGCGTCTGTTACTACGAAGGCGAAGGGCGGCCGAAGGATCAAAAAAAAGGCATGCAACTCTATGAGCGCGCCGCCGGCCTGGGTCATGGTGTGGCCAACCGGAATCTGGGTTTCATCCATTTGAGGGCTGGCGACGCCCGGTCCGCGGCGAAGTGGTTCCGGAAAGGCGCGGAACTGGGCGATGCGAAATGTCAGAACGAAATCGGACTCTTGCTGGCAACCGGCAAGGGCGTGCCCGTCGACAAAAAACAGGCCGCCGTGTGGTATCGCAAGTCGGCGGATCAGGGTGTGTCCGCCGCGCAGAACAACCTCGGGCTCGCTTATATACAGGGCGCGGGGGTGCCGAAGGATCTTTCCAAGGCGGTCCAATGGTATCGCAAAGCGGCGGCCCAGGGCAACGCCACCGCCATGTCCAATCTCGGCTTGTCTCATCTGCGCGGCCAGGGCCTTCCCAAAAACGTGAAGAAGGCGGTGGAACTTTTCCGCAAGGCGGCGGAGGGCCGGGATGACGGCGGAATGGTCAATCTGGCGGATTGTTATCAATATGGCAGGGGAGTCCCCCGCGATGGGGCGGAAGCGCTCAAATGGTATCGCAAATCGATCGAAGTGGGAAACAACCGGTATGCCCATCACAACATGGCCGACATGCTGGCCGCCGGCGATCTGGTGGCGAAAGACGAGAAACAGGCGGCCCGGAGTTACAAGGCGGCGGCGGAACTCGGAATATGGGAGTCCATGATCGCTTATGGGAAATGCCTGGCGGAAGGAATCGGCGTGGAAAAAGACCTCAGGCAGGCGGTGGAGTGGTATGGCAAGGCCGCGCGCCAGGGCCGACCCGAGGGACTGCTCCAACAGGCGATCGCGCTTTCAATGCTCGATGACGCGGAATCCCGCAGGCAGGCGGCGGAAATGATCGAAACGCTGGTGAAAGCGAACCATGCCGGCGCGGTTCGCGAGAAGGCGCTGCGTTTCGTCAAGGATCCCGCGCAGACCGTGGTCTTGTTGCGCAAGTCCGCGGAATTGGGCGACGCCGCAGCCATGGCGAGCCTTGGCGATTGTCATGCGAATGGCACCGGCGTGACGAAGGATCCGGTGGAAGCCGCCGCCTGGTATCTCAAGGCGGCCGAAAAGAAAAACCCGCAGGGCCAGTTGTCTTATGCGAACTGCCTCAGGGATGGCTCGGGTGTGGCGCGAAACGAGGCGGAGTCCGCCAAATGGCTGCGGCTGGCCGTGGCCCAAAACCACGCGCCGGCGCAGGTGGAGATGGGGCGTTTGCTGCTCGCGCAGGGACCGTCCAAGGCGGCGGAGGCGTTCAAGTGTTTTGAGAAGGCGGCGAACAAGGATCATCCGGAAGGCCAGTATGAATTGGGACGCTGTTACGAGAACGGCATCGGCGTGGTCAGGAATCCCGGTGAAGCGGTCTTCTGGTATCGGAAATCGGCACGCGCGGACTGGCCGGACGGGCAGGTCGCCTACGGCCGGTGCCTGCTCCATGGCGTCGGCGTGGCACCCTCGAAAGCCCTGGCCCGGATCTGGTTTGGCCAGGCCGCCAGGCAGGGAAATCAAGAGGCCGTGAAACTGCTCGCGGAATGAAGCATGCGTTTCCCCGGCTTGTGGGTCCATCCGCCGGCATTCGCTCTAACAGATTCTCCGGCCACGGATTGGCCGAGGCCGGCGGGATCCTGACGCCGGGATGGTTTCAGACACCCGTTCAGGCTTTTTTCTTCCTGAGGAAGGGCGGCAGGTCGAGGTCCTCACCTTCGAAGACGTTCGGGTTTTCGCCTTCGAAGCGGCCGCGCGGCGCGGCATCGAGGGAAAGCTCGCTTTGCGGGCCGGCGGTCTTGATGCCGAGCTTGAGCTTGGGAGCCTCGGCGATGGCAATCAGAGGATCGGCGGGTTTCGGGCCATCGGCGATGGTCCATGGGGTGGAACCCGGCGGACGTTTCGGCGGCAGCGTGCTGAAGCCGGCGGCTTCAAGATCGGGTTGATCCAGTTCGTCGAGGTCCGCTTCGTCATCATCCAGCGCCGGTTCGTCATCGGTGGTCTCCACGTCATTCCGGACAACCTCGGGTTCCGCCGCGGCGGGTTTGGCTTCGAGAAATTCCTCCATCGCGTCCCCGCCGTCCTCCTCGACAGCCACGAATTCCGCCACCATCACGGCGGGCTTGGAAGCGGCTTCATTCGCCGCCGGCGCGGGTTCGGCAAAAGGCGTGTCCACGTCGAACAAGGTGGCGGCCACCGCTGCCGCGGCCAGCGGCGGACGGGCCGGCGACGGAGTCTCCACTTTTTCCTCTTTTTCCGGTGCGGGAGCGGAAGCCGGCGCGGGTTTGACCGGCGGGGGAGTGCTGGCCGCAACCACCGGCGTCTCACGAGGCGGCGGTGTCGTGAAACCCTGGCTGGGATCCAGCAGCGGGTTGTCCTCATCATCGGCACGGCTGAGTGAATCGCGCGGCGCCATCGCCAGCGAGTCCTCGGGCAGGGCGCTGATCAGCGTGAGCGAGAGCGAATCGCCCATCGAGGGATCGACCGCGGCTCCAAACAGCACGTGGGCTTTTTCCGGGACGAATTTCTGCAGGCGCTGCATCAGCAGTTCCACTTCGAAGAGCGTGAGGTCCTCGCCGCCGCAGAGATGGACGAGCACGGTTTGCGCGTCCTTGAGCAGCGTGCCCTGATCGAGCAGCGGGCTTGCCAGCGCGTTGCGCAGGGCTTTCGACGCGCGATCCTTGCCATTGGCCATGCCGGAGCCGAAGAGGCAGCGCGAGCGCGTGGTGCGCAGCGCGCTCATCAGGTCGTCGAGGCCCACATTGATCAATCCCGGCCGCACGACCAGGCGGATGACGGCCTTGATCGACTCGCAGATCATCTGGTCGGCGGCGACGAAGGCTTCGTGGATGCCTTGTTTGGCGAGCACGAGTTCGCCCATGCGGTTGTTGTCGAAGGTGACGAGCGCGTTGGAAAGCACGGCCAGCTCGTTGAGCGCGGTCTCCGCCTGGTCGCGGCGGCGCTTGCCCTCGAAGGCGAAGGGCATGGTGGCGAACACGACGACAAAGGCCCCTTCCTCGCGGGCGATGCGCGTGACGATGGGTGCCGCGCCGGAACCCGTGCCGCCACCCAGGCCGACGCAGATGAAGACGATCCGCCGGCCCGCCAGCGCGGCGCGCACCGCGGCCTCCGCCTCCATCACCGCCTGATGGCCGAGATCGGGATCCCCGCCGGTGCCGAGGCCTTTGGTGAGGTTTGCGCCGAGTTGGACTTTTTCGGGAGCGAGGCAGGAACCGAGCGTGCGGATGTCGGTGTTCACCGCGAGCAGCTCCGCGCCGTCGAGGCCGTCCAGTGCGATGCGTTCGAGCATGTTGCAGCCGGCGCCGCCGAGGCCGACGATCCTGACTGCGGAACCGGGGATGGTTTGTTGTGCGTCGCGTGAGTAGGTGATCATGATGATGGGATGATGCGTGTTGTGGGATGGGATGATGTTATCTGCTGAAGGGCCAGAACAGACGACCGACTTTGGTGAGCAAACCCGGCGGGCCGGCGCGCTCGGTTTCGAGAATCTGCGCGTAGCGGATCAGGCCGATGGCCGTGGCATAGCGCGGATCCTTGAAGTTCGACTGGATGCCGCTGAGCTCCGGCAGGTCGGGGCGGTAGATGTCGCGGCCGAAAACCTGATAGGCCAGCTCGCTGAAACCGCGCATCAGGCTGGTGCCGCCGGTGAGGAAGATTCCCGCGCCGATCGACTCGACCGCCCCCTCGGGCAGGCGCTGGCGGACGAGACGCAGGGTTTCCTCCAGCCGCTGGCGGATCACCTCGTTGAGAACGGCGCGCGCGACCTCCACCTCGGCGAATCCGCGATCATCGGTGAGCTTGGCCGATCCGCTGGAATCCGCGCCGGGCGCGGCGTTGCCCTCGGTGATCTTGAGGCGCTCGGCCTTGGAAAACTGCAGTCCGGTGACGAGATGGATGTCGTTGGTGACATGATCGCCGCCCACCGGGATGCAGCCGGAAGCCGTGATCACGCCGCCGAGATAGAGCGCGTAGTCGGTGGTGCCGCCGCCGATGTCGATGATCAGCGCGCCGCGTTCGCGCTGCTCGCGGCCCAGCGCCATCTGCGCGGTGGCGATCGGGGAAAAGACCACGTCGTCGAGCTCCAGCGGCATTTCGCGCACCATCTTGATGCTGTTCTGGATGCGGTTGCCGATGCCGTGCACGATGTGGAAATCCACTTCGACCGTCTTGCCATAAAGTCCGACCGGCGAGGTGGCGTGCTCCAGGCCGTCGAGCCAGAAGTTGCGGGTGATCGGGTGAAGATAGACATGATCCTGCGGAATGTGGACGTCGCGCGCGATGGTGCGCGCCTCCTCGACGTGCTCCGGCGCGACCACCGGCTCCCCATCCGGCAAGCGGAAGGTGCCGCGGTTGTTCACTCCATGGATGTGGGCGCCGGTCACCGCGAGAAACACGCTGCCAACCTCCACATCACTGGCATCCTCCGCCTTGGCCAGCGCGTCTTTAAGACAGGCGCGTGCCTGCGAGTAATCATAGATCTCGCCCTTCCTCACACCCGCGCTCTTGGTCTCGCCGATGCCGAGGATTTTCACCGCGCTGTCCGCCTTCACCTCGCCGACCACCAGGCAGGTCTTGCTGGTGCCGATCTCGAGTCCGACGTGGATTTTCGTGCGACGTGCCATGGGGTGGGTGATGGGAATCGATCAGTTGCGGTTGAGAATCGTGCCGAGGTCCCGCTCGCGGCGGACCTCGCCGGGGTCGGCGGCGGCTCCCGGCGGTTTGACCAGGATCGCGCGCGGCGGCGACTCCTCGCGCAGCGTGATGGGAATGTTGTATTTGGGAATCAGGTTGATGGTGTCGATGACATAACCCTCGCCGGCTGCGTGGTCGAGCGCGGCGCGCAGGCTTTCAATCTGCCGCGGATGATCGCCCAGTGCGAAAGTCGCGCGGGTGCCGCCGCGGGTGCGCAGCTCCAGCGACCATTCGTTGATCTGCCGGACCGACTCGATCCACTGCATGGCATGCGGATCGGCGGAGCGCGCGGAATCCAGCAGCAGGAAACAATGCCAAAGCTCGGGGTGGGGGATTTTTTCACCCACGGTGACCGGTTCATCGGCGGAAGCGGGCAGCTCGATGACCGGCAGCGCGGCGGTGGATTGCACCTGCAGTTCCGGGCATGGGTAGGCCACGCCGTCGTGATCCACCAGCATGGCGCCGGCGCGGCGGACTTCCCTGATGCCCTCGCCGGGACAGGAAATCCACGCCTTGGGCATGCGCGGGACGATCCTCACCACCAGCGAACCCGGCAGGTGGCGCTCGACGCGCGCATCCAGGATGCCGTGCATGGTCTTGAGGCGGTTGGCGGCATCATCGACATCGATTGCAAAAAGACTCGGACACGCGGCGAGATCGATGCCGATCACCCGGGCGACGCCCAACTCGTCGATGACCGGATTGGCATTGAGGTCGATCACCTTCAGGCTGAAATCCGGATTCTGATAGAAAGCGTGCCGCACGCCGCGCCAGACGCCCCAGCCGATGCCGGCCAGCACGGCCATCACGCAGGCGACCTTGGCGAGCACGCCGAGAAACCCGAGGAAGCCGAGCCATGCGATGCGCGGCGACATCACGCGCACCTCAAGCACGTTGCGGTGCGGGTTGCGGCGGTTGGTGGATTTGCGTTTCATGGTGGATTCAGGCCCTCCTCAGTTGATACGATTGTCCGGCGATGGCCAGGCAAAGCGCGGGGAAACCGATGCCGGCGGCGGCAGCGGCCTTGGGCAGCAGGCTGGTTTCGGTCATGCCGGGAATGGTGTTGGCCTCCAGCACATACGGGCGGTTTTGCGCGTCCAGCAGGACATCGACGCGCGAGTAGATCTCGATGCCGAGCGCGCGGTGCGCGGCGAGCGCGGCTTGCTGGACGATGCCGGTGGTCGCCTCATCAAGATCCGCGGGACAGATGTATTGGCTG
Source organism: Akkermansiaceae bacterium (assembly GCA_025457625.1). Lineage (GTDB taxonomy): Bacteria > Verrucomicrobiota > Verrucomicrobiia > Verrucomicrobiales > Akkermansiaceae > Luteolibacter. Next base: position 11,870 of record JALOUA010000056.1, read on the forward strand.
CCCTGCGAGCCGGAGAGCCACGGGTACTTGCTGGCCATGTCATACACGCCCTCCGGCGGGATGATGTGGACGATCGGCAGCGCCTGATCGTTGAGAATGCCGACGGTGAGTTCCATGCCCTCGATGAATTCCTCGACGAGGATGTCATTGCCGTATTTCGCCGCGTCCGTCATCGCCGCCTCGGCCTTGGACGGATCGCGCACGATGTTCACGCCGACGCTCGATCCCTCGCGCGGCGGTTTGACCACGAACGGCGCGGCGAATGAAGGCAGCGCCGGGCCCGTGGAAACATCGATGATTTCCGCGCGCGGCGTGGGCACTCCCGCGGCGATGAAAGCGGCTTTGGCGAGGTTCTTGTCGAAGGCCGTGCGGCTGCTTCGCACGCCCGCGCCGGTGTAGGGCACGCCCATGTCCTCCAGAACCCGCTGCAGTTGTCCGTCCTCGCCGAAGGTGCCGTGGATGACGTTGAATGCCAGATCGGTGCCGGCGGGAAGATTGACCGATGTGCCGGTGACATCGACGCCAGTGGCGTTCAAACCAAGACCCTGCAGCGCCTTGAGCACGGCTTTCCCGGACGCGAGCGAAACCTCCCGCTCCGAGCCGGGCCCGCCCATCAGGACCGCGATGTGTTTGTTAGATAACATGATTCTTAAAACTGCGCCTCATCCTCGCCGAGGATCTTGATTTCGGGTTCGAGTTCGATGCCTTGTTCGGTTCTGGCTTTCTTTTGGATGGAGTCGATGAGGCGGAGCATTTCACCGGCGCTGGCACCGCCCTGGTTGACGAGGAAATTGCCGTGCACTTCCGAGACGGCGGCGTGGCCGACGCTCGCACCCTTGAGGCCGAGCGAGTCGATGAGTTTGCCGGCGGGCATTTCCTCCGGGTTTTTGAAGGTGCATCCGGCGGAGGCCATCACCGGCTGGGTAGCCTTGCGTTTCTCGCGGGATTCGTTCCAGCGCTGCTTGATGTTTTCCGGTTTGTCGGGCTTGCCCTTGAAGACGGCCTGGAGGGCGAAGTTGCGGCGCAGCTCCGTCACATTGCGGTAGCTGGAAACAATCTCGTCGCGCTCGCGCGTGCGGATCACGCCATCCTCGTCGAGGAAAGTCACGCGCACGACCTGGTCGAATGTTTCGATGCCCATCGCGCCGGCGTTCATGCGCAGCGCGCCGCCGACATTGCCGGGGATGCCTTCCATCCATTCGAAGCCGCCGATGCCGGCCGCTCCGGCCATGCTGGCGAGTTTCTTGAGGCGCACGCCCGCGCCGGCGGTGATCTCGCCGCGCGTGCCCAGCGTGACTTCGGAAAACGC
>JALOUA010000057.1 GCA_025457625.1 Akkermansiaceae bacterium
CGCCGCTTGCTCGCGTCGGCGCAGCCGCTCCGCCTCGTAGGCGGCGCGCTGGTCCGGGCGCAGCACGGAAAGCACCGCATCGCGCCCGGTTCCGGCGGGCGAGGCGGCGATGTCGCCGCCCGCCGCGCCTTCCAGCCCCATCGCCGGATCGTAGTCGCGCGAGCCGCGCGCCATGATGCCGAACACCTGGTCGCGCTGCGCGTCATCAAGGCTGACAATGTTGTCGAGACGCTGGGTTTTCGCATCGGCCTCGTTCTGCACGCGTCCGGCTTTCTCGGTCATGCGCTGCGCCCGGAAGGCCGCGAGTTTCTCCCCGCTCAGCAGGCGTTCTCCCCGCTCAGCAGGCGTGGCATGAACTCGTCGATGCCGTCGTCGGGCCGCGCGTCACGGGCGGAGATCATGAGGTCCTCAAGCGTGGTCCCGTCCGCCGCGACGAGTTCGCTCCACGCTCTGGCATTCGCCTCGGATTTGGCCTCGAACCACGACCTCAGCAATTCGCGCTGCTCGTTTGTTAGATCATGTTTTCTCGCCAGCTCGCCGGTCATGCGGTCGATCACCTGGCGCTCCGCGCGCACGCGCATGCGGTCGAAGAGCGGCGAAAGATCCCGCAACAGCGGCTGGCTGGCACGCAGGAGGTCGTCCGGACTCACCGGGCGGCCCTCGCGGATGTCGGCGGCGATGTTGCGGGCGCCGTCGGCGAAGGTGCGCCCGGGTTTGCGGCGTCCCCGCGGGTCGGCCGCTTCGAGCGCGGCGATGCGGTTTTGCGCCTTTTTCAGATCCACTTCCAACCGTGCGGCGCGTTCCTCGGGCGAGCCCTCCGCGCCGGGCATGCTTTGATGGAACAAAGCCCCGCCCAATCCTCCGACCACAAGACCCAGGGCCAAGGGCAGCCATGAACGGATGAAACCTGCGATTTTCACGGGTTCAGTCATGCTCCACCGGAACGCGATTCACCACAAAAAATCCGCAAAACCAATCATTCTTGCGCTGGTTTCCACGGAGGTGGAGGCGGGCGGCGCGGGTAGCGCCAGTCGCGGATGGCGGCAATCATGACGAGCGCGATGCCGCCGAGTTCAAGCACCCAGTTCATTTTGGCTCCAGCCACGCGGCTGCCGAGAAAGGCATCGACGTGATGGAACGAGATCGCGCGCACGCCGATGAAGGTGATCATGAATGCCAGCCCGAAGGCTAACAGAAAGTGGTTTCGCCAGAACCTGTGAAAGACGATGATCGTGACGAGCGCGGTGAGACATGATGCGCCCAACGCGCCCATGACGAACCATTTTTGAAATTCCCGCCGGTCCTCATACCAGCCCTGCTGGTATGCGACCACCCGTCCGATGTCGGTGAAGAGGGATTGCAGATCGAGCTGCTTGTTGAGACAGAGGAAGGTCATCAGCGCGGAGACCATCAGCCAGGTGGCGCGACTGCCCGTGGCGAGTCCGGGCGCGCGGCCGGCGCGGCGTGCGGCGAAGAACGCGATGATGGCCGCCAGACCGTAGGCCGCCACGGTCAGCCAGCCCATCAGCGAGGGATCGCCGATTGTCGGCCGCCAGCGCAGGTGTTGGATGAACTCGGTCAAAGCAGGGCCTTTCCCCAGATTTCCGGTTTGAATCCGGCGAGCGCGACTCCATCGCCGATGACAAACGGGCGTTTCACCAGATTGCCGTTTTGCGCGAGCAGTTCGATGCACTGCGCCTCGCTCATTGCGGGCAACTTGTCTTTCATTCCGAGCGCGCGGTAGTCCATGCCGGAGGTGTTGAAGAGCCTGCGCATGTCGCCGCCAAGCAGCTTGAGCGCGGTTTTCAGTTCCGCGGCTGTCGGTGGAGTTTCGCGAATCGGCTTGGTTCGATGTGAGATGCCATGCTCATCCAGCCATTTCACCGCGTCGCTGCAAGTGCCGCATTTCTGGTAAATATAAACGGTGAGCATGAATGCAGTGTCTCATTCCGCACCCGGATCGCAAGACCTATGATGCAAGGGCGGCAGGGTGGAGCGCGCCGTGGTGGAATTTCCACATCAGGGATTTCCAGGATGTGATGATCTCACTCAGGTTGGAATGTCTGGTGAGCCCGGACCGCGCGCTTGACCGTATGCATGACCGGTGGTAAATGCATACTCATGAAGTCGCGAATCACCATCACTTTGGATCCGGAGGTCCACCGGCTGGCCAAGCAGCGGGCGGTCAGGCGCAAGACCACCGTTTCCGGCCTCATCGAATTGCTGCTTCAGTCGGATATCTCGGTGAAAAAGCCGGATCTCGTCCGCTCCATGATCGGCAGCGCCCGCCTGCGGGTGCCGGAATCTGGCAAGGATCCCCTGCATGACGCGTTGCGGGCCAAATACCTCCGTCGATGAGAATTCTGATCGATACGGATGTTCTGCTCGATGTCGCCCTCGCCCGCGAACCGCATCTGGCAGCCAGCGCGGCGGTGCTTGAGTGGGCGCATCAGGGTGGCCATGCCTCCGTCGCATGGCACTCGTTGACGAATTGCTCATATTTACTCAAAGGCGGGAAACCGTTCCTTCAGAAATTGCTCAAAATCGTCGAGGTCGCGGCCGTGGGGGATGCCGACGCAAGGGTGGCGCTCTGCCTGCCCATGAACGACCTGGAAGACGCCTTCCAAGCCGCCGCCGCGCTCGCTTGGAAGGCCGACTTCATCGTCACTCGCAATGTGGCGGATTATAAAAAATCGACGGTCAAAGCAGTCACGCCGGCCGCTTTTATCAAATCGATGGGTTGAAGCTTTTTCATTCCCCGACCACCTCACGGCGAGAGCCGCTCGATGTGCCAGTCCGCCGCGTTTTTCCGGTAAAGAAACCGGTCGTGCAGCCGCGCGGGGCCGCCCTGCCAGAATTCGACGGCCTGCGGCACGACGCGGTATCCGCCCCAGAACGACGGCAGCGGGATCTCGCCATGGCTGAATTTTTCGCGGATCTCGGCGAGTTTCTGCATGAGGAATTTGCGCGAGCTGATGACCTCGCTCTGGTTGGAAACCCACGCGCCGATCTGCGATTCGCGCGGCCGCGAGGCGAAGTAGCGCAGCGATTCGGCGGTGCTGATTTTTTCCGCATGGCCCTGGATGATCACCTGGCGCTCCAGCGTGATCCATGGAAACAACAGCGAGACCTTCGGATTGGCGGCGATCTGCGCGGCCTTGCGGCTGCCGTAGTTGGTGAAGAACACGAAGCCGTCATGATCATAATATTTCAACAGGACCGTGCGCTGGAAAGGCATGCCGGTTTCATCGACGGTGGCCAGCGTCATGGCATTCGGCTCGTGCACCGCAAGCTCGGTGGCCTGGATGAACCACTCGGAAAACTGCGCCACCGGATCCGGGTTCAGTTCTTCACGGCGCAGGCCGCGGTCGGAATATTCTTTGCGGAATTCGGCGAGGTCCATGGCCGGGGGTCACTCGTCCTTGAAGCCTTCGGCGCGGCGTTCGTCGATGCAGCGCGTGAGCCACTGCACGAGTTTTTCGGCCTCCTCGGATTCGTTGCGCAGCGAGCCAAGCTCGGTCCAATCCAGATGCGGGCGCGACCTCGGCGCGGCGATGCGGTAGATGTCGAGTTTCGCCATGATGGCCTCGGTCTCGCGCGGATGGGCGTTGAGGATGTTGGCGGGGCGCGGCAGTTCGTCGAGCGCTTCCGCGGTCAGTCCGAAGGAAATCACACCCGCTCCATAGGCGGCGCTCAGGCGGCGCAGGCTGTCGGCCAGCGCCTCGTCCTCGATCGGCGCGGCATAGATCAACTCGCCGCCCTGCGTCCACTGCGAGATGGCCAGCGTCTGGAAAAAATCCTCGCGGTAGGTGAGCAGCGAGGGCTGGATGCGCAGCCGCGCCGCATGCAGGCGGAACGGCGCGATGCCGAGGCGCTGCTTGAGCGCGAGCATCGATTCATCGAGCGACATCTCCTCGTCCGGCGAGCCGCCGGTTTCCCAATCGACGAGCAACAGCTCCGGATATTTCCACAAGTTGCCGATCGGCGCGTCCTTGGCGAAGGCCTGGCGGAAGGCGAAGGGGAAGCGGCCGTTGATTTCGTAATAACGCGTGACCACCGCGCGGAACTTGCGGATGCGCAACATGGCGTTGTCCACCAGATCCTGATCCACCGTGTTCAGGTCCTCGAGGCGGCCCTGCGTGAGTGCCAACAGTTCCTGCGCGCCGGAGAGCGCGGGCAGCGGCGCGCTGCGCCGGTAGTATCCCTGGCCTTTCTCGACCTTGGCGATCGGCGAGGCCGGGTCACAGGACATGATCGAGAAATGATACCTCAGCGAGGCGTCGGAATAATTGCCCGTGAGCTGCAAGCGCGTCAGCCGGATCAACTCGGTTCCCTTGATCGCATCGCCGGGGTTGGCCGGAAGCAACGCTGGAAGAATGTCGGATAGCTGCTTGCGAAGGCTCATGGGGGAAATGGCGGCGCGTCATGCGCTGTGCCCATCCAATTCACCCGCCACGGGCACATCAAGCATCAAAAGAAACCTTTTTGAAAATCCACGGGCCCGCGCGCCGGCTTTTTTGAAGAAACAGACAATTTCCCCAAAGCCGGTCATTGACACCCGCGGCGTCAGGACGTATCCCATCGCCCCCGCGCCAAGCGCAGCGGCGGAGTAGCCAAGTGGTAAGGCAATGGTTTGCAAAACCGTCATGCGTGGGTTCAATTCCCACCTCCGCCTCCAGCCTGGGAAGCCCCTCGGGACAGCCATCATGCCTTGCTGAAATGCTGAAACAGGAACGCGCCAGGCACATCCAGCGCCGCCTCGGGGAACTCTATCCGGAAACCCCGGTCCCGCTCGATCATCGGGACGCGTTCACGTTGTTGGTGGCGGTGTTGCTCTCCGCGCAATGCACCGATGTCCGGGTGAACCAGGTCACGCCCGCGCTCTTCGCGCTGGCCGACAACCCGCGCGACATGATGAAGTTACCCGTCGAAACCATCCGCGCCATCATCCGCCCCTGCGGACTGTCACCGCGCAAGTCGGCGGCGATTTCCGGACTCTCGAAAATCCTCGTCGAGCAACACGGCGGCGAGGTGCCCGCCGATTTCGAGGCACTGGAAGCCCTGCCCGGCGTCGGCCACAAGACCGCCTCGGTCGTGATGGCCCAGGCCTTCGGCGTGCCCGCCTTCCCGGTGGACACCCACATCCACCGCCTCGCCAAACGCTGGAAACTCAGCCCCGGCAAAAACGTCGAACAGGTCGAACGCGATTTGAAAAAACTCTTCCCCCGCGAGTCGTGGAACAGGCTGCACTTGCAGATCATTTTCTACGGCCGCGAGCACTGCAGCGCCCGCGGCTGCGACGGCAAGTCGTGTTTGTTGTGCCGGGAATTGTTCGGGTTGAGATGAATGCGGGGCGAGGTGATCGCCGGATGCTTCAGCGGATCAAGGTCCGGTCATGCGGCGGGGATCGAGCGCATGGTCCAGTGCGGCGGAATCCATCCCGAGTTCGTCCAGCCTCTGCTCGCAGAGTTCGCGGATGGTGCGGCCCGCGGCCATCGCCTCCTTGGCCAGCGATGCCGCGCGGTCGTAACCGATGAGCGGCACCAGCGAGGTGGCCATGGCCATCGACTGCCCGATGAACCCGCGGCATCGTTCTTCATCGGCGGTGATTCCCGCCACGCAACCGGTGGCAAAGACGCGGCTGACATTGGCGAGCAGCCCGATGGACTCGAGCAGGCATTTGGCGATCAAGGGCATCGAAACATTCAACTCGAGGAACCCGCCGCAGCCGCAGGTCGTGACGGTGGTCTGGTTGCCGAAGACGCGGGCCGCGACCATCGTCACGGATTCGGCCAGCACCGGGTTGACCTTGCCGGGCATGATGGAAGATCCGGGTTGGATGGCGGGCAGCCGGAGCTCGCCCAGCCCGCAGCGCGGTCCGGATGCGAGCAGCCTCAGGTCGCTGGCGATTTTATGCAGGGAAACGGCGATGGTGTTGAGTTGTCCGTGGGCTTCGACCGCGCCGTCGCGGGCGGCCTGGGCTTCAAAGGGGTCCACGGCGCGGCGCAGTGGCAGGCCGCAGGATTCCGCCAGCCGGGCGATGCATTTCCCGGCGAAGTCCGGGTGGGCATTGAGGCCGGTGCCGATCGCGGTGCCGCCAAGTGGCAATTCGAGCAATGCCCCGAGCGCCATCCCGCAGCGGGTTTCCGCGCACTCAAGCTGGCGCGCCCAGCCGCCGAACTCCTGGCCAAGCCGCATCGGCACCGCATCCATCAGGTGGCTGCGGCCGATTTTCATCACCGCGTCGAAATCCCGCGCCTTCGCCGCCAGCGCCCCGCGCAGGCCGGCAAGCGCCGGGCGCAGGTCGTTTCCAAGGGCCATGGCGGCCGCCACATGAATCGCGGACGGGAAGGTGTCGTTCGACGACTGGCCGAGATTGACGTGGTCGTTCGGGTGGACCGCCGGCGCGCCCGGCCCGGCCTGGTTCGCGAGGCGGGCGATCACCTCGTTGACGTTCATGTTCGTCGAGGTGCCCGATCCGGTCTGATAGATATCGACCGGGAACTGGTCGTCGTGGCGTCCGGCGGCGACGTCACCGGCGGCGGTGGTGATGCGGCCTGCGCGCGAGCCGTCGAGCAGGCCGAGCTCGTGGTTGGTGGCGGCGGCGGCGGCCTTGATCCGCCCGTAGGCGTGGATCAGCGCGGCGGGCAGGGTCTCGCCGGAGATCGGGAAATTGAGCACCGCGCGCCGGGTCGAGGCTCCATACAAAGCGCCGGACGGCACTTCCATTTCCCCCATCGAGTCTTTTTCCGTGCGCGTCATTCCAGCACACGATCACCCCGCCGGCGGCAATGGCAAAACGAAAACCGCGCACGCCGCCGCCGCAGGGCCTTTCAGCCGATCGGAATGCGCTCCACCATCGGCAGGTGGCGGTTGAGGCGGGCGAGCAGGAAGAACAGGTTGAGCCGCCAGCGGATGGCGAAGGTGAGGTCGGTGCGGCCGGCGAGCACGGAATTGATCGCGCAGAGCATGCGGTGCTTGTTCACCGGCTGGAAAATAGAATTTGCTGATAAAACGCCAGTAAAGCCCGACGTTCCGCCACGTCCGCTTTTCATAGGCCTTCATCGCCGGGGTCATGGCGCGCCTGGCGGCGAGCGCCTGATGCACCGCCCGCGCGCCGTCGCGGCCGCTGGTCATTGCCAGCATCACGCCGCTTGAGAAGATCGGATCGATGAAACCCGCGGCATCGCCGACACGCACGACACGCGGCGAGACCAGCGACTTGTTGCGGTAGGAGAAATCCACCGCCACCTGCGGCGCGGCGAGCGCCTCCGCCTTGTCGAAGCGCATCCGCACCGCCGGCGTGGAACGGACCGCCTCTTCGAAAACGTCCTGCGGGTTCATGCCGGGTGCCTGATAGTCCGCCTTGTCCATCACCAGGCCGACGCTGGTCCTCGTGTCATCGAGCGGAATCAGCCAGAACCACGAGTTATGCCTGCGCACGATGACGATGTCGCCCTTCTCACCGCCATCCGGCATCTCCACATGCGCGAAGTGGCTGAAGATGGCGATTTTCCGGTGGCCATTGTAATACTCGCGCAGCGAACCGCTGTTGGCGGTTAGATTGCCGAGCCCGCTGGCGTCGATGAGAAAAGAAGCGCGCGCCGTTTGTTCCGCGCCTGTGGCATCGCGGTAGGTCACCGTCACGCCGTGTTCACCGACGTGATGACGCAGCACGGTGGATTCCTCGCGCACCTCCGCGCCGGCCTCGCGCGAGTGATCGAGCAGGATCTGGTCGAATTTCGACCGCTCGACCTGGATCGACTCGGGAAACCCGGTGAACGCCCCTTGGGAGAAATCGAGCCGGTTGTGGCGCGATCCGTCGCCCATCCAGAACTGCGCGCCGCGTTTCACCATGAATCCGGCGGCGGAAACTTTCCCCCACACGCCGAGTTCGTCGAAGACGGCCCGGTTGTAGGGCAACAACGACTCGCCGATGTGGAAGCGCGGGAACCGGCATTTCTCCAGCACCAGCACGCGGCGTCCCGCCATGGCCAGCGTGGTCGCGGCGGTCGATCCCGCCGGACCGCCGCCGATCACGATGACGTCCGGCTCCGGGATGTGGTATTCCTGCGCGTTCATGCGGCTTGAAAAACGCGGCATGGCCGCGCTTGCTTGACGTTTGCTTCCTACCAGAGAGCCGGATTGTGGAAAGCGGAAACACCGGATATTCCGACCGTGGGGTTTGCCGGGAAGGATCTCGAGCCCATGTTGGGCAAGCCTTCGAAAGATGGGTGTCGGGGCGCGTCCTTACATTCGCGTACGCCGCCCTGCCGCGATCCGCGATGTCCGGGCCGTCCGGCGGCCGGACCGGATGCAATGCTTCTTTGACAGATGGGAAATCCTATCCCATGGTTCCATGAGGAATGTCGTTTGCATTCCCTAACAACCCCAATACCGACATGAAATACAAAATCCTGATACCAGCGCTTGCCCTGCCGTTACTGTTCATTGCCTGTCAGAAAAAGGAGACCGTCACCGAACAAATGGAAGCCGGCGCGGACAAAGTCGCCGAGGGCGTGAAGGATATGGCCGATGCCACCAAAGAAGGCATGAGCAACGCCGCCGAAGAAGCGAAGAACATGGCGGATGAGGCGGCCGCGAAAATGAAAGCGGAGGCCGCGGACGCCGCCGCCGCGACCCGGAAAGCCGCGGATGAGGCGGCCGCCAAGTTGCGGGAGGAAGCCGCGGACGCCGCCGCCGCGGCAGGCAATGCCGCCGAAGACATCAAGAAAGCGGTGGAACCGGCCGCTCCGGAATAATCCCAAGGCGCATTTCCCTCCCCATTCGCATCGGGGCGACCTCCGGTGGAGCGGGCCGGCGTTTCAGATGAAGCGCCGGCTTTTTCATGCAAATCACCCGCCTGCGGGATTCGGACTGGCCACCACCGGATGATCCGGCGAGTTTTTCCGCCGCGCCCGATGCAAGCGATCCCCGCACCCGTCTCCGCCTTCCGCCTCCGCTTCATCGACATGGCGCGGGCGGTGGCGATCCTGCTGATGCTCGAGGGGCACTTCATCGATGTCACGCTGGCCACGGAGTGGCGGGTGCCCGGCCATCTCCCATATGAATTGTGGCTGCGGCTCCGCGGCATGGCTGCGCCGATGTTCTTCACGGTGACCGGGCTGATCTTCACTTATCTGCTGAGCGGCGCGCGGGAACCCGGGTTACTGCGGGTGAAACGCGTGCGTCGCGGATTGCTGCGCGCGGCGGAGCTGATGTTCTGGGGATATCTGCTGCAAGTGAACCTGCGGCATCTGCCCGCCATGCTGCGTGGCGGCCATGATCCGTGGCTGTCGGCGTTCCATGTCCTGCAATGCATCGCGGTGGGCCTGCTGGTCCTGATCGGGGTCTTCGGTTTGGTCCGCAAGGCCGGGCCGTGGGCGCTGGCGGGCAGCTACTTCGCGCTGGGCCTGGCGATCTTTCTGCTCGCCATGGCGCTTGCCAACCATGCGGGGCCGGTGCCGGCGGATGCGCCGCCGTGGCTGCAAAACTCCATCAAGGCGGCGGGGTCCACGTTTCCTCTCGCGCCGTGGCTGGGGTTCACGTTTTACGGAGCCGCGATCGGCGTGCTGTTGCGCTGGCATGGTGCCGACCGCGAGCGGCAGGTGGCAGCCTCGCCATTTTTCGCCATCGGAGCATTTCTCGCCGTGCTCGGCTGGCCGCTCGACCGCCTGTTGGGCGAGCGGCTGCTGGACCTCATCGGTCATCCGGAATCACCGCGCGTGCTGCCGGCCGCCTTCCATGGCCGCGTCGGGGAAATCCTGCTGGTGCTCGGATTCCTCGTCTGGCTCGAGAACCGCTTCCGGCCCTCCGCGGGATGGCTGGAAACCATCGGCCGCAATACCTTTCCGATCTATGTCAGCCACGTGGTGATCCTGTATGGCGGGATTTTCGGCATCGGTCTGGACCGCTGGCTCCAACACTCGCTCAATCCATGGCAGGCGGGAATCGGCGCGGTGCTGTTTTGTGCGTTTTTCGGTTTCTGCGCGCAATGGGTGGAGCCGTTCGCACGGAATTGGCGGGAATGGGGATACCGGTTGCGCGGGCGCGGATGAGCGGCGAGGTTGCATGTGCGGAATGACACATTGCAGCAATGACCGACAACCACATGGAACCGGCCCTGCTGGCGTTTTTGCGTGACCCGGCATCGTATCCGCACCGGCCGCGCGAAGTCGCCGAAGTCCACACGCACGCGTCGCTCGTCTTTGTCGTGCCGCCCTTCGTTTACAAGATCAAGAAACCGGTGGACTTCGGGTTTCTCGATTTTTCGACGCTGGGGAAACGCCGCCACTTCTGCCAGCGCGAGGTGGATCTCAACCGCCGCCTCGCCCCCGGCGTCTATCTGGGTGTGGAAACCATCCGCCGCACCGCGAGCGGCTACGGCTTCGGTGGCGGCGGACCGGTGGCCGAATACGCGGTGAAAATGCGCTGGCTGGATCCGCGCGATTTCCTCGACGCCCGTCTCAAGCGCGGAGACGCCGGCAAGCCGGAACTCGCCCGCGTGGCCCGGACGCTCGCCGCGTTCTATCAGAAACAACCGTCCCCGCCGGAAATCGCCGAATGGGGGACCATCGCCAAGCTCCGGCTCAGCACCGATGAGAATTTCCGACAAACCCGCGGCTTTGTCGGCCAAACACTCCCGCAGGCGGCGTTCGACGCCATCCGCGCCTTCACCGAAAACCGCTACCAGCGCCTGGCTGATCTGTTGGAACAACGTGCCGCCGGCGGCTGGATCCGCGATTGCCATGGCGACCTGCACCTCGATCACATCCACATCACCGGCGACTCCCTGCACATCTATGACTGCATTGAGTTCAACGACCGCTTCCGTCATCTGGATGTCGCCAGCGACGCGGCCTTCCTCGCCATGGACCTCGACTATCACGACCGGCCGGATCTCGCGGGGTTCTTCATCCACACTCTGGCGGAATTGATGGGTGATGCGCGGATGGAGGAGCTGATGGACTTCTACAAGTGCTACCGGGCCTACGTCCGCGGCAAGGTGGAGAGCCTGCGCGGCATCGCGGAGATCGCATCCGAGGGCGAGCGCGCCACGGCGGAAGCCGCCGCGAAACGTTATTTCCAGCTCGCGCTGCGATATGCCGTGGCGGGGTCCTCGCCCAAAGCCGTCGTTTTCATGGGCCGCGTGGCCTCCGGCAAATCGACGCTTGCCACGGCGCTCGCCCGCGAACTCGGCTGGCCGGTGGTTTCCTCCGACATCCTGCGCAAGTCGCTCGCCGGCGTGCCGCCACACGCCCGCGGCGATGCCGCGGACCGCGCGAAGCTTTATGCCCCGGAAATGACCAAGCGGACCTACCAGGCGCTCATCCAAACCGCCGCACGGTCCCTGCGCCAGAGCCGCGGGCTGGTGCTCGATGCCACGTTTTCCAAACGCGGCGCGCGAGACAAACTGCGCGCCGCGCTCGGCGACGACAGGCTGGCGTGGATCCTCGTCCATGCGGACAAGGCAACCACGCGCGATCGCCTGCGCGCGCGAGAGAGCCGCCACGACGTGGTTTCCGACGCGCGCCCCGCCGATCAGGCCATGCTGGATGCCGCTTTCGAATCACCCGATGAACTGCCGCCGGGCGCATTGCTCGGGTTTTCCTCAGGGAGTTCGCCCACGAGGTCCCTGCACAACCTTGTGACCGCGCTTGCCACCCATCGTGATTCGGCTATCGCTGGCGCGTCCTCATGAGTCTGCTCGCCGATAACCTGATCTCGCCCGTGGTGCTTTGTTTCGCGCTGGGCATCGTGGCGCGGGCGCTCAAAAGCGATCTCACGGTGCCGGAGCCGGTCTATCAGGGACTCTCGATCTATCTGCTGCTGGCCATTGGTCTCAAGGGCGGCGCGGCGCTGGCCACCACGCCCGCCGCGGAAATGCTGGTGCCCGGCTTGCTCACCCTGGCGCTTGGAGTGATCACGCCGGTCATCGCGTTTTTCCTGATGCGGCGGTTTGGCAAACTCGGCATCGAGGACGCCGCGGCCGTGGCCGCGCATTACGGCTCGGTCTCGGTGGTCACCTACCTGGCGGCGGTCGAGGCGGTCCATCGAGCCGCCATGCCGGGCGAGGCCTATCTGCCCGCGCTGGTGGCGGTGCTCGAAGTGCCGGGCATCATCGTCGCGCTGCTCTTCGCCAGCGGCGCTTCCACATCCCCGGCCGGCTGGAAGAAGGCCCTCCACGAAGTCGCCACCGGCAAGAGCATCGTGCTGCTGGGCGGCGGCCTGCTCATCGGCGCGCTTTGCGGCCCGGCCAAACTCGCCGATGTCCAGCCATTCTTCGCCACCGCCTTCAAGGGCGCGCTTTGCATCTTCATGATCGAGCTCGGACTCGCCGCCGGCAGGCGCCTGCGCGACGCCGGCAGGGCCGGCGCGCGCCTGCTCGTCCTTGGCTGCCTGATCCCGGTGATCAACGGCTCGCTGGGCGTGCTCGGCGCCACGCTCGCCGGCATGTCTCCCGGTGGCGCGGCCGTGCTCGGCGCGATGGCCGGCAGCGCGTCCTACATCGCCGCCCCGGCCGCCGTGCGCGTCGCCCTGCCCCGCGCCAATCCCGCCTTCTACCTCACCCTCGCGCTCGGCATCACCTTCCCGTTCAACCTCGCCATCGGCATCCCGCTCTATCAGAAACTCGCCACCCATCTCGCATCATGGCTTTGAAAATCCACCTCCGCAAAGTGACCGTCATCGCCGAGCGCGTCCTGCGCGACGACCTGCTCGAACTGCTCAAGCGCCACGGCGCCACCGGCTGGACGCTCACCGCCGTGGAGGGCGAGGGGTCGCGCGGCATCCGCGCCTCCGAATGGGAAGGGAGCAGCGTGCAGATCGACACCCTGGTCTCCCCTCAGGCCGCGGAGGCCATCATGGAGGAGATCGGCCGCATCTACTTCAGCGACTGGTCGGTCATCGTCTATGCCGCAGAGGTCGAGGTGCTGCGCGGCGACAAATACCTCGGCTGAGGCCCAAACCGGCGGCCCATCCCCCAAAAAAGATGGCCGCCGGGGAGTCCCTTCCCCGGCGGCCGAAGTCATCTTGCCCACATCCACACCCATGGACTACGGCAGACAACTGTGCTGTTACACCAGCGCGGTTTCCCGTCGCTTACGTTGGTGATAGACCTTCAGGTTTTCCGAATGTTCAAAGAATTCTAAAATTATTTTTACAGTCCCGGTTTCCGGCAACTTGGCACTTGGAAACCGGCGCTTGTTTCCCGACGTTTCGCCCATGCCCCACAGCCACATCGATGTCCGCTATGTCGCCAATCTCGCGCGCCTTGAATTGAGTGACGACGAGGTGGCGGTTTTCCAGCCGCAGTTGGAGGCCATTCTGCGGCACGCCGAGGCGCTGACGCGGCTGGACGTCGCCGGCATTGAGCCCACCGCCCATCCCGCGCCGGTTTTCGGGCGGATGCGCGACGATGTCCCGCACCAGAGCCTGACGCCCGCCGCCTTGCTGCAAAACGCGCCCGACCAGGCCCAGGGTCAGATCCGCGTCCCCAAAGTCGTCACCGACGCCTGACCAGAAATTTCAAATTTCAAATTTCAAATGTCCATTTCCACCCTTCGCCAGCAGCTCCTTGCCGGAGAAACCACTCCCTCCGCCATCCTTGAGCGGCTCGCGGGAGACATCGCGGATCACGACCGCCAGATCGGCGCCTATCTCTGCCACGACCTTGAATCCGCGCTCGCCGAAGCCGCGGCTGCGAACCTCTCCCTGCCACTCGGCGGCATCCCCATCGCCATCAAGGACAACATCAACGTGCTCGGCCAGCCCTGCACCTGTGGCTCGAAGTTTCTATCGGAAAACTACCGCTCGCCTTACGACGCCACGGTCATCCGCAAACTGCGGGCCGCCGGAGCCATTCCCTTCGGCCGCATGAACATGGACGAGTTCGCGAT
The DNA here is from genome assembly GCA_025457625.1 of Akkermansiaceae bacterium. Taxonomy (GTDB): domain Bacteria; phylum Verrucomicrobiota; class Verrucomicrobiia; order Verrucomicrobiales; family Akkermansiaceae; genus Luteolibacter. The sequence continues at coordinate 13,899 of JALOUA010000057.1, forward strand.
GGGTTCCTCCACCGAAAACTCCGCCTTGCAAACCACCCGCAACCCGCACGACACAGGGCGCATTCCCGGGGGTTCCTCCGGGGGGTCCGCCGCGGCCGTGGCGGCCGGTTCCGCCATCGCCGCGCTCGGCTCCGATACCGGTGGCTCGATCCGCCAACCCGCCTCCCACTGCGGCGTGGTCGGCCTCAAACCCTCCTACGGCCGGGTTTCCCGCTACGGTCTGGTCGCCTTCGCCTCGTCGCTCGATCAGATCGGCCCGCTCACCCGCACTGTCGAGGATGCGGCCCTCATCCTGCAGGCCATCGCCGGCTTCGATCCGGCGGACTCCACCAGTCTCGATGTGCCGGCACCGGATTATCTAACGGAAATCAACGCGGGCGTGAAGGGCATGAAGCTCGGCGTGCCCAGGGAATACTTCGGCGGGGGCATCGATCCCGGTGTGCGCAAAAACGTCGAGGAGGCGATCCAGAGGCTGGCCGCCCAGGGAGCGGATATCATCGAAATCTCGCTGCCACACACCGAACACGCCGTGGCCACTTATTATGTCATCGCTCCGGCCGAGGCCTCGTCCAACCTCGCGCGCTTCGATGGCATCCGCTACGGCCACCGCGCCGCCAACCCGGCCGACATCCTCGATCTTTACAAAAAATCCCGCGAGGAGGGCTTCGGCCCGGAGGTGAAACGCCGCATCATTTTGGGAACCTACGTGCTTTCATCCGGTTATTACGACGCCTACTACGGCCGCGCGCAGAAAATCCGCACGCTGATCCGCCGGGATTTCGAAGACGCCTTCCAAAAGGTCGATGCCATCGTCTCGCCGGTCGCACCCACGCCGGCCCGCAGACTCGGAGCCTATGCCGATGATCCGCTCCACGAATATCTCTCGGACATTTTCACCCTCTCCGCCAACCTCGCCGGCATCCCCGGCATCTCCGTGCCCTGCGGCCTATCGGATTTCGACGGCGGCCGGAACCTGCCCACCGGCCTGCAGATCCTCGGCCCGCATCTCGGCGAGGCGAAACTCCTGCAAATCGCCAGGGCGGCGGAGCTCGCCAGCGCCAGACCGGCGTGAAGCCGCATGGTGCGGGATAGAGAAATGAGGCGCGGACAAAAAAACGGCGGCCCCGCGGGGACCGCCGTTTGTGATGAAGCGCTGAAATCTTGTCAGATGAAATCAGATGCCTTTCTTCACCATGTCGTGAAGCAGGTCGATGACGCGGTTGGAGTAACCCCACTCGTTGTCATACCAGCTGATGAGCTTGAAGAAGCGGGAGTTGAGCTCGATGGACGAGCCGGCGTCGAAGATGGACGAGGCGGCGCTGTGGATGAAGTCGGTGGAAACCACCTCGTCCTCGGTGTATTCGAGGATGCCCTTGAGGTAGGTTTCGGAGGCTTTCTTGAGCAGGCCTTTGATTTCCGCGAGCGAGGTTTCCTTCACGGTCTTCACGGTGAGGTCCACGACAGACACGGTGGGGGTCGGCACGCGGAAGGCCATGCCGGTGAGCTTGCCCTTCACTTCCGGGCAAACCAGCGCGACCGCCTTGGCGGCGCCGGTGGTGGACGGGATGATGTTGAGCGCGGCGGTGCGGCCACCCTTCCAGTCCTTGCGCGAAGGACCGTCCACGGTCTTCTGCGTGGCGGTGTAGGAGTGGACGGTGGTCATCAGGCCTTCCTCGATGCCGATGCCCTCCTTGAGCAGCACGTGCACGAGCGGCGCGAGGCAGTTGGTGGTGCAGCTCGCGTTGGAGATGATATGATGTTTCTTGGGATCGTATTGGTCGTCGTTGACGCCCTGGACGAAGGTGCCGTCCTCACCCTTGGCGGGCGCGGAGATGATGACTTTCTTCGCGCCGGCGGTGATGTGGCCCTTGGCCTTCTCCGCGTCGGTGAACAACCCGGTGGACTCGATGACAATCTCGACGCCCATTTCCTTCCATGGCAGGCCGTCCGGTGTGCGGGCGCTCACGACCTTGATGTCGTGGCCGTTGACGACGATGATGTCGTCATCGGCAAGATCCGGTGAGGATTTCTTGGAGGAAACCGTGCCGTTGAAGCGGCCCTGCGTGGAATCATACTTGAGCAGGTAGGCGAGGTTGTCGGCGGGGACGATGTCGCCGACGGCAACGACGTTGAAGGTTTTTCCGAGGTGGCCTTGTTCGACAAGGGCGCGGAAGACAAGGCGGCCGATGCGGCCGAATCCGTTGATGGCGATGGTGGTCATGGCTGTATTTGGGGAGTGCCAACGCGGCTTTTCCGCCCGGCGGGCCGGAATTGTGCATGGCGGGGCGGAGGCGTCAACACCGTGGGTTCAAAGCGCACAAAATGCGCGGTTTTCCGCAAACCGGCGGGTTTGCGGCCCGGGATTTGGGATTGAGGAAATGCCGCGGCGGGCTACAACGCGCGGCCATGCCGAATCAAGCGCTGCACATCCTTCCGCGACCGCCGATGGCCGGCGAACTGGTGCCGGCGCACTATTTCCGCGAATTGGGGCGTGCGGAGATCCGCCGGCCGGGCCGCCCGCTGGAGGTCGATCTCGGCTGTGGCGACGGGTCGTTTCTGCTGGAAATGGCGCGACACCATCCGGAGCGGGATTTCATCGGCGTGGAACGGCTGCTGGGACGCGTGCGCAAGGTCTGCCGCAAGCTCACGCGAAACGGGCTGGCCAACGCGAGGGTCCTGCGGCTGGAGAGCCGCTACGTGGTGGAGTGGCTGCTGCCGGAGGCTTCGGTTTCGCGCCTGCATCTGCTGTGTCCGGACCCCTGGCCGAAGGTGCGCCACCACCGGCGCAGGCTGGTGCGGGAGGATTTTCTAACAGCCGTGCGGCGCGCGCTGGAACCGGGCGGCGAGTTCCTGTTCATGACCGATCACGAGGATTACTTCCGCTGGGCGGAGGAAAAGGTGGCGGACTTCGGTGGTTTCGAACGCCTGCCCTGGGAGGGCGATGAGTTTCATCATCCGAAAACCGATTTCCAGGAGCTATGGGAAAGCGAGGGCAAAACGATGTGGCGCCTGCGCTGCCGCAGACCGCTCAACGCGGCGACAGAATGACCGGCGTGTCGGTTAGAAAGCCCTCGATGTGCAATTTCCCGTCTTCATTCACGCGCAGGGTGACTCCGCCGGATTCACGCTGGTCGATCACACGGATGCCGCGGGATTTCCAATAGGCGATGGTGGCCGGCAGGATGGCTTCACCCTCGGGATAGGGCGAGTTGGACGCGATGATGGCCAGCGGATTGACCGCGTCCAGAAAGCGGTCGCACAACGAGAGGTCGCTGCGGTGGCGGCCCGCGATGATGACATCCGCGGCGACGTCTGTTGGATTGTCGAGCATGCGCAGTTCGGTGCCCATGCCCGCATCGCTGGTGAAGAGGATTTTCCAGCCGCGCCAGTGGAGGCGGTAAACGGCGACGCGGTCATCGGCGAGTGCGTTGTGAGCCTGTGCATCGGGCGCGTGCAGGACTTCCAGTCTTGCGCCATCGGGCAGCGGAAGCAGGCGCAGGCTGGAGGTATGGAGCAACCGGATGCCGGCGGGTGGCGCTTTTTCGATCCATGCGCGGAAGGTCGGGCTGCGCGCACGCTCCACCGGCAGCAGGACCTGGCGGATCGGGAACCTTTCCCAGACAAGGGGACCGCCGCCGAGGTGGCCGCCGTCCGGATGACTGATGACCACCGAATCGGGAGTGATGGCAAGTTTTCGCAGCGAGGGGGCGACGACATAGTCGAAACTCTGGCGTGATCCGCAATCGATCAAGACGGCGGAGTTGTTGCCATCGCTGAAACAGGCCGCACCGGCGCCGTATTCGAGATCATAGACAAGCAGCGCCGGGCGGTTGTCGGCCCGCAGGACGAAATGACTGCCGGGAATGGCTGAGAAACCCTCCGCCGCAAGCACACAGGTGTTAGCGACGAGGCCGTTGAGCTGGTTCAAGGCACGTGCCAGCGGCGGCGAGATGCTGTAAAGCGCGGCGGAGACAAGCGCGCAGCCAAGCAGGACGAAAACGAGTGGCACCAGCACCAGGCTGGCAATGACCGAAACCGGCGTGACGAGGCCGAAGTGAAACGCCGTGAGCGGCGCGGAACCCACGCCTGCCGCCAGTGAGACGGCGAGCGAACCGGCGATATTCCGCCGCATTTTCAACAGGTGCTGCTGCCAACGCGTCATTTGCCGGAAAGGCAGGTAGAGTTCGGGTTGTGTCATCCATGAGAATGTCCTTGCCGCCCATGCGGAGCCCAGCGCGATGGCCGCCACCACGCCATACGAGAGCTGGACGCCGGCTTGGAACAACAGCCGGCCATCCCACAGCATGGCGGCTAACAGAACCGCACCGAGCGAATTGAGCAGATCCGGCCGCCGGCGGAAAACGAAAGCCCCGAGAAACACCGCCAGCATCCATGCGGAACGCACCGCCGGCGGGGAATTGCCTGTGATCCATGCGTAGCCGAATGCCAGCGCGATGAGCAACGGCACCGCCTGTCGCCGGGGCACGCCCGCCCATCCCAGCAACAGCCATCCGAAACCTGCCACCATTGCCACATGCAAGCCGCTGACACTGAAAACATGCAGCGTTCCACTATTGAGAAAAGCCGCAATCAAACGCTCTTCATCCGGCGGGCGCTCGCCGATCACCATTGCGCGGATCACATGCGCCTCCTGCGAATCCTCCGGCAGGCCCGCAACCAGTCGCTCGCGGAAACCATGCCGGATCCATGCGCCGAGAGCCGCCGGTTTTCCCGTCGCCACCTCATCGTCGGTGCCCATGCTGCGGAATTCGGCCGCCACGCCCTGCCTGCGGAGCCATGCCGCGCGATCGAATTCGCCGGGGTTGCGCGGCCGCTGCAGCGGCTGGAACCCGCCTTTCGCCCGCACCCGCGCGCCAGCCACCGGCACTTCTCCACGACCCAGCCACCAGACTTTCGCTCCCGCATGCGGCCCCGCAGTGATTTTCGCCGGAGCATGCCAGAATCTCTCGTTGCCGCGCCCGTCCTCCAACATGCGGGCTGTCGTGAGCCCCCCGCGCGAGGCCAGGAGTTCCGTCTCCGCCCGCTCCCTTGAGCTTTCACGCCAGGTGAAAACCCCGACCGCCAGCCCGCCACACACGAACCAAGTCAGTGCCTGACGCCACCCACCGCATATCAGACCCGTTGCGACGCACAGGGACACCGCCAGAAGACCCCACGGCAGGCCCATGTCCGCAGCCGCGACTCCCGCAACCGTCACCAGCGCGGCGGCGAACAGCGGATGACGTCCGCTGCCGTCCCGCAACCCGTTCCGCATGGCAGTGAGGCATCTGCCCATGGCGGCCCGTGGTTTGTGAATCAGGCGCCCCGGCCCGTTTCGTCCTCATCCACAGCGGGGACTTCGTAACGATTGCCCACCACGGAGGGCGGTGGCGGTTCCGGCATCGCCGGCGCCTGTGGCACCATCTGCTCCTGCTGGTCAACGCCCCACTCATGGAGCTTGGCATTGGCATTGGCCGAGTGGCGGGTGCGGGGAAACTGCTCGACCACCTGTTGCAGGATGGCAATCGAGGTGGCGCGGTCGCCCACAACCTCGTCATACAACTCGGCAAGCCGGAACAGGAAATAGGCCGCGTCGTTGATCTCCCACTCCTGGCTTTCAAGCGCGTAGCGGATCGTTTGAATCGCCGCCTCCGGGTCCTCAAGGTTGTCCTTGTAAATCTTGGCGATTTCCACCCATGGCAATCGGTTCAGCGGCTCGGCCTTGGCCGCCTCCTTGAAGGCCTCGATCGCGGCGTGATACTCGCCCTGCGCGACCAGCACGCGGGCGTCGTGCATCACGTCCTTCTCGATCATTTCCGCACTGTCATAGACCGCATGGGTGACCCGTTGCGCGAAGAAGGGCAGCAGATACACCACGACGATGATGCCGGCGATGCCGGCACTGATGAACGTCAGCAGGATGCCGCTGAGGGTCCGGTCCCCTTCCAGCGAGCCCAGCCTGGATTTGAGTGCCGGAAGCTCATCACCCGGATCACCGATGTTCTCCACCTGGATGATCTTTTGCTCAACGTCGCGGATTTCAGCCCCTTTTTTGGAAAAAAACACCCAGCATGTCCCGCCCATCACGAGGAGAATCAGATACATCAGCCATTTCATGATTGGCATATCTAGCGGCATGTGCGCACCGGGCGAAAGGAAAAAATCCCGCGGGTCACATCCGGCGCGCGTTGCGGCCCTCGTCGATGAGTTTCCAGAAATGCTTGGAGCCGGCCAGCGCCTCGTCCTCCGCCAGCGGCATCTTCGAGCGGAACAGGAAATCCGAAAACGTCCCCTTGTGCAGCACCCGGTGCACGATCACCGCCCCGTCCCGGACCTCGAAGTAAAACCGGTAGTCCTTCGACCGGTAGCGGTAGAGCACGGTGCCATCGCGCTCGATCTTGCCGAAACGCTCGCCGTTGAGGTTCTCAAGGTCCTCCTTGCCGACCTTGAACTCTTCCAGCAGCTCCAGTTGTTCCAAGGTGTCCAGCCCCGATAGCTCGGCCGCACTGATTTCGTTGAACACGATCTGCAACACGCCCGCAGCCTACGGTGGTCCGGGCCGGATCGAAAAGCGCAAAGAACGGCAGGATTCGCGACCCCGGGATTTTTGATGAATTCCACCAATTCGGAAAAATATGTTCTTTTGAACATGTTTTATTTGACGCCGGGCGAAAAGCCGGTCACTGTGCCCGTGAATCCAACCCCCAACCACGATGAAAACCAATGTTCTGGAACCTGCAATGACTCCAACGGAAACCCCGGCCACCGCCAAAGAAGAACGCACGCCGGATTACGCCATCTACAAACCGAACGCCCGCGGCAGCGGCGGGGTGATCCGCTTCGGCCTCAACCGCGGCAAGGCCGCCGTGTTTGTGGACGGTGCCGCTCAATCCGGTGAAAAGCAGTTCGACTGGGAAAACAAAATCACCATGAAATGGGGGCTATCGGATCTGGGCCTCGTGCTCGCCACCCTGCAGGGCCGCACACCGCAAGCCAAACTCTTCCACCAGTCGGAAAAGGCCAACAGCGCGTTTGAAATCACGCTGCGCGAGGACCCGGAGCGCGCGCCCTACCTCGTGAGCCTGTCACGCCAGGACGCTGCCGACAAATCCCTGCGCAAGGTCGCCATTCCGCTGACCCATGGCGAGGCGGCGGTTCTCGAAACCGCCCTCCGCGCCGCCGTCACCCGGCTGCTCAAGTGGTGAAGCTTCTGTGAAAACACGGATTTGGAGCGCGCCCCCCTCTGCGCCCAAAAAACAACCGCGGCGGATTTCCCGCCGCGGTTGCTCACAGGCTGGCCGAACACACTAAAATCAAACACCTGCCAAGCCGCTGGCCAGCGGCTTGGGCAACGGTTTCTCCTTCTTGCGCAATGCGCGGCGCATCTTGGTGAGCGCCGAGTTCTGAAGCTGGCGGATGCGCTCGCGGGTCACTCCGAATTCACGGCCCACTTCCTCGAGAGTCAGGGCCTTGCGGCCATTGAGACCGAAACGTTCGTCGATGATGCGCCGTTCGCGCTCGTCGAGCACGGAGAGCAGGCCGTCGAGTTCGCCATGGAGGTTTTTGTCCGAGAGCATGTCAAGCGGGTTGACGGCGCGCTCGTCGCTGATGATTTCTCCATATTCGGTGGCCTCGCCCTCGTTGATCGGTGCGTCAAGCGAGGTCGGGCGATGGGACGCCTGGCGCAGCATGGCAAGCTTGCGACGGGGAAGACCGATCTCGTCGGCAAGTTCCTCGTCGGTCGGCTCGCGGCCCAAGGCCTCGGTCAGGATTGCGGCGATGCGGCGCATTTTGGCAATCTTGTCCACCATGTGGACCGGCAGGCGGATGGTTTTGGACTGGTTGGCAAGCGCGCGTTTGATGGATTGTTTGATCCACCACGCGGCGTAGGTGGAAAGCTTGCCGCCTTTGTCGGGATCAAAGCGTTCGACGGCTTTCATCAGGCCGATGTTGCCTTCTGAGATCAAATCGGTGACAGGCATGCCGTAATTGGCATAGTCTTGGGCGATTTTGACGACCAGACGGAGATTGGCGCGGATCATGTGCGAACGCGCTTCGGTGTCGCCCTTCTTGATCCGCTCGGAGAGCTGGATTTCCTCCTCCGGTGTGAGCAAGGGAGTCTTGGAAATTTCTCTCAAGTAGAGCTTCAGGCTGCCTTCGGATTCGTATGCCATGGTGTTGTGGGGTTGCTATTTAAACGCTACGGGCTGGGTTTTATTCCTATTTTTCTGAAAATAACTTCATTGTATGCCATTTGTAAATACAAAAATCCAATTCCCGTGCAGAAACATGAATCGGTATCATTTCAGCACTGAGTATGCCCAAAAGGTCCGAAAACGTAACCTGTTGATTCAGAGTGATCCGTGATTTACGGAAAAGTGCGCGTCCAAAAGGAAAAACGACAAGGTGTCCTCTAGTTGAGACACTTTGTCGCAGCCAATCGTTCAAATGCTGAAATTCCGAGCCGGGTGATTTGAGTGTTTGAATTCCGGTTGGCAATCTTCAATTTCGGGCGTGTCCGCCACTTTTCTGCGCTCCTGCGTCCTCGCCGCACGTCCGAAAACCCTGCCAGCAGCGATTGTGCCGGTGTGGCTCGGGTGCGTGCTGGCATGGAAACTCAGTGGGGAATTCGATGGCTGGCTCGCCCTCCATACCCTGCTTGGCGCGGTGGCGATCCAGATCGCGACCAATTTTTTCAATGATGCGATCGACTCGCGCAAAGGCGCGGATACGGGACGTCGGCTTGGACCTCAGAGGGTGACGGCTTCCGGCATGCTCAGCGCAGGCACCGTCATGTTCATCGCGGTGTGCTTCCTGTGGGTGGCGCTCGGCTGCGGGATTGTGCTTTTCAACGCGCGCGGCTGGCCGATCATGTGGATCGGGATTCCCTCGTTGTTTTTGGCCTATGGCTACACGGGCGGGCCGTTTCCGCTGGCCTATCGAGGAATGGGCGAGTTGTTCGTGATTCTGTTTTTCGGGCTGGTGGCGGTGGCTGGCACCGTGTTCATCCAAACCGGCGCCTGGCCGCCGGCGGCCTGGCTGCTTGGCTTGCAGGTGGGCTTGCTTTCGGCAGTGCTCATTTCAATCAACAACTTCCGCGACCGCGAAGAGGATGCCACCACCGGCAAGCGCACACTGGCCGTGCGGTTGGGGCCGAAACCCGCAGCCGCCATCATCTGGCTGGAGATCAAAATCGCCGCATTTGCCGGTCTGGCGTGGCTCGCCCTCGGGCAGCCAATGCTGGTCTTCGCCAGCGTGCCTGTCATGTTGATCGGCCTGCGGATTTGCTGGGGTGTCCTCACACTGCCGCCTGGCCCCGCCTACAACCGCCTGCTGGCCTTGGGCGGGCTCCAACTCGTGCTTTTCGCCGGGGTTTTCCACATGGCGGCGACTGCACGGTGAAGCCGGTGTCTGGGATGGAATCCTCGAAGGGCTTGCGATTCCACTGGCGCAAATCCAAGAAAGCCCGCGACGTGCAGCCCGCGCCATTCGATAAGCTCATCGGCGGCGGGAAAACCGGCTGGCGCAGTGCGGTCACCCACTCTTTGGCAGTGCAAGTGCGCCGAGACGGAGCCGTCCCCTTCGCCTGCTTCGGGCAGGTGGTAATAAAAGCCGAGGCAATGGCCCCAATGGTTTCCGGCATTTCGTTTTTGGGCTGCGTATTTCGCAAAGACCGTCATAGCCTCGCGCCATGCCCGACACGCCCGATCCGCGCTTCAACGAGTTCGTCATCCTGCAGGCGCAGAACGCCGGCCTGTTCCTCGGCCAGATCCCCAACCCGCATACGGGGGAGAAATCCATCAACCTGCGCGCCGCCAAATCCGTCATCGACTCGCTTGAAATGCTGGCTTCCAAAACCCGCGGCAACCTCACAGAATCCGAGACGAAACTGCTCGACACCGCGCTCCAGAACCTCAAACCCCTCTACCAAGCCGCGAAAACCTCCTGATCTCTTTTCTTGCGTCTTGGTTCCTCAAGTCTTCCGTCTCCACCATGTCCTTCGAACCCTTCAACATCGGCAACGTCCCCGTCGGCGGACCCGTGCCGTTTTTCATCCTCGGTCCCTGCGCCTTGGAAAACGAGGCCTTCGCCTGGGAAATGGCGCGCTCGCTCAAGGAAATCGCCGGGCGCACCGGCATCCATTTCCTGTTCAAGGCCTCGTTCGACAAGGCGAACCGCACATCCGTCGATTCCTTCCGCGGTCCCGGCGTGCATGAGGGTTGCCGCATCCTCGGTGAGATATCCAAGGAACTCGACATCCCCGTCACCACCGACATCCACACCGCCGAACAGGCCGACATCGCCGCCGAGCACATCGACCTGCTGCAAATCCCCTCGTTCCTCTGCCGCCAGACGGATCTGCTGGAAGCCGCCGCCAAAACCGGCCGCGCCGTGAACGTGAAAAAAGGCCAGTTCCTCGCGCCGTGGGACACCGTGAACATTGCCGGAAAAATGCGCGCCTTCGGCTGCGAGCGCTTCCTCATCACCGAGCGCGGCACCACCTTCGGCTACAACAACCTGGTGGCCGACATGCGCTCGCTTTACTGGATCCGCAAGGAAGGGCTGCCCGTCGTCTTCGACGCCACCCACTCGGTGCAGCGCCCCGGCGGCCTCGGCGGCACCACCGGCGGCGACGGCGAACTCGCTCCCGTGCTCGCCCGCGCCGCCATCGCCACCGGCGTGGACGGCCTGTTCATGGAAGTCCACTCGGACCCCGCCAATGCGATGTCCGACGGCCCCAACCAGATTCCGCTCGAGTTCATCGAGGACCTGCTCGTCAAACTCATCGCCATCCATCACGCGGCGCATTGAATCACCGCCAACCCTCACGATTTTTGCGCGCCATCCTCCCAGCCCTGTTTCTCCTGGCACCCGCCCTGGCCGCCAGCGGCAAAGAGTCGTCGCTGCCCGCGCCCAAGAAAAAACTCTCCGCCGTCGCCCTGCTGCCCCCCGGCAGCCAGTTGCAGCGGGTGATGTTGCCGCGCTACGACGACGACCGCCGCCTCAGCGGCGTGCTCAAGGCGCAAACGATGACGCTTGTTTCCGAGGATGTCATCGCCGGCGATACGGTCAGCATCGAATTCTTCAACCCGGACCGCAGCCCGCGCGGACGCGTCGATCTCGTCAAGGCCCTGCTCGACCAGGGCAAGGGCCTGCTGCGTTCGCATGAAACAGTCACCATCCAGGCCGACCGCATCCATGCCCGGGGCAACGGACTGGTTTATTCCCTCGAACAGGGCGAAGGCTTTCTCAAAGGGCCCGCCGTCACCTGGATCCAAGCCGCCACCGAGACCACCATGAATTCGAAGTCCACCCCGCTCCGCAGCGCGGCCACGGCCATCGCCGCATCCGCCACACTGGCTGCCGCGCCGCCCGCCCCATTGACGCCGGAACAAGCCGCCGCCACCCAGAGGGATGCCGCGACCGCCGCTGCCACGCATGCCGTGGCCGGCGAGAACGCCCGCGCCAACCTGCGCGCTGAACTCGAATCCTCGGCCGCCGCGACCGCCGCAGCCACCTCCTTTCTCGAACGAGCGGAACTTCTGGCCGATGCCCCCGCCACCATGCCCAAACCGGCGCAACCGCTCGATGTGAAACCCGGCCCTTCCGACACGGTCATCTCCTGCGATGGCGGCATGTATTTCGACGCCGATGCCGGCCTGTTCGTGTATCTCAAGAACGTGCGCGTGGCCGATCCGCGATTCTCACTCAACGGGGCCAACGAACTGAAAATCTTCCTCACAAAAAAACCGGAGGAACCCGCCACAGCGAAAACTCCCGACAAGCAACCCGGCATGGCTCTTGGCGCGAAGTTTGGCGATGTGGAACGCATCGTGGCCACCGGCGCGGTGCGCATCCTCCAACAGCAGCCCGAGGCCGGCAAGGAGCCGGTCGAGGCCAGCGGCGCGATTTTCACCTATCACACGCAGACCGGTGAGATCGTGCTCACCGGCGGATATCCATGGGTGCGACAAGGCACCACCTTCATGCGCGCCAACCAGCCGAACCTCAGCCTGCGCATCCAGCAAAACGGCTCCTTCGTCACCGAAGGCAACTGGGACATGGGCGGAAACCTCAACCAAGAGCGCTAAACCCTCCTCCCGGCCTCCACCCATGCACGACCCCGGCTCCACCGTCTGCCATACCGAAACCGCCGTGCTCTTCGCCAACGGCCTGCGCAAGACCTACGGCGGGCGCGCCGTGGTCGATGGCGTCTCGATGACCGTCCAGCCGCGCGAGATC
>JALOUA010000058.1 GCA_025457625.1 Akkermansiaceae bacterium
CATTGGGGGATGCATGCTTCAGACTTGTGTTAAACAGCGGGAAGACCGCGATGATTGGGTGAAGGGGGAACTGCTTCTTCAGCAACGGAACCTTGATTCCCATCTCCTTCCGAACGATGCGCCTCGGGATTTTTACCGGACTTATCGGGATCCGGAATCACCAAGTCATGTCGCCGAGCAATTAGCCATTTTTGCGTCAAGCCCAAGGGGGTGCAAAAGTGCTGATTCAGAACGGTTTCAATGCTAAAAAAATCCCGTATTTGGACGTCTCGCGACTATGTGCGGTCTTTGAGGCAGACCGTTTGGGAGACAAGAGGGCACTCTCAGAGGCAATAGCTGCCTGCAAGAGAGATCTGTGACCCTGAACTACCCCCACCCGGCCTCCGGTTCTCCCATCGATGCGGTCCCGACTAACAAGCATATATTCCAAATCCTCAGTAGGCGCAGGAGGATGCGGAGTTGAGGTCGTGGCTGGAGTGGCTGGCGGAGTCCACGAACGAGCGGAGTTCGGCGATGGGCCGCTGGTATCTCACACAACTGGACAATGGCTGCGGGCTGGAAGACGCGGCGTTTCTCGACCTGCAAATCCAGGAGAATCCGGGAGGTACATCCGTTGCCGCCGGTCTGGTGGTTTTCCAGCAGCCGGAGATGGAGCTTTACCAACGTCTGGTGGAGGCATCGCGGAACCGCTTGGCGGAACTGGAACTGGAATACGGGATCGAGAAGTCGAAGGGGGATTCCGTCCGTTCCAAACTCTTCGCGTCGCTGCGGGCGACGTATCAGGAACGCGACCGGCTGCGGTTGTTGCTGCAATTTAGGAAAGCCTTCATCGACCGCCTGCTGGCAGAAGGAGAGGAAGCCGCCGGGGCCACAGCCGAAGACTACCAACGCGAGTCGGCGCAGAAGGATCGGGAATACGATTCCACGGCATCTGCGCTGGAGGGGAAACGGGAACTGCGTAGGGTAAAAGTTGAAATGCTGAAAACTGAAATGTTGAAATTGAAGAGGCGACCGTGGAGGCATCGAGTTGCTGGAACGCATCGCCAAGGACCCGCAGGCGTTCATCCTCAATCAAGGCTAGAGGTAGCGCGGCCTCGCCGCAGGCCGCATGACAATGGATGGAGAAAGCTGGATGCCATGGGAAGCCGAATGGGCTTGGCTTGGGCTGACCTTTCGCGATCCATTGACATGCGCTCCCGGGCATCAGAAAGATTCCCTCTTTTCACGAGAGCGATTCCAGCGTAGGAAGATGCCATGAGCATCGACCAAATCGCCCCGGAAGCACTGCGACTCCCCGCAAGAGAGCGTGCACTCTTGGCCGCATCCCTGTGGGAAAGCGTGGAAGATCCCTACGCCCTTGCAGCGGACCGCAGCGATGAGGATGCCTTGGCCTTGGCACTGGCGCGGGATGCCGAACTGGAATCCGGAGCAGTCGCTCCAATTTCCCACAGCGACCTGATGAGCCGCTTGAGAAGATGAGGATCGACTACCACCCAGCGATTGCCGACGAACTTGAGGAGATTCGGGAACACTACGAGGCGTGTTCCCCTGGCCTCGGGAGTGATTTCGTGGATGAGTTTGAACGGCAGATTCTGATGATCGCAGCGATGCCAACCCGGTGGATGGTGGCCAGTGGCGACATCCGGAGATCACTGATGAAGCGCTTTCCTTATGTGATCCTGTTTCGAATTGTCAGCGATGATTCCATTCGGGTGACCGTGGTGAAACACGAAAGACGCCACCCTGCATTCGGACTTTTCAGGCGATAGCGTCCGACGAATGGGTTCTCCCGCGGCTGAAACAGCTTTGGAAGAGGCGATGGGGTATAAGCTAAAATCTGTAATCTTGAGATGCTGAAATTGAAGAGACTCCCGGTGAGACATCGAGTTGCTGGAAATCAGCGCCAAGGATCCGCACTCGCAGGCCGCATGACAATGGATGAAGAAAGCTGGATGCCATGGGAAGCCGAATGGGCTTGGCTTGGGCTGACCTTTCGCGATCCATAGACATGCGCTCCGGGCGGAAGCGCGCCACCCTGCAGGCCGAGGCCGAGCGCGTGGCGGAGGAAGCGCGGGAACTGGCGGGCGAGGTGCCGTTTTGAGGGAGAGGAGACGATGGGTTTACAAAGGACCTTCCAGCTCTTCGCCGACCGCTGCCAGGGCTTGGCGCAAGAGTTCAGGATCGATGAAAAAGCTGTCATGGGTGCGCAGGGCATGAATGGCCTGCGAGAGGCTGTCGAGGTGCCCTGCCTGTTTGGCCCACATGAGCAGGCCCAGGACGCCGGTCGTCGTCAGCCCAAGCATCCGGGCCGCCCGGCGGCCACGGCGTTCGTCCATGAGCAAGACGGCCTCGGGCATTGCGACCGCCAAGGCAAGCGCGGCTGTTTCACCCGGACCGAGACGACTGACCGGAGCCTGCCAGCCCGATATGGACGGATCGGCAACCCGCATCCATCCCGCCTCGCATGCTTGATCGATCATGCTGGTGAGATCCCTGTCACCCGCCGCTTCGAGTTCCATGAGGAGCGTGCGGCACGATCACCGACAGGAAACGCCATCGCAGGATTTCGAGTCGCCCGATTCTGCAAAGCGCCGAAAGAGCCGACGTGTCAGCGATGGCGGGCGAAGGCGATGTCATCCGTCAGATCCTCGACATGATAGGGGCGTTGCAGACCGTGTTTGCCGTATGCTTCGAGAAATCCCAGTCGGCTCATGCCAGCGAGTTCCGCAGCGGAACCGCTGTCGGCCTCGCCCATGGCAAACAAGCCACAGGCAAGCGCAAACCGCATTGCGCTTTGCCGTTCCGCAGAGGAAGCGGGGAGCGTTTCCGCGATGCGGTCGGGGATTTCCAAGAGCAAGTTCATGCCTTGAGATTAGCGAATCGCAATACCTTTGCAAACCATCGTTTCCACGAACCAGCGCATTGCGCCAAATGAAATGGCACCGTGGGCTGCGGGCATGAACATTTCCGCAGGAAGCTGGTGCGGATGTTTCACCCGGATCTCCACGAGCACGACCCGGAAATGCGCAAGACCTACGAACTCCTCACCCAAGCGATCTACGAAGCCCGCGACGAGGAAAAAGGGAGACATCGAGTTGCTGGAACGCATCGCCAAAGATCCCCAGGCGTTCATCCGCAATAAGGCTGGCGGTGGCGCGGCCTCGCCGCAGGCCGCATGACAATGGATCGAGAAAGCTGGATGCCATGGGAAGCCGAATGGGCTCGGCTTGGACTGACCTTTCGCATCCCATTGGCATGCGCTCCCGGCGGTAGCGCGCCACCTTTGGAAGAACTGCGGTCGTTCTATGAGCACCTCCAGGCGAGACTTCTGGAGATGATCGAAACCCTCGACGAACTCCGCGCCAGCGCCGAGATGGAAGTCTTCCGGGTGGTGGAGCAGGACGAAAAAGTCATCGACCGGATCGCCGCCGCGCAGCGGGAGGACGGTAGCGCGGCCTCGCCGCAGGCCGCATGACAAAGGGGGGAAAGTTGAATGCCAAGGAAAGCCGGGCGGACGATTCTTGGGTTTTGCTTTCCCGTTCCTTTGGCATGCGCTCTCATCGAGAGCGCGCCACCCTGCATGCCGAGGCCGAGCGCGTGGCGGAGGAAGCGCGGGAACTGGCGGGCGAGGTGCCGTTTTAGCGGGTGTTTGTCACAGCCATTCGGTCAAGCAGCGCCCACGGCGCGTTCGGCCGCTTCTTTGACCAAGCCAGGGTGTTTTTCGGCGAGCAGCAAGAGGGTGCGGGCGGCACCGCTGGGTTGGCTTGGCCCGATCTCCCACTTTCGCAATGTGGCGATCGGGATTCCGAGCAGTGAGGCAAATTCGGGTTGGGTCATTCCGAGCCGCTGGCGGATCCGGGCAGCTTCGGTTTTCGCATCCCATGCGGTGGACCGCATTTTGCGGAATTCCTCCGCGTTCACCTCAACCTCGGTCACATTGCCGTCCGGCAATACGTCGATCCGGGTAACACGTGCGGCTCTGATTTCTCCGCGGCCAACTGCAGCGGCTTGGCGGGCGATCTGGTTCAATTCGGTCTTTTTCATGGCTTCTCCTGTTTAAGTTCTTTTGAAATTCCTCGCAAATCAGCTGGCGTGGGCGTTTCTTTTTCGGATTTCCGGTAAATGTAACACAGGATGATCGCGTCGTCGGCTACAAGGTAGTAGAGCATCCTGGCTCCGCCGCTCTTGCCCTTGCCTCCAGCCGCCACGCGTAATTTACGGATGCCGCCTGAGCCTCGGATGAGGGCTCCACGAGACGGATCACCCGTTAATTCGATTTTTACCCGGAGCAGCTCGGACGATGTCAGTACTTTGCCAACGGCCTTTTTTGAAATAGGGCAATTCAGCGAAGAACATAGCGCGACCATACCCTTTTTTATCAGTCGGTCAAATACGATTCCACGGCATCGGCGCTGGAGGGGAAACGGGAACTCAACGCGGAAGAGACGGCGCGGCTGAAACAGCTTTGGAAGAAGCTGGTGCGGATGTTTCACCCGGATCTCCACGAGCACGACCCGGAAATGCGCAAGACCTACGAACTCCTCACCCAGGCGATCAACGAAGCCCGCGACGAGGAAAAAGGGAGACATCGAGTTGCTGGAACTCATCGCCAAAGATCCCCAGGCGTTCATCCGCAATAAGGCTGGCGGTGGCGCGGCCTCGCCGCAGGCCGCATGACAATGGATGGAGAAAGCTGGATGCCAAGGGTAGCCGGATGGGCTTGGCTTGGGCTGATCTTTCGCATCCCATTGGAATGCGCTCCCGGCGGTAGCGCGCCACCTTGCATGCCGAGGCCGAGCGCGTGGCGGAGGAAGCGCGGGAAATGGCGGGCGAGGTGCCGTTTTGAAGAGAGGATGTCGACGCGTCAGCCACGCCCTACTTGAATTTCCTGAATGGAAGCGGCGGCAAAACTGGACACGGGAGCTGGCTTGATTCAGGTTGCAGCCATGATCGAAACGATTGACGCTCTAGCTCAGGGAGCCATTCAACTGCCTCCAGACCAGCGGTATGCCCTGGCCCAGCGGATTCTTGCGAGTGTGGAGCCCGAGGAAGCGACGAGCATCGACGATGCTTGGACAGAGGAGATCCGTGAGAGAATCCTGAAATTTGACTCGGGAGAAACCAAGGGGATTCCGGGAGCTGAGGTGTTTGCAGAGATCGACCGTCGGCTGGCCCCATGAAACTGGAATTCCTGCCCGAAGCGCGCTCGGAGTTTCTTGTGACGGTCGATTACTATGATGAAAAGCAGCTTGGCTTGGGCAAGCGGTTCCGAGCCGAGATCGCGGAAGTCTGTTCGACGATTCTGGAGCATCCGCTTTTGTGGCGTGAAAGAAATGGAGGTTTTCGTCGGGTAAACTGCCCGGTGTTTCCCTACTACATCGCTTATTTCATTCGGGGAAGTACGGTCGTGGTCGCGGCTGTCGCCCATGCGAGCAGGCATCCAGATTATTGGAAGAGTCGGCTGAGGTAGGTCACTGGCAAGCATCGAAGCGTCTGCGTGCGATGTATCAGGAACGGGACCGTTTGCGGCTGTTGGTGCAATCCCGGAAAGCGTGCATCGACCGCTTGCTAGCGGAAGCGAGGAAGCCGCCGGAACGACAGCCGGAGACCACCAGCGCGAGTCGCCGGAGAAGGATCGGGAATACGATTCCACGGCAGCGGCGCTGGAGGGGAAACGGGACCTGCGTGGGGTAAAAGCTGTAATCTGAAATGTTGAGATGCTGAAATTGAAGAGACTCCCGGTGAGACATCGAGTTGCTGGAAATCAGCGCCAAGGATCCGCACCCGCAGGCCGCATGACAATGGATGGAGAAAGCTGGATGCCATGGGAAGCCGAATGGGCTTGGCTTGGGCTGACCTTTCGCGATCCATAGACATGCGCTCCGGGCGGAAGCGCGCCACCTGTCATGCCGAAACCGCGCGGGTGGGAGCAAGGAATGTTGTGAGATACGGGAAGGCTTGACCGAAGTCCGCCGCCGCAAGCCGGCGTTCATGAAAATGATGCGGGAGGCGCGATTGGCTTGAGTGAAAAATTGCAAAAGACAATCGGCGCGAGGAAACGTCCAAGAGCCGGGTGGTGGTGGCTGGCCTCATTTCGAAAAAACGTGTCATCCAAATCGTTCTCAATCCTGCAAGCCGCCGGATCGGCGGGCCGACAATGGCCTTTACACGATACACTCCGCCCATGACAATCCGGCGTTCCTTTTGCATGCGCTTTTCGTCTGATTTCGTCCATCCGCGGGGCGGTTTGTTAGAGACCGCCCACCGTCCCGGGCCTCCTGCGGGTCCGTCTGCGGGAAATGCGTGGAAACGGCCGGAAACGGGCATGCGGGGGAGCCTCAAGCACCCTGCGATGCGATGAAACCAACGTCCTGCCATCCCGCCCTCGCCGCACCGCTCGATGCGGGTTTCCAGCCGGCCGTCCTCCAGCGGCGCGCCTATCTGGAAAAAGTCCGCCGGACGGGCCGTGCGGTGCCGCTGGTGCTCGGCCTTGAGCGGGAAGACGGGCTGGTTTCGCGTTTCGAGACGCTCGTCGATCCCGCGGCGGATGCCGTGACGCTGCGCCACGTCGAGCGGATCGTGAAATTCCTCGTCTGGTCGCGCGGTGGCTGGAAACTCCATGTCGGCGGACCCGCAGCCATCGCGGGGTTCATCGGCAAGACCTACGCGGCGCGCGGTGCGCGCAGGTTCGACTGCAAGATGATGGCTCTCGCCTATGGTCGCAAGTTCGAGGTGGCGACCACCACGGCGGACAAGGTTCCCGCCGCGAAGGACATGGAAGTCGCCGCGGGCGGATATCTCAAGGGCTGCCGGATCGGCTTCGACCTGGGCGCGAGTGATTACAAGGTTTCCGCCGTGATCGATGGCGAGGCGGTCTTCACCGAGGAAACGCCGTGGGACCCCAGGAACCAGTCCAACCCGGCCTATCATTATCATCATGTTTCCGCCGCGCTGCACCGCGCCGCCGCGCACATGCCGCGCGTGGACGCGATCGGCGGCAGTTCGGCGGGCATCATCGTGGACAACGAGATCCGCGTCGCCTCGCTGTTGCGTTCGATTCCCGCAAAACACTTCCCCGCCGCGGCCGGTGTCTTCAAGCGCATCGCACGCGAGTGGAACGTGCCGCTGGTGGTGATGAATGACGGCGACGTCACCGCGCTGGCCGGCGCGCTCTCGCTTGGCGAAAAAGGCATGCTCGGCGTGGCGATGGGCTCCAGCGAGGCTGCCGGCTTCATGGACAAGCGCGGCCGCATCCTCGGCTGGCTCAACGAACTGGCCTTCGCGCCGGTGGACTACAATCCCGCCGCTCTGGCCGACGAATGGTCCGGCGACAACGGCGTGGGCGCGCTGTATTTCTCGCAACAGGCGGTCAACAAACTGCTGCCCGCCGCGAAAATCAAACTGCCCAAGGCGCTGGGCCTGCCCGAGCGGCTGGTGGAGGTGCAGAAACTGATGGCCGCCGGCGACGAACGCGCGGCCAAAATCTATCAGACCATCGGCGTTTATCTCGGCTACACGATCCCCCACTACGCGGATTTTTATGATTTCGGCCACATGCTCGTCCTCGGGCGTGTGACCACCGGCAGGGGCGGCGACATCGTGCTCGGCACGGCACGGGAGGTTCTCGGGCGCGAGTTTCCGGAAATCGCCCGCAGGATTTCCATGCATGTTCCGGACGAGAAATCCCGTAGAGTGGGCCAGGCGGTGGCCGCCGCCAGTTTGCCCAAACTGAAAAAATAATCTCATGACCCCCATCGAAAACCGGCTCGCCGTTTGCTCATGGTCGCTGCAGGCGGCCAATCCCCGCGAACTCGCTGCAAAACTCGGGTCCACCGGCATTTCCCGCGTCCAGCTCGCGCTCGACCCGCTGCGCGAAAATCCCGCCGTGTGGAGGGATGCGGAAGCCGTGCTGAAACAAGCGGGCATCACGATCATTTCCGGCATGTTCGGCTGCGTCGGCGAGGATTATTCGACGCTCGACACCATCCGCGCCACCGGCGGCATCGCGCCCGATGAAACATGGGAGCAGAATCTCGAAAACATCCGCGCAACCGTCGCGCTCGCCACCGCGCTTGGCTTGAAGCTCGTCACCTTCCACGCCGGCTTCGTGCCGCATGATCCGGCCGACCCGGGTTTCGCCAAAATGGCCGGACGCCTCGCGGCCGTGGCGGAAATTTTCGCCGAGGCGGAGATGGAAGTCGGTTTGGAAACCGGCCAGGAAACCGCCGCAGGGCTGGCTGCCTTGTTAGAAGCGCTCAAAAAGCCGGAAGTGGTCGTCAATTTCGATCCCGCCAACATGCTGCTTTATGGCAAGGGCGATCCGATCGAGGCGGTGCGCGTGCTCGCCCGGTGGATCCGGCAGGTGCACGTGAAGGACGCCAACCCCACGGCCGTCCCCGGCACCTGGGGCGAGGAAGTCGCCGCCGGCACCGGTCAGGTTGACTGGCCCGCGTTTTTCACCACACTTGCGGACGTCGGGTTCACCGGTGACATCGTCATCGAGCGCGAGGCCGGCGACCAGCGCGTCGCCGACATCCGCACCGCGCGCGAAGTCGTCCTCAAATCCACCCGTTGATCCCATGTCCGCCGCCACCGAAAAAACCGTGAACGTGGCCGTCGTCGGTCTCGGCTTCATGGGTGTCACCCACCTCCGCGCCTATCTCGCCAATCCCCAAGCCCGTGTCGTCGCCGTGTGCGACGCCGTGCGCGTGCCGGTCAACGGCGTGCTCGCCGGGGTTTCCGGCAACATCAAGAAATCCGACGACATCGACCTCGGGCCGGACGTCCGGGTTTACCGCACGACGGAAGACCTGCTCGCCGACGCGGACGTGGAACTGGTGGACCTTTGCACGCCCACTCCGCTGCACGCCCCGCAGGTGATTGCCGCGTTGAACGCGGGCAAACATGTCATCTGCGAAAAACCGCTCGCCCGCACCTCGGCGGAGGCGCGGGAAATCCTGCAAGTCGCGGCAAATTCGCCCGGCATCCTGATGCCCGCGTTCTGCATGCGCTTCTGGCCCGGCTGGAGCTGGCTCAAACAGGTCGTGGAGGAACAAACCTACGGCAAGGTGCTGGCCGCACGCTTCCGCCGGGATTCCGCAATGCCCGCATGGAGCCAGCAAGGCACCTACTCCGGCGGCCAGGACCTCGGCGGCGCCTTGTTCGACCTCCACATCCACGATGCGGATTTCGTCAATCATCTCTTCGGAAAACCGGCGGGCGTCTTCTCCTCCGGCGTGCTCGCGGCCAGCGGCGCCATCAATCATGTCATCACGCAATACGACTATCCCGGCGGACCTTCCGTTTGCGCCGAGGGAAGCTGGCTGATGGCCAAGGGCTTCAACATGGCCTACACGCTGTTCTGCGAACAGGCCACCATCGACTTCGACCTGGCACGCGGCGCGGACGCCCTTGAAGTTTCCGAAACCGGCAAGGATCCCCGCGTGGTGGATGCAGGGGAGGGCGATGGTTACTCGAAGGAAATCGATTATGTCATCGAATGCGTCGCCGGCGGTGAAAAACCAAGCGTCGTCACCGCCATCGATGGTTTGACCGCCCTCGAAATCTGCGAAGCCGAGGAGCAATCCATCCGCTCCGGCCAGCTTGTGAAACTCTGAAAGCCACAACCATGACTCCATCCCCACGCTCCATTCTCATCCGGCTATCCGTGATGATGTTCCTCCAGTTCTTCGCATGGGGATCGTGGTTCGCCACGCTGGCCCTCGCCATGGGAAACAACGGTTTGTCCGGCTCCATCGGCGGTGCCTATGAAAGCGCGCCGATCGCCGCCATCTTCGCCCCGCTTTTCCTCGGCCTCGTCGCCGACCGCCTGTTCTCCTCCGAACGCGTGATGGGCGTGCTCATGCTGATCGGCGGTGGAATCATGTGCGCCATCGCCACCCTGGCGCCGCAAGGCGCGGATAAAGGCGCGGAAATCGTCTGGCTGATGATCGCTTACATGCTCTGCTACATGCCCACTCTCGGCCTGGGCAACACGATCACTTTCACACATCTGCCACAGGAGTTGTTCCCCAAAGCCCGCGTCTGGGGCACCATCGGCTGGATTGTCGCCGGCCTCGCCCTCGGCCTCGCCGGGTGGTCGGCGTCGTTGAACATTTTCTGGATCGCCGCCGTATCGAGCATCGCGCTCGGCATCTACAGCTTCACGCTGCCCCACACACCGCCTCCGGCCAAGGGCAAACCCATCGACATCGGCTCTTTGCTCATGGTGGACGCCCTCAAGCTCCTCAAGAACCCGCCGTTTCTGGTGTTTGCCATCTGCTCTTTGCTCATCTGCATCCCGCTAGGCTACTACTACGGGCAAACCTCCGCCTTTCTCGGTGCCGCGGGTTTCAAACAAGCCGCATCGACGATGACACTCGGCCAAATGTCCGAGATCATCTTCATGCTGCTGATTCCGTTCTTTTTCCGGAAACTCGGCGTGAAACTCATGTTGCTCGTGGGCATGGGCTGTTGGGTGCTGCGCTACGTGCTGTTCGCCATCGGCGCTCCGGAACAAGTGGCGTGGATGCTTTTGTTGGGCGTGGCCCTTCACGGCATATGCTACGATTTCTTCTTTGTCACCGGGTTCATCTATACCGACAAGAAAGCACCTGCCGAAGTGCGCAGCCAGGCGCAGAGCCTGCTGGTTTTCCTCACCCAGGGCCTAGGCATGTTTTTCGGGTTCCGCATGGCCTTCGGCGGCAACTGGCCCTTCACCACCATCCCGCTGCCCAATACCCTGGGCGGCTTCGGCGCGGCTCCCGCCAATCACGCCGCGCTGATGGAAAACATCAAGACCGCCGCAGGTGGCCAGCCCGCTCCCACTTTCCTCGAATCCATGGCCGGCATGTTCGGCAAGGGATATCCGGAAGGCGTGGACCGGGAATTGGTCACCAAGGCGATGACCGAATGGAAACACTTCTGGCTGTTTCCGGCAGGCATGGCGACGGTGATCGCGTTGGTTTTCCTGCTCTTTTTCCACGACAAGGTCAAACCCGCCGACAGTTAGATTCCAAACCATACATCATGAACCACCATCCCATCCACTCGCGCCGCTCGGT
This sequence comes from Akkermansiaceae bacterium, assembly GCA_025457625.1. Taxonomy (GTDB): domain Bacteria; phylum Verrucomicrobiota; class Verrucomicrobiia; order Verrucomicrobiales; family Akkermansiaceae; genus Luteolibacter. The sequence goes on from JALOUA010000058.1 coordinate 11,064, forward strand.
TCTCAAACTGCTCGGCACCACCGCGGCGGGCGCGCCGTTTGTCACCCGCAACCTGATGGCGCAGTCGCCGGCCAACACGCTCCGCCACGCCTGTTTCGGCGTGGGCGGCATGGGCGGCTCCGACCTCGCGCACATCTCGAACTGCGAGAACGTCGAGATCGTCGCGTTGTGCGACGTGGACCTCGCCCAGGCGGCGGAGGCGCGCGCGAAATTCCCCAACGCGCGTTTCTATCAGGACTGGCGCGAGTTGCTCGACAAGGAGGCGGACAGGATCGACAGCGTGAACGTCTCCACGCCCGACCACATGCACGCCCCCATCGGCGTCAGCGCGATGCAACTCGGCAAGCACATCTACGGCCAGAAGCCGCTCGCCCACAACCTGCATGAGGTCCGCCGCATGACGGAACTGGCCAAGGAAAAGAAAATCGTCACGCAGATGGGCATCCAGATCCATTCCACCGCCTATTACCGGATGGCCGCCAAGGTCATTCAGGACGGCGCGATCGGCAGGATCAAGGACGTCCACACCTGGTCTAACAAGACATGGGGCGATCCGACCGACAAGCCGGACCGCACCGATCCCGTGCCGGAGGGTTTCGACTGGGACAAGTGGCTCGGCGTGGCCGCGCAGCGGCCCTTCATCGGCGGGGAATATTATCATCCGGGAACGTGGCGCAAGCGACTCGACTTCGGCACCGGCACGCTCGGTGACATGGGATGCCACATCCTCGACCCGATTTTCGAGAGCCTCAAGCTCAGCGCCCCCGTTTCCGTGCGCTCGGAAGGTCCGGCGCCGAACGCATGGAACTGGGCGGTCAACGGCAAGGTCATCTATTCCTTCGACCGCACGGCCATGACGGAAGGCGATCAGCTCAACGTCACCTGGTATGACGGCAAGGCCAGGCCGCCGGCGGAGGTCGTCGCCCTGATGGAGGGCAAGAAGTTTCCAGGCCAGGGCACCATCTTCATCGGCACCGGGGGGGTGATGGTTCTCCCCCATGTCAGCCGCCTGCAGTTGTTTCCATTGGAGAAATTCAAAGACTACAAGCTGCCGCGCGTCGAAGGGGAGAGCCACTGGGCGCAGTTCATCGAGGCCTGCCGCGGCAATGGCGGGACATCGGCGGACTTCGCCTATGCCGGCCCGCTCACCGAGGCCATTCTGTTAGGTGGCATCGCCTCGCATTTCCCCAACACCACGCTCAAGTGGGACAGCCCCGGGCTGAAGTTCGATCTTGCGGAAGCCAACGCCTTCGTCCGCAGGGATTATCGCGAGGGATGGCGGATCGCGGGCTTGGGCTGAGCATCATGAAACTGCATCATCCCACTGCGGAAGTTTTCATTCCGGATGCCAAACCGCTGGCCGGGGCCTTGCGGCGGATCACTCATCTGGGAATCGGCGCGCATCAGGATGATCTGGAGTTCATGGCCTTTCACGGCATCCTCGCCTGTTTCGCGCGCGACGACCGCTGGTTCGGCGGCGTCACCTGCACCAACGGCGCCGGCAGCTCGCGCAGCGGTCCCTACGCGGATTTCACCGACGAGCGCATGATGGCCATCCGCCATCAGGAACAGAACACCGCTGCGGTCATTGGCGGTTACGCGGCCATGTTCCAGCTCGGATACCCGAGCAGCGCGGTGAAAAACCCGGACGACCCGTCGTTGAAGGACGACTTGAAACAAATCCTCTCCGCCACCCGGCCGGAGGTGGTTTACACGCACAACCCGGCCGACAAGCACGAGACGCACATCGGCGTGACGCTCGCCGCGCTGCGCGCGCTGCGCGAACTGCCGCGCGACGAGCGGCCGGAACAAGTCATCGGCTGCGAGGTGTGGCGCAACCTCGACTGGCTGCCGGACGACGCCAAGGTCCTGATGGACGTCAGCGGGCGCGACAACCTCGCCGCCGCGCTCAACGGCGTGTTCGACTCGCAGATCGCCGGTGGCAAACGCTACGACCTCGCCACGCTCGGCCGCCGCGCGGCCAATGCCACGTTCTTTGATTCCCACTCCACCGATGCCGCCGCCCAACTCGTGTTCGGCCTCGATCTCACGCCGCTGGTGGTGGACGGGTCGCTCGACATCGCCGATTACGTTTGCGGTTTCATCGATCGTTTCAAGGCCGACGTCTGCCGCAAACTCAGCAAAACCTGATGGAAATCATCATCCAACCCACGCCCGAAGAGGCTGCCGGCATCGCCGCGCGGATCATCGCCCGGTTGTTGCGCGACAAGCCCGGCGCCGTGCTCGGCCTCGCCACCGGCAGCACCCCGCTGCGTCTCTATCAGATGCTTGCCGGCATGAAGCTCGACTGGAGCCGCGTCACCACATTCAATCTGGACGAATACATCGGCCTGCCGCGCGAGCATCCGCAGTCCTACCATTCCTTCATGCGGGAAAACCTGTTCCGCCATGTGAACATCGCGCCGGAGAACATCCACATCCCGGATGGCAACGCGGCCGACATCCCGGCGTTCTGCGCGGTTTATGAAGAACGCATCCGCGCGGCCGGCGGCATCGACCTGCAGGTGCTCGGCATCGGCGGAGACGGCCACATCGGCTTCAACGAGCCGAGCTCGTCGCTGGCTTCCCGCACCCGCATCAAGACGCTCACCCCGCAAACCCGCCGCGACAACGCCCGCTTTTTCGGCAGCGAGCAAGCCGTGCCGCACCACGTCATCACCATGGGCATCGGCACCATCATGGAGGCGCGGCAGAACCTGCTGCTCGCCTTTGGCGAAAAAAAGGCCGCCGCCATCGCCGGCACGGTTGAGGGACCCGTCACGGCGGACAATCCGGCCTCGGTTCTCCAATTTCATCCATCCGTCAAAGTCTGTCTCGACGAACCCGCCGCCTGCCGACTCAGGCGCGCCGATTATTACCGCTGGGTTTTCGACAACAAACCCGCCTGGCAGACGTGGTGACCCTCCAAAAACGAAGTGCCGGGATCAGCCCCATCGCAGCGCCCATTCGGCGGGGAGGCGCATGGGTTTGCCCTCTGGCATGGCGACGAGAGCCAGTGCCTGGCGGGCGGTGACGAGGATCGCGCCGTCTGTCTCGCGGATCATCTCGAAGGCACACCAGAAACGGGCGCGGGAGAGTTCGTCGAGCCGGCCGCGG
>JALOUA010000003.1 GCA_025457625.1 Akkermansiaceae bacterium
TGCCAGCGCCGGTTATCTGTTCAACGAGAACTCGATGAACACCGAGTTTTACAGCCCGACGGTGGCGGATCTTGACCGGCATTTTTTTACCATCGGTGTCGGCCGCCAATGGTCGCGCTACACGGTGGATTTCGGCTACCAATACGGTTTCGCGCAGACCCGCGAGGTCTCCGGCAGCCGTCCGCCCTCCCAGCCCGGCAGCTTCGCCGGACAGAACGGCGACGGCAAATACGACTTCACGAGCCACGCGCTGTTGCTCTCGTTCGGCGTGAAATTCTAAGCGGCCTGCAAAGTAGTTTGGGTTTCCAAAATACCGGAAACCTCAATATGTGGCGGCTTAATGCAATCGCCCATACGCCATTTAGTATGGTTTCAGGGGTTTCGTTGCGGAGCAGGGAAAGGGCGGCTAGTTTTTGCGAACGCCCACTTCCCTCTCGGGCGGAAAGCCAACTCCTGTCACCATGTATCTCAAAACTCTGGAAATCCACGGCTTCAAGTCCTTTGCCGACAAGACGGTCTTTGAATTCGCCGAAGGCGTCACCGGCATCGTCGGTCCCAACGGCTGCGGCAAGTCGAACGTGGTCGATGCCATCCGCTGGGTGCTCGGCGAGACCTCGGCCAAGGCGCTGCGCGGTGGTGAAATGGCGGACGTCATTTTCAACGGCACGGAAAAACGCAAGCCGCTCGGCATGGCGGAAGTCACCCTGACGATGGCGGATTGCGAAGGGCCGCTCAAAGTGGATTTCAACGAGGTCGCCATCACCCGCCGGGTGTTCCGCGACGGCAAGTCGGAATACCGGATCAACAACACGCTCTGCCGCCTCAAGGACATCCATGACATGCTCATGGACACCGGCATCGGCCGCACCGCCTACTCGATCATGGCGCAGGGACAAATCGACCAGATCCTCTCCTCGAAGCCCGAGGAACGCCGCGCGGTGTTCGAGGAGGCCGCGGGCATCACGAAATTCAAGCGCGAGAAGAAGGAGGCGCTGCGCAAACTGGAATACACCGAGGCCAACCTGCTGCGGGTTTCCGACGTGCTCGCCGAGCAGGAACGCCGGATGAATTCGCTCAAACGTCAGGTCGCCAAAGCCCGCCGCTATCAGGCGCTGGCCGCCGACACGCGCGTGCTCGACACCCATTTGAGCCACCGCAGATATGTCGAACTCACCGCCGAGCGCGACGAGCTCCTGACCTCGATCCGCGGCCTTGAAGTGCGCGACACCGAGTTGGAAATGATGCTTCCCGCAAAGGAGGAGGCCGTCGCCGCGGCCCGCGCCGCCGCGCGCACCTTCGAGGGTGAACTCGCCGAACTGCGCGGCCGCCTCAACGAACACCGCAACGCGCTCAACTCCGCCGAGGGCCGCATGGCCTTCAACGAGGAACGCAAGGCCGAGCTCGACAGCCGCATCCGCCAGAACCACGAGGACATTTTCTCCACCCGCGAAAAACTCGCGCAGCAGGAGTTCGATTTCATCGCCGCCAACGAATCGCTCGACCAGCTCAGCCGCCTGATCGCGGAAAAGGAATTGCAACTCGCCGAACAGGAAACCCGCACCCAAAACACCCGTGAGGAACGCGAGCGCATCGAGTCCGCGCTGCGCGAAACCCGCGGCGAGGCGAACCGCACGCAGACGCTCATCGCCACGCTTCAGGCGAAAATCGAGAGCGCGCTTTCCCAGCTCGAAGGCACCCGCGAACGCGCCCGCCAGCTCGCCGATGAGGAACAGCGCCTCAATCTGGAGCTTGAGGAATTCCGCGCCGAGCAGTCCCGCATCGCCAGCGAGGTGGAAAGCACCGGCTCACAGCTCGCCGAACTGGAAGAGACCTTCCGCAGCGCCGAGCGCTCCTATCAGCACACCCGCGGCGACCTTGATGCCGCCCGCACCGCGGCCATCGAGTCCAACAAGATTCTCGCCCAGCGCTCGGCGCGTTTCGAAGCCGTGCGCCAGCTCGTCGAAAGCGGCGAAGGTTTTGAAAAAGGCACCCAGAACGTGCTGCAGGGCCTCGGCGAGCCGGATCAGTTCAAACCCGGCATCCATGGTGCGCTCGCTTCGTTCATCGAGGCGGACAACAGCTGCGCCCGCGCCATTGAGGCCGCGCTCGGCACTCATCTGCATGCCGTGCTTGTCCATGACCAGGCCGCGGCGGAGGCCATCATCGAACGCCTCACCGAAAAACAACTCGGCGTCGCCGCAATTCTTCCCGAGAGCTTTGTGCCACACGCGAAAGGCACGCAGATGGAATCCCTGCCCGAAGGCGCAACCGCCTGGGCGCTCGACCGCATCAAGTCCGACAAGCGGATCTCCGGAGTGATCGAACGTTTGTTAGAGAAAGTGCTCATCGTGCCGAATCTAACCACCGCCCTGCGCCTGCGCTGCAACCATCCCGGCGTCACCTTCGTCACGCTGGCCGGCGTGATGCTCGGCGGCGAGGGCATGCTGCGCGGCGGCGCATCCAAGGAGGGATCCACCTCCGTGCTGGAACTGCGCAACGAACTGCGTTCGCTCGAAGCCGAAGTCGTTTCTCTAACAGCCTCCGACGAGGCTGCCCGCAACCGTGTGGGCGAGCTCGAATCCAACCTCGAGCGCCTGCGCGAGGAGGTCGAGATTTCCCGCGAACGCCTGCAACGCCGGAAGGTCGAACTCTCCACACTGCAAGGCCAGCTCAGCCTGGCCACCCGCGAGGTGGAGAACTTCGAATCCAAGGCCGAAAACGTCCGCTGGGAGCGCGGCGAACTGGAAAACCGCGAACGCGCCGCCGCCGAAGGACGCGAGCAAATGGAAGGCGAGCTCGCCGCAGCGCGCGAACGTCTGGAAGCACTCGAAACGGAAACCCGCCGCCTGCAATCGGAGGCGGAATCGGCCGTCCACCGCGAGCAACAACTCAACGCCACCCTCGGCGAATTGCGCACCGAACTCGCCGTCGAGCGCCGCGCCAAACAGGCCGCCGAGGAGCAGCAGAAACCGATGGAAGCCCGCCTGTCGGAACTGCGCGAGGTTTCCATCCGCCGCGAGGCCGAGATCGAATCGTTCAACCAGCGGATCGAAGCCGCCACTTCCGAGAACACCCGCCTCGCCGAGGAATGCGAAACCCACCGCGCCGAGGTTGAAGACCTGCAAGTGGAAATCGAATCCCGCGCCGCCGGCCGCGCCGAGTTGCTGGAGGCCATCGAAACCGCCGAAACCCAGCTCGCGGCCGTGCGCCGCGACCATGCCAAAATCGCCGAGCAGAAAGGCCGCGAGGAAGTGGCCGCCACCAAGCTCGACCTGCGCCTGGAAAACCTCACCAACATGATCCAGGAGCGCTATCAGCTCGATCTCGCCACCTTCGAGCCGGATGCCCACGCGCTGCTCGCCAGCATCGCCTCGCAAAAGGCCCTGCAAGCAAGGAGCGGAAGACAGGTCACTGTGGAGTCCGACTCGTCCGACTCGTCAGACGACGACATGCCCACCGTCGTCGTGGATGGCACCAGCGAGGACGAAATCGAAATCCCCGGCGAAACCACCGGCGAGCCGGATTGGAATTTCGTCGAGATGATCGTCACCGACATCAAGCGCCGCCTCGATGCGATGGGCCCGGTCAACCTCGATGCCATCGAGGAGTTCGAGGAACTCGAGGAACGATACAACTTCCTGCGCAACCAGCACGACGACCTCGTTTCCTCCAAAACCGAACTGCTTGAAGTCATCGAGCGCATCAACGAGGAAACCCGGCGTTTGTTCGCCGAAACCTTCGCCCAGGTGCGCATCAACTTCCAGACGATGTTCAAGGAACTCTTCGGCGAGAAAGGCCAGGCCGACCTCACGCTGCTCGACGAGAACGACCCGCTCGAATCCGGCATCGAGGTCATCGCCAAGCCGCCGGGCAAGAAGCTGCAATCCATCACGCTTCTATCAGGTGGCGAGCGCTCGATGACGGCCGTCGCGCTGTTGTTCTCGATCTACATGATCAAGCCCAGCCCGTTCTGCGTGCTCGACGAGCTCGACGCCCCGCTCGACGAATCCAACATCGGCCGCTTCATCAAGGTGCTCGACCGCTTCATCGACCGCTCGCAGTTCATCATCGTCACCCACTCGAAGCGCACGATGAGCCGCGCCGACGTGATGTATGGCGTGACCATGGAGGAGTTCGGCGTTTCCAAGCCCGTCGGCATGCGGCTCACCGCCGCCGACGACACGAAGACCGGCAAGGAAACCAAATCCGCAGCGCAGAAAGCCGCACTCAGGCTCGACTCTTGATCCGGCAACAATCTCCCGACAGGAGAGGGCAACGGGGGTGGAGCAACGGGTCCGGCCGGACCCTGCTCCACCCCCAATGGTTCTGCCACGCGCGGACTCCTCCCACATCCCGTTCTCTCCTACGGGCCTGCATTGCGGAAACGCCTCAAGGTTCCTCCACTCCGTTCTCGATCACCTCGTCGGTCTCCACGGGAATGGCGCGGATCGCACGGGGTGCCGGAGCGGGTTGCCCTGCTTCATGATCATCGGCCGGATCCTCGAAATCGTTGTCCAGCGGTTCGACCGGCAGTGCCCTGAGCGGCACGTCGTTGCCGGGCGGGCGGCTGTAGCCCTCGCTCGCCGGCTCGCCATCCTCGGACACGATCTCCGCGACGGGTGCCACCACGCCCGCCGATTCATCGATGACGACAAGCGCCTTCTGCGGCGGCGCGATGGTGTCCTTGATGTCGTCCTTGATGCCTTCGAAAAACTTTTTGACCATCGGCGCGGCCATGCGTCCGCCCGAGACCTTTTCGTTGGGGCGGCCCTCGTAAAGCACGGCGAAGGAATAACGCGGGTTGTCCTCCGGCAGGAATCCGGCGAACCACGCCAGCCGCTGGTTTTTCGACTTGGGCCCCCACTGCGCGGTGCCGGTCTTGCCACACAATTTGGTATAACTGAGTCCGGCGCTGCGGCCCGTGCCGCCACCTTCATTGACGGTATCCGCCATGCCCGCGCGCACCACCTCCACCGCATGGGGATCGACGCCGAGCCAGTTCTTGCGCTCCGGAATGGGCGCCTTGACCACCCGCCCGCGGCTGTCCTGCACCTGGCGGATGAGATGGAGCTTGGGCAGCGCGCCGCCGTTGGCAATACCGGCCATCGCCTGCGCCACCTGCAGGGGCGATGCAAGAAGGCTGCCCTGTCCGATCGACAGGTTCGCGGTGTCCCCGTCGAGGATCCGGCGCTTCTCATGCTTGAGCATCCAGTCGTCGCTGGGCACGAGGCCCGGCGTCTCGCCGATCAGCGGCAGCCCGCTGCGCTCGCCGAAACCCAGGCGCCTGGACAGGCCGAGGAAAACCGACGGACCGGTCCGGATGCCAACCTGATAGAACCAGGTGTTGCACGAGCGGGCGATGGCGCGTTTCACGTTGATGTCCCCCTCGGGTGTCTTGGTCCAGTTGTTGAAGGTGTGGTTGCCGATGGTGATGGCGGCCGGGCAGTAAATCGTCGAGTCCTCCGTCACCACGCCATTGTTGAGTGCGGCGAGCGCGACGACCGGCTTGTAGGAGGATGCCGGCGGATAGGCCGATTGGAAGGCGCGGCCATACAGCGGCGTGGCGGGATCCTCGTTGAGCGCCTTGAATTCCACCTCGCTGATCCCGGGAATGAAGCGGTTGAGGTCGAATGACGGCCGCGAAGCCATCACCAGCACCTCGCCGGTGACGGCATCGAGCACCACGAAGGCACCGCGCTTGCAACCCTCGCGCAGGGTTTTCTCCGCCAGCAACTGCCACTTGAGATTGAGGGAGGTCACCAGCGTGCCACCCGGGCGCGGGCGCTTGACCTGTTCCTCCAGCAGCTTGTTGCCGCTTTCGTCGAACAGGAGTTTTTTCATGCCGGGCTCGCCGGCCAACTCGCTGTCGAAAAGTTTCTCCAGTCCGGCGCGGCCCTCGGATTCCTCCCACAGCGGTTCGTTGAAATTGATCGGGCCGGTGGGCAGCCTGCCGACGCTGCCGGTGTATCCCAGAATGTGCGCGGCCACCTCGCCATGCGGATAATACCGGCGGTAAACCGGATGCAGAACCAGCCCGGAGGTGAGCTTGGATTCCAAGTCCCGTGCCTCCTTCTCGCCGATTTGTCCCGTCACCAGCAACGGCAGCCAGCGGCGGTGGCGGTAATGATCGAACAACTCGTCGTCGGAAAAAACCGTGATGTTGGCCATGACGGGCGCAAGCGCGGCAAGCCGCGCGCGCGCCCAGTTGATCACGAACCCGCGGTCCGCGTTTTCAAACTGCGGGTATTGCAAGGCCACCTGGTAAGCCACCTGGTTCTGCGCCATCGGCTCGCCCTCGCGGTCCACGATCATGCCGCGCGGCGCCGGAATCTTCAGTGTGATGGTGCGCGCGTCCCTGCGGGTGATGATCGCCCCGTCGGATGCGCTGCGCGTGACCGGTGCCTTGGCGGCCGGCCCGGTGCTGGCCAGCGCGGGATTCGTGGAATCCTGCGCAGGCGCCATCTGCATGACAAGCAGGGCGACCGAAAGCATGCGGCGGCTGAATCTGTGCGGCACCATGGGAGCGCGGCAAGCTAACGGCGTATCGGATCCAACGCAACGCCGAATCCCGGCAGCAAAGTGTTGCCGTCCCGCTGCTTGCCGTGAACAATCCCGCCGCCCGGCCACCGCGCCATGCCATTTCCCATGAAACTCATCAGTGGAACCGCCCATCGCTCGCTCGCCGAGCGCATCGCCGACAACCTCGGCCAACCGCTCGCCGACGTCCAGGTCACCGCGTTTCCCGACGGCGAGACTTTCGTCAAAATCAATGAAAACATCCGCGGCGAGGATGTTTTCATCATCCAGCCGAGCTGCCCGCCCACCAACCACAACATCATGGAGCTGCTGATCATGGTGGACGCCGCGCGCCGCGCCAGTGCCGAGCGCATCACCGCGGTGATGCCGTTTTTCGGCTACGCCCGCCAGGACCGCAAGGACCAGCCGCGCGTGCCCATCACCGCCAAACTCGTCGCCAACCTGCTCACCTCCGCCGGCGTCAACCGGGTGCTCACCATGGACCTCCACGCACCGCAGATCCAGGGGTTCTTCGACATCCCCGTCGATCATCTCTACGCCAAGCCCGCGCTCATCGGCTATCTCCGCGAGCGCCACCCGGACACCTCCAACCTCACGGTCGTCTCGCCGGATGTCGGCGGAGTCAAGATGGCGCGCGCCTATGCCGAGGCCCTCGGCGCGGAACTCGCCATCGTCGCCAAGCACCGCGTCAACGCCACCAGGGTCGAGGCGATGAACGTCATCGGCGAGGTCGAGGGCCGGGATGTCCTGCTCGTCGATGACATGACCGAGACCGCCGGCACGCTCATGGCCGCCGCGGAAATCCTGCGCAAACACGGTGCCAAGCGCATCTACGCCGGCGTCTCCCATGCGGTGCTGGGTGAAATCGCCCACCAGCGCATCCGCGACTCCGAAATCGAGGAGGTCATCACCACCGACTCCGTGCCGCAGGCGGCCGGCCCCAAAGTCCACGTCGTCGGCATCGCGCCACTGCTCGGCGAGGCGATCCGCCGCATCCACAGCGGGCATTCCATCACCACGCTTTTCACCGTCTGAAGGCGTCCGCGGCCGCCGTGAAAACTTTGTTGCAATGGGGCCGCCGCCATGATGTTCTCCGCCCGCGGTCGTCGGACCGTTCACCGTGCGCGCGTGGCGGAATTGGTAGACGCGCTAGATTCAGGTTCTAGTAGGGGCAACCCTGTGGAGGTTCGAGTCCTCTCGCGCGCACCAATTTCCATCAACAAGTCGCCGCTTCATGCTTGATATCCGCGTCATCCGCGAAAACCCCGCCGCTGTGGAGGAACGCCTCAAATCACGCGGCGGCGACCACTGGAAACTCGTCGCCGCCGTGCTCGCCTGCGACGAGGCGCGCCGCAAGGCCGAGACCGACAAACAACAGCTCCAGAACCAGCGGAAAACCATTTCCAAACAGATCGGCATGCTCAAGGCCAAGGGCGAGGACACCTCCCCCATCGAGGCCGAGGTCCGCGCCATCAACGAGCGGATCACCGCGCTGGACGTGCGCGCCGAGGATGCCGCCGCCGAGCAGAACGGCCTGCTGCTCAACATCCCCAACCTCACGCACGACGCCTGCCCGGCCGGCGCGGACGAGAGCGCCAACCCGGTCGTCCGCGAGTGGAGCGGCAAACCCGACATCAGCGCGCCCAGGGACCACGTCGAACTCGCGCTGCACCACGGCCTCATCAACTGGGACGACGGCATCCGCGTCGCCGGTTCCGGTTTCGTCGTCTATCGCGGCAGGGGCGCGCGCCTCGAACGCGCGCTGATCAATTTCCTGTTGGATGCGCAAACCGCCAACGGCTACGAGGAGGTCAACGTCCCCCATCTCGTGAAGCGCGAGTGCATGGAAGGCACCGGGCAGCTTCCCAAGTTCGAGGATGACATGTATGGCACCGATGCCGATGAGAACGGCATCAACAGCCTGTTCCTCGCGCCCACCGCCGAGGTGCCCGTGACCAACCTCTACCGCGACACCATTCTATCAGAAGCCGACCTGCCGGTGAAGTTGGCGGCCTACACGCCGTGTTTCCGCCGCGAGGCCGGGTCCGCCGGGCGCGACAACAAGGGCATCATCCGCATGCACCAGTTCGACAAGGTCGAGCTCGTGCAGATCGTCCACCCGGATCATGGTTTCGAGGTTCTCGAACAACTCACCGGCCACGCCGAATCCATCCTGCAAAAACTCGGGCTGCATTACCGCGTCATTGAACTGTGCACCGGCGACATCGGCTTCTCCTCCGCCAAGACCTATGACATCGAAGTCTGGGCGCCCGGCCACGGCAAGTATCTGGAGGTTTCCAGTTGCTCGTGTTTCACCGACTATCAGGCGCGCCGCATGAAGCTGCGCTTCAAGGATGCCGAAGGCAAAAACCGCTTCCCCCACACGCTCAACGGCTCCGGCACCGCCCTGCCGCGCCTCTATGTGGCCTTGCTCGAACAATGCCAGCAAGCCGACGGCTCGATCCGGATTCCGGATGCGCTTGTGCCCTACTTCGGCTCCGCCGAAATCGCCTGAGGAGGCGGACGATCATGTCCAGGGCCGGCTTCGCGGGATTTATGGCTTTGCCATCATTTGTGCGTCCCGGGCGGGATCAATACTCGCGCTTCAACAGATGGGTGGCGATCTGTCCGAGTCGCGCGGCTTTTTTGCCCAGAGGCTTGAGCGCATCCATCGCGGCCTTGGTGAGCCTGGCCGCCTCCCCGCGCGAGGCGGCGAGGCCGATGACGGAGGGGTAAGTGGTTTTTTCAACGGCGATGTCCTTGCCGGCGGTCTTGCCGAGCACTTCGGTGCTCTGGGTGACATCGAGGATGTCGTCGATCACCTGGAAGGCGAGGCCGAGGTGGCGGCCGAAATCCGTGAGAGCGGCGAGCCTGGCCGGAGTGGCGTTGGCCGTCATCGCGCCGAGGCGCAGCGAGGCGGTCAGAAGCGCGGCGGTCTTCGCCTCATGAATGCGGACGAGATCGCGCCTGGTCAGCTTTTTCCCCTCCCCCTCCAGATCCATCACCTGGCCGCCGATGAGTTTCCTGCTGCCGCCGGTTTCCGCGAGTTCGGCGATGTGGTCGCGCGTGCCGTAGCGTTTCGTGGCGGGTGTCTGCGAGAGAATGAGGAACGCTTCGGTGAGAAGCGCGTCGCCGCAAAGCACGGCCATGCCCTCGCCATAGACCTTGTGGCAGGTGGGCCGGCCGCGGCGCAGGTCGTCGTCGTCCATGGCGGGCAGGTCGTCGTGAACGAGCGAGTAAGTGTGCATCAACTCGACCGCGCAGGCCGGGGCCAGGGCATCGGCTGTCAAACCGCCGCAGGCTTCCGCGGCGGCGAGGCAGAGCACGGGACGCAGCCGCTTGCCACCCGCGAAGACGGCGTAGCGCATCGCCTCGTGAATCGTGGACGGACGCTCCCTGGCCGGCGGCAGATAGGCGTCCATCGCCGCATCCACCAGCGCGGCGCGGTCGGCGAGATAGGTATTCAGGTCCATGATCTGCTCACAGGATCTCCGCGATCTGCACGGCGTTGAGGGCCGCGCCCTTGCGGACCTGGTCGCCGACGACCCAGAGGTCGAGCGCGTTTTCCAGCACGATGTTTTTGCGGATGCGGCCGACGAGGCAGTCGTCCTTGCCGGTGGTGTCGAGCGGCACCGGGAAGATTTTGTTAGACGGGTCGTCGACGACCTGGATGCCGGGTTTGCCGGCATAGGCGGCGCGCGCGGCATCGGCATCAACCGGCTTTTCGAAGCGCGCGGTGATGGAAACCGAGTGCGAGCGATAGACCGGCACGCGGACGCAGGTGCAGGAAACCTTCAACTCCGGCAGATCCATGATCTTGCGGCCCTCGTGGAGCATCTTGAGCTCCTCCTTGGTGTAGCCGTTGTCGGTGAAGACATCCACCTGCGGAATGACGTTGAAGGCGATCTGGCGCGGATAGATCCTGGGGGTGAACGGCTGGCCGGTGGCGATGGCTTTCACCTGCTCTTCCAGCTCGACGATGCCCTGCGCGCCGGAACCGGAGACCGCCTGGTAGCTGGAGGCGATGACCGACTGGAGGCCGAAGGCCCCGTGCAGCGGCGCGAGCGCCATCAGCGAGATGATGGTGGTGCAGTTCGGGTTGGCGATGATGTTGCGCGGGTGGTTTTTCGCGGCTTGCGGGTTGATTTCCGGCACGACGAGCGGGACGTCGGCCTCCATGCGGAAGGCGGACGAGTTGTCGATGACCACCGCGCCGGCGGCCGCCGCCGAGGGGGCGAATTCCTTGGAAATCCCGCCGCCCGCGGAGAACAGCGCGATGTCCACGTCCTTGAATGAATCGTGGGTGAGCTCCTCGACGGTGATTTCCGCGCCGCGGAAGGTCATGCGTTTGCCGGCCGAGCGCGAGGAGGCGAGCAGTTTCAATCCGCCGAGCGGGAAGTTCCGCTGTTCGAGGCAAAGGAGCATTTCCACGCCGACGGCACCCGTCGCGCCAACAATCGCCACTGTGGGATGATTCATGGTTGATGAGCCGGTTTTCACCGAACCGGGGCGCGCAAGATAACGGCATCCGCGCATCTGGCAACCTCTTCGTTACCGTGAAAAATGACGGGGGTTGGCAGTGGCGGCATGAGAGGTTAAAAGAGGAAGTGCGGACGCGAACATGGCTGGCAGCGGGATGGATGGTGATGACGGCGGGTTGCCGGACTGTGGAATTTTACGGGCAGGCGGTGACGGGGCAGATCGAAGTGCTGGCGAAGCGGGTGCCCGCTGCGGATGTGGCGGCCCAAACGGAGGACGGCTTCCTCAAGGAGCGGCTCGAACTCACGAGGCGGCTGCTGGTTTTCGCGCGCGACGAACTGCACATGCCATCGCAGGGAAACTACGAACTTTATGCGGACTTGCACAGGAAGCATCTGGTGTGGGTCCTGCACGCGGCGCCGGAGCTATCGATGGAACCCCGCTCATGGTGGTATCCGGTGGTGGGGCGTCAGGATTACCGGGGATTTTTCCGCGAGCATCCGGCGCGGGCGGAGGCGGCGATGCTCGAAGCGGCAAACCACGACACATGGGTCGATGGGGTCGATGCCTACTCGACGCTGGGCTGGTTCCGCGATCCGGTGCTCAACACTTTCGTGGGCAGGGATGAGTTGGACTACGCCGAGTTGATCTTCCACGAACTGGCGCATGTGAAACATTACGAGCGCGGGAACACATCCTGGAACGAGGGAATGGCGGAGGCCGTGGCGCGGGAGGGCGTGCGCCGGTGGTGCGCGCACACCGGGCGGCCGCAGATGGCGAGGGAATATGAAACACGTCTGGAGAAACGGGCCCAGGCGCGTGGTTTCATCAGCGGCACCGCGGAAGCGCTGCGGAAAATTTACGGGCAACCGGCATCTGATGACCAAAAGCGCGCGGCGAAACATCGCGAACTGGCACGGCTGAAACGGAACCTGCAAGCACTCAGCTGGCGCTGGGGAGGCGGGCTCAAATCATGGATCGACGGGCCGGTGAACAACGCGCGGCTCAATGCCTTCACGACTTATGAAGCCGAGGTGCCGAAGTTTGAGGCGCTGCTCAACGGGTGCGGCGGAGACTTCCGGGAATTCTGGCGGCGTTTGAAGGAACTCGAACCATGACGGCAAAGCTGCGGTTCTTTTTCATTCAAGCCATCGCTCGCAACTCATCCATGCAGGATTCGACGAGCGCGTAATCGACTTCATGGACATCGATGCCTTGGCCGATGTCCCGCAGCATGAGCAGGGTGAGCTCGCCGCCGAGGTGTTCGCGGAATTCGTCGAGCCCGGCGAGCACCTTGCGCTGGTCGAGCGAGTCCCGCCAGTCGAGCGCCGGATGATGAATCGCCAGCCGCAGGCCGCGCAGCACGGGAAACACCCGGCCCGCCAGCGATGGCGGCGCGATGCCCGAGCGCGCCGAATAAAGTGTGTCGAGCGCCAGGCCGACGGACACGGCCTGATCATGAGGCAGCGTGTAGGCGCTGAGGGATTCCAGTTTGTGCGCCGCCCAGTGGCCGAAGTCGAGCGGGCGGCTGGAGCCGCTCTCGAAGGGATCGCCTCCTTCTGCGATGTGGCGCGCGTGCAGCATCGCGGAGCGTTCGACACAGGCTTCGAGCGTGGCGGGTTCCAGCGCGGCGAGCGATTCGAGGTTCGCTTCGATCCATTCGAAAAATCCGCGGTCCTTGACCAGGGCCACCTTGACCGCCTCGATCAGGCCGCCGCGGCGGGTTTCCTCAGGCTGGCTGTGAAGGAAACGGAAATCGTTGATCACCGCGAAGGGCACCGCGAAGACGCCGACCCAGTTTTTTTTGCCGAAGGCGTTGATCGCGCACTTCACGCCGACGCCGCTGTCGTCCTGCGAGAGCGTGGTGGTGGGTAATCTGACGAGGCGCACGCCGCGGTGGGCGGTGGCGGCGGCGTATCCCACGGCGTCGAGAAAAGCCCCGCCGCCGATGGCGATCAGATAGGAATGGCGGTCGAGATGGGCGGCGGCGATGCGCTCCCAGGTTTTGCGGACCCAGGTTTCATCCGCCTTGACCGTCTCGCCGCCGGGCATCAGGCGGATGCCAACCAGCCGTGCGGGCAGGGTCTGGAAACAATCGGTGATTTCCCGCTCCAGCCCGGGCCAGGCGGCGGCCACCGCATTTTCGATGACCACCAGCGCGCGGCGGCCGCCGCCTTCGCGCAGGATGGAGGCCAGCTCCGGGTTGTCGGGTGAGAAGGCATTGCGGGTGAAAACCACACGGTGCTTGAACGTGACGGGAATCTGGAAATCGTGGCGGGGCATCGGAGGGCGCTGGCAGTAATGCCGATTACGGCCGCGGGCCAGCGTTTCTTCGGACGATTTCACCATCATGAACGATCACGAGACCCTGTTTGAAACCCGCTGGCTGCGGCTGGAGCGCATCGGCCATTGGGACTATGTCCGCCGGCCGCACTCGAATTCGTGCGTCGGCATCCTGGCCGTCACGCCGGACCATGAAATCATCCTGGTCGAGCAATTCCGCATTCCGGTGCAGGCGCGCGTGATCGAGATCCCGGCCGGGATCGTCGGCGACGAGGACGAGCATTGCGGCGAGTCGCTGGCGGAAACCGCCGCCCGCGAGCTGCTGGAGGAAACCGGATACCGTGCCGGAACGATGCGCCATCTGCTCGACACCCCCACATCCGCGGGGATGACCTCCGAAATCATCCACTTGTTCCAAGCCAGCGACCTCACGCGCGAGCATCCGGGAGGTGGCGTGGGAGCTGAGGAAATCACCGTCCACCACGTGCCGCTGGCGGATCTCCGCGCCTGGCTCGGCCGCCAACAGGAGGCCGGCCGACTCATCGACTTCAAAATCCACGCGGCCCTCGGGCTGGGGGATCTTCCTGATTTTTGAAATTCATCCTTGCGGGTCCCGGCGGATTTTTCACAGTCCGCCGCGAGTATCCGCAACAAACCACCTTCCCATGATCCCGACTCCACGTAGCCGCTCCACCCAAGTCATCCTCACAAGCCTGGTGACTTTCACCCTTACCACGCCGGCACTCTTCGCCCAAGCTGCCCCGAAAAGCGACACCATGCTCACTCGCTGGGTTCTCGACGGCGGCCCGACCATGATCTTCATCGGTGCGGCGGTCGTGGGGTTCATCGCCCTGGCGGTTTACAACTTCATGGCCCTGACCAAGGCGAAATTCTGCCCCGACGATCTCAAGGCCGCGTTGTTCGACCATATGGCCAACTGCCGCGTCCGCTCGGCCATCGAACTCGCCACCAGCCACCCTTCCTACCTCGGCCGGATGGTTGCCTATGCGTTCCCCAACATCGACGCCACCCGCCCCGAGGACCTTGGACGCGACCAGGTGGAGGACGCCATGGCGGATTTCACCGTGAACGAAAACCGCAAGATCATGACCTGGATCAACTACATCTCGGTCATCGCCCAGGCCTCCCCGATGCTCGGACTGCTCGGCACCGTCATCGGTATGGTCAGCGCGTTCGGCACCCTCAAGACCAGCGGCGGCGCGGACCCGGGACAACTCGCCGGTGACATCTCCGTCGCCCTGCTCACCACCCTCTGGGGCCTCATCAACGCCATTCCCTGCATCATCGTCTTCTACGTGCTCAAAAACCGCTTCTCCAACCTTGTGGCGGATACCGTGCACACCTGCGAGGAATTGCTCAACGCGGCGGTGGCCACCGTCAATGCCGACACCCTCTACGCCAAGATCCCCGAAGGCATCGCCGAGTAAGCGCCGCTCCTGAGCGCGGCACCCGGCGGTTCATCCTCCGGCCCGCCCCACCCAGACCGAACCCTGACGATCCATGGCCGCCACCAAACTCCGAAACGCTTCGAAAGAACCCGAAGCCGAGTGCAAAATGGACATGTCGCCGATGATCGACATGGTCTTCCTGTTGTTGATCTTCTTCATCGTCAACGCCACTGCCATCATCGTCCAGACCGACCCGTTGGTCAAACCGCCGATCGCCTCCAACTCCAAACCGCAGGAGGTCAAGGAAGGCCGCATCGTCGTCAATGTCCGCGAGGACGGCTCATTCACATCGGAGGATTTGCAGCCTCTTCCCGACGAAAACGCCATCAAGGACCTGGTCGAGAAAATGAAGGACCGCAACGACAAGCTTGGTGTGACCTCCAAGCTTCACCTGCGTGGAGACAAGGACACGGTGTTCCGCCACAGCCGCACCGCAATCCGGGCCGCCGCCCTCGCCGGAGTGGACCAGGTGGTCTTCGCCGTTTTCATCCGCGAACGCTGAACCCACACTCCCCCTCACCCGCCATGGCCCGCCACCGCAAATACGAAGCCCAGGAAGACGCCAATCCCGAGTTGGACATCTCGTCTCTGATCGACGTCTGCTTCCTGCTGCTCATCTACTTCCTCGTCACGTCCACGATCACGCCACGCGAGACCGACCTCGGGATGGCGCTGCCGGCCGCCAATCCCACGCCACAGGAGCAGCCGGAAATCGCTCCGCTCTTCATCCGCATCGAGCCCAATGGCGCGATCTTCACCGGCATCGGCGCCAATCAACTGGCCATGGACTCCGACACCAGCGCCCGCGAGCTGCCATTGCTGCTCGCCCAGCTCGACATGTATGCCAGCACCGCGCGCGCCGCAAAAGAGACGCCTCTGGTGCAGATCCATGCGGATGACGACGCCTCCCAGCAACGGGTCATCGACGTGCTCAACGCCCTGTCCAAGGTCGACATCAAGACCGTCACTTTCACCGATCTGGTGACCAACTGACGGCCATGGCGGCACGACGACGGATCGCCCGTGCGGACTTTTTTCCAGTCCCCCGCATTTTCCCGCTTGCTGGAGACTCGCGGTGACGCTTCTGTAATGCTAGCATTTTCCAGACCCCCTTCCGCCCATTGAAACCTTCCGACAAGCCATGAATTCCCGCAACCCGTTCCTGACGCTCGCCAGCGCCCTTTGCATCATCCCGCTGGTGCTTTCCATCCCCGCCGCCGCGGAAGAGGAAGAACTCGGCACCCTCGTCAACAAGTCCATCAGCGCCATGAACGCGGGAAAATGGCAGGAGGCGCTTGAGCTCAACAATCGCGCCGTCACCGCCTACGGCAAAAACAATCCGCTCCAGATTCACGGCGCGAAATTCGGCACCATCTACTACCGCAAGGGCCTCTGTGAGTTGAAGCTGCGCCAGTATGGGGATGCGATGAAGTCCTTCGAGACCTGCTACCGCGATTTCCCCAGCCGCGAGGGGATGCCCAACGAAAACATCTTCCACAAAATGGCGCTGCTGCGCTGGGCGGAGGCCGCGGTGGGCGCGGAAAGGTACGAGGAGGCCCTCAACCTGTTCCAGAAATTCCTCAACGAGCGCGACAAGGATCGCGACAAGTACGCACAAGGCCCGCTCCACATCGCCATGGCCATCAGCAACTACGGCCTGGGCCGCATCCCCCAGGGCAACGAACACTTCGAAATCGCGATCAGGAACCGATACAGCTTTCCCACCTCCGAGGCCGCCATCATGTCCGCCTTCCAGCACTTTGCAGGCGCCGCCATTTCCGCAGGCAACGAACAGGCGCTGCTCGATTTCATCGACAAGCACCGCAGCGATTTCATCGGACCTCCATGGCAGACGCACCGCTATTCCAAGGTCTTCCTCAAACTCGCGGGCGAAGCCATCTCCGCCAAGATGGATCGCGCCGCGCTCGCGCTCTATCAACTCGTTCCCTCCACCGACACCGTCATCGACGACCTGCGCGCGCGCATCAAGCTGCTCGGCCCGCTCGAGCGGGTCACCGAGGGCGGCAACGTCTATCTTCTCAAGAACCTCCAGGCCGAACTCGCCGCGCTCGAGGAAGAACGCCGCGGCAACAACTCCGTCGAGATGACCCTGCTCGCCGCCACCGCTTACATCCACGAGCGCAACGACAACACTCGCGGCGCCTTCGCCGCCTATCAACTGCTCGAAACCTTCCACCCGAACTCCGCAAAGCGGGAGGACAACCTCTACAACCTCGTCCGCACCTCCTCGCTCGTGGGAACCACTGCGGACACATTGAAATACGCCGACACCTTCATCAGTGATTTCCCGAAATCGAAATACCTTCCCGACATCAAGCGGCTGATGCTCGCTTCGGCGTTCTTTGATGGAAAATATGCGGAATGCATCGAGATCGCCGGTCCCATGCTCCCCGCGCTGGAGGCCGGCACGCCACAGCACGACCTCTGCCTGCACGTCCTTGGCGGCTCCCACTTCTACACCGGCGACTTCGAGGCAGCCCAGCCCTTGCTCGACCAGCACGTGGAAAAATATCCCGAGAGCATGTTCGCGCTCTCCGCGGCGTATTTCCGCGCCTCCAACCTCGCCCGCCTCGGCAACCACGCCAAAGCCGCCGAACTGCTCGACGCCTTCCTCAAAACCTACAGCGATCCGGCCGCCAACATCTACATGCCCTACGCGCTC
This sequence comes from Akkermansiaceae bacterium, assembly GCA_025457625.1. Lineage (GTDB taxonomy): Bacteria > Verrucomicrobiota > Verrucomicrobiia > Verrucomicrobiales > Akkermansiaceae > Luteolibacter. The sequence continues at coordinate 17,452 of JALOUA010000003.1, forward strand.
TATGACCGCGCCGACTGCCATTACAGCCTGGACGAGCCGGAGGCCGCGCTCGAGGTGATCGCGCGCATCGTCCGTGATTTCCCCAACGCCATCGTCATCGACCAGGCCTACCTGCTGCGCGGCAACGTTGAGGAATCCCTCAAGAACATCGAACGCGCGGAACAGGCCTACATCTCCGCCTACGAGAACGCCGTGAAACTCGACCACGAGGGGCTGGCGGGCGAGGCGCTCTTCTCGCTGGTCATGATGCTCAGCACGCCGGATCTCAACCGCATGGCCGACGCCGTCACCTTCGCGGAAAAATACTGGCAGAAACACGCCGATGGCTCGCCCTACCGCGCGCGCATGGCAATGGGCCAGTTTCCGGCCATGGCCGCGGTCGGCAAGGCCGAGGAAGGACTCGGCCGCCTGCGCGAAATCATCGCCGAAACCGCAGGCAGCGACGACACCTCGGAGCTCGAAACCCTCATCAGCGTCTATACCGACGCCTATCTCACCTTGCACACGCCGCAGGAACTCAAGGACCACTATTACAACTTCCCGGGCATCCTCGCCGGAGACAGCGCCGCGCGCGCGCTGCTGCGTGTTTATGTGATCCGGGTCTACGAGGGCCTGGTCAAAAAAGCCAAGGATGAGGAGGAGAGGATGCGCAACCAGGCGCTCATCAAGGTGCTCTTCCAGGAACTGAAAACCGACTTCGCCCTCAAGGACCTCACCGGCAACACGCTGGTCAAAGTGGGCGACTACCTCCGCCGCAACACCGCCACCCCGCGCGAGGCGCTGCCCTATTACGACGAGGTGCTCGGCCGCAATGACAAGAAGGAGCGCTTCCCCGCGCTGTTGGGCCGCGCCGACGTTTACGGCAATTCCGGGTCCTCCGCGGACATCGACAAGGCGCTGGCGGACTTCGAGACGGTTTTCAACGAGTCCGAGGACAAGACCGAAGACGAGTTCGCGCTCTTCCGGACCATCGAACTGCTCTTCGCCAAGAAGGAATACGAGAAGACGGCGGAAAAAGCCCGCTTCTATCTCGATTCCAAAGAGTCCGGCTTCACGAGACCGAAATACGCGCCGGATGTCGGCCTGCTGCTCGCCAAGTCCTTCGACGAGCGCAAAATGGTCAACGACGCCATCGCCATGTATGGCAAGCTCTACGGCTCCTACACCGGCAACATCAGGATTTCCGCCCCGGCCCTGACACGCTGGATGGAACTCCTCTGGGCGCGCAATCAGAAATCCGACAATCCCGCCGTCCCGGATGACCGCCAGGGCGCTTACGAAGGCGGCGCGAAATTCATCCAGAACACCAGCCGCTTCAAGGACAAGATGACCGAGGAGGACCGCGCACTCTGGAACGAGGTCGAGAGGATCGTGCAGATTTACGAGGCCAACCCCGACATCAAGTCGCTGGAGAAGATCAAAAGCGACAAGAAGTCGGCCAATCGATGAGAACCAGGCAACCGCACCGCATGCCCCAGCCAACCACCGGATCACTTCCATGAACATTCGTCTCGCCACCCTTCTGCTCTGCGCGCTAAGCGCCACGGCCTCCGCCCAGATCCCCAATCAAGCCCCGGCCCAGGTGGCTGCGGTGCTGTTCACCGAGGACGGTTCGCAACCCGCCTGGATTGTTGAAGCCTCCAAAACCGCGATCCGCTACCGCGAAACCGAAGTGGCCGTGGACACCCAGATCGCCAATCGCGCCGACATCAAAAACATCTATCTTTACGAGCCGCGCGATCTCGCCGCCGCGATGGAACTCTACGAGGCCCGCAAGTATGAGGAGGCCCGCGCCGCCTTCGCCGCCGTCAGGGAGCGCTACCAACCGCTGGCCGCCCTCGACGACAGCCCCGGCGTCATCGCCGCTTTTTACGAAATGGAAAGCCTGCGCAAACTCGGCGACCTGGAGGGGCTGGAAAAGGCCCTCCAGAAATTCGACAAACGCCAGCTCACCAACGATCACCAACAACGCCAGGTCGACCTCTACGTGTTGTGGCGGGTCGTGCAGAGCAAGAACTGGCAGAGCGTCGAGAATATCGCCAAGGAGCGCGCGCGGACGCGCCTGCCCGGCGACCAGCGCGCCCAGATCGCCTATTGCCACGGACTCGCGCTGGAGGCGCTCGATCGCCCGGCTGAGGCAATCAACGCTTTTCAGACCGCATTGGTTGCCGATGCCGGGGCCTCCGAGGAAATCACCCGCGAGGCCGCCCTGCGCGTTCTCACCCTTCTCAACGAGGATCCCGACGTGCAGCGCGCCATCCGCGACTGGGGCAGCAAGGACGAGAACAAGAACGCGCCCGGACGCGCCAAACTGCTGGATGCCTCGGCCCTGGCCGTGCTGTTCGAGAAAACGCTCGGCGGTGGCAGCCCGCTGCCCGACAAACTCAAGGCACTCAAAAAATTCCGCCCGAAACCTGAAAAGGTGGAAGTCGAGTGACCGGACGCGCGGCGGCAGCAGGTCACGCAATGCCCGGACTTGACCCTGTTTTGCGCCGGGTAAAGGTTGGCGGCATGACGCGCGAGGAAATGGCGGAAGTTCTGGAGGAGATCGCCCTGCTGCTGGAATTGAAGGATGAGAACCCTTTCAAAATCCGCGCCTACCGGCAGGGCGCGGAAGCCGTGCGCGGCTTCGATGGCGACATCGCCGGTCTGGCGGCAAGCGGTGAGTTGCACGGCATCAAGGGCATCGGCGAGGCCCTGCGCGACAAACTCCACGAACTCGCCGCAACCGGCAGCCTCAAATTCCACCAGAACCTGCGCGCGGAGTTTCCCCCCGGCTTGTTCGATCTGTTCGAACTCCAGGGACTCGGCCCGAAGAAGGTGAAGGCGCTGCACGAGGCGCTGGGCATCTCCTCGGTCGAGCGCCTCAGGGAAGCCTGCGAACACGGCAAAGTCGCCGCGCTGCCCGGCTTCGGCGGGAAAACCCAGGCCAAAATCCTCGAAGCCATCGCGCTCCATGAGAAATCCGCCGGACGGTTTCTGTTAGGATCCGTCGCGCCGCTCGCGGGAGAGCTGCTCGACACCCTGCGCACCCATCCGGAAATCTCGCGCGTCACGCTGGCCGGCTCGTTCCGCCGCGCCAGGGAAACCGTGCATGACCTGGATTTCCTCGTCGCCACCCGCGAGCCGAAGCTCGTCTGCGAGGACTTCACCACGCTGCCGCAGGTGGCGAGCGTCATCGCCTGCGGCGAAACCAAAGCCTCCGTCCGCCTCAAAAACGGCATCCAGTGCGACCTGCGCGCGGTTTCCAACGCGCAATACCCCTTCGCACTGCTCTACTTCACCGGCTCCAAGGAGCACAACGTCGCGCTGCGCTCGCTCGCCCTCAAACAAGGCCTCTCGCTCAACGAATACGGATTCACCGCGGCCGGGGACAAGCAGGCCGCCATTCCATCCGGCCTTCACGAAGAACGTGATATCTATCGGTTTCTCGGCCTCCAATACATCGAGGCCGAGCTGCGCGAGAACCGCGGCGAGATCGAGGCCGCCGCGACGGACAGCCTGCCGCGCCTCGTCGCCCTCGACAACCTGCGCGGCACCTTCCACAGCCACACCACCGCCTCCGACGGCATCCACACGCTGGAGGAAATGGCCGATGAGGCGATGGATCTCGGCCTGCAATACCTCGGCATCTCGGATCATTCGAAGTCCACCGCCATCGCCAACGGCCTCGACGAGGAGCGCCTCAGCCGCCAGATCGAGGCCATCCGCGCGCTCAACGCCGGGTTCACAGGCTTCCGCCTCTTCGCCGGCTCCGAGGTGGACATCCTCAAGGACGGATCGCTGGATTTCGACGATGCCATGCTCGCACAGCTCGATTTCTGCGTCGCCTCGGTGCACGCGCAGTTCAACCTGCCCGAGGACGAGATGACCCGCCGCATCTGCCGGGCCATGGAAAACGGGCATGTCACCATGCTCGGCCATCTCACCGGCCGCATGTTGCTCAAGCGCGATGGCTACGCCGTCAACCACTCCACCATCATCGACTGCGCCGCGGAGACCCGCACCGTCATCGAGCTCAACTGCAATCCGCGCCGCCTCGACATGGACTGGCGCTGGTGGAAACGCGCCCGCGACAAGGGCGTGCTCTGTTCGATCAACCCGGACGCCCACTCGCGCGACGGCCTGCACCACCTCGGCCTCGGCGCGCGCGTCGCTCGCAAGGGCTGGCTGCGCAGGCAGGACGTCCTCAACACCCGTCCGCTCGCGGAGATCGAGACATTCCTCAAAACCCCCAAGTCGCAACGCTGAGCCGCCCGCGCGCGGCCTCGCGGCGATTGACCGGGATAAACCCAGACATCCTGATCCGGCGCTTTGCATCCCTGATTTTGCCTAGTCGTCTCGGAAAATGAAATGGCACGATTTCCGAAGGAGCAGGCAGAAGCGTTATGCCCGTTCGACCTCCCACCGGACCCAACCTCGTTGAGGTTGGGAATTTTTCCCGACCCGGAAACCCAGGGTAGCCCCGCCTTGCGGGACAACCCTGGGCTGGGTTGCGCAATCCCGTTGGGATTCAAAGCACATCAATCCCAACGGAGTTGTGTCTGGGGATGCGGTGATGGCGGGATGACGGGCATGGAAATCGCGCCAGAGCATTTTCCGACCGGATCAGGATTTCTGAAACTACGGGCTCTTGTCGCGCAGGCGCTCGACGGTGGCGCGCAGCACCTTGAGGTCCGCCTCCATGCGTTCGAGCAGGGCCGCAAGCTCGGGCTCCGGATGGTTTTTATCGGGCAGCATCGAGAGTTCCTGCATGGTGGAGACGATGATGCCGATGAAGAGATTGAGAATGGTGAAGGTGGCGATCACGATGAACGGCACGAAAAACGCCCATGCCATGGGATGGCTCTCCATGACCGGACGCACGATGCCCATCGACCAGCTCTCCAGCGTCATGATCTGGAACAGCGTGTAGAGGCTTTTGCCAAGCGAGCCGAACCAGTCGGGGAAATTCCCGCCGAACAACCGCGTGGCCAGCACGCCGGCGGTGTAGAAAAAGATCGCCATCACCGCCACCACCCCGGCCAGCCCGGGGATGGAGTGGAGAAAGGCCGCGACGACCTTGCGCAGCGCGGGCACCACGGTGAGCAGGCGCAGCACCCGCAGCACGCGCAGCGAGCGCAGCACCGACCACGGCCCCGCGCCGGGAACCAGCGCCACGGCCACCACCAGCACATCGAAGATATTCCATCCGCTGCGCCAGAAATGCCGCTGGTAAGCCGTGATTTTGAGCGCGATCTCCAGCACGAACACGCCAAGGCAGATGCGGTCGAGCGTGACTAACAGATCCCCCCAGCGCGCCATCGCGGCCGGCGAGGTCTCCATGCCGAGGATCGCCGCATTGATGAGGATCAGCGCGATAATGAAACTCTGGACGCGCCGGGACTCCACCTTGCGCGCGAGTGCGATCCGCCATTGCGCCACGCCTTCGCGCCGCGTCAGATCCATCAATTCCTGTTCACCCATGGTTGTATGATTTGGACACCACGAGCGATATCCGCGAAACGCCCCACTGCAAGCGGGGAATCGCGGGAACCGCATCCCGTCGCGTGGCTTCCCGGCGCATCCCCCAATGCGGGGGGCATCCCGGCGGGACCCCGCCCGCATCACGTGCCCCCCGCCTCGCGCGGCCGGAATTCTCCCCCCGGATCATCCCGGCTTGACGCGAAACGAGAGGCGGAAAAAAGATGCGTGCGGAATAACCCCACGGCAAGACGATTCCTTGCCAGTTCCCCCGGGAGTGGAAAAAAGTTTCACGGTGCGCCGCGTTCGCGGATGGAGCGGATCGATTTCTCCAACAGAACCCTGAGTTCCGGGTTCGCATCCTGCATCGCGGATTCGAGCAGCGGCAGGCTGGCGGTGCCGCCGACCTTGCCGAGCAAGCGGACGATGGAATGGCGTTGCGGCCCCTCGACGGTGGGGAAACGGAGCAACAGGGCTTGCTCCGCAGGCGGGCCGACCTCGCCGTAGAGGAACTCCCACTTCTGCGGGTTGCTCTCCCACAGCTCGTGGATGACCGGCAGCACTCCGGGGTTTTTCCCGCGCACGACCAGTTCCACCATTTCCTGGGGAACCGTCACTCCGTGGGCCAGCATTTCCCGCACTTCGCGCAGCGCGGCATCCGACGCGAGGCCCGGCTCCGGCGCCCACACGGCGAGCGCGCGGCAGACCTCGCCCTTGAACTTCACTTCAGGAGTGCCCAGCAGGGTGATGAGGCGGCTGGTGATGTCGCTGCGATAGACCACGGGCTCGGCTTCGGCGAGGCGCTTCACGGCCTTTTCCGCGCGTGTCAGGTCGATGCTTTCGAGCTCGCGTTTGTTGAGGTCGTAAAACGCCGGGCTGGCGCGGTCGTTGAGTTTTTCGATCGGCCCCTCAATGAAGTTCTCATTGTTCACCTTCACCTCGATCACATCGATTTCCGGATGGATGCGTTCCACGCTGCCGAGCGGGGCGGCAAGTTTTGCGACCTCGTCGATGGGCATGGTGATGCCGGTGACCACCATGAGGAAATCCCCCCTGCCGCGGGGATAGAAATGCGACTGCGGATCGGCACTGGTGATGCGCAGGATGTAATCACGGATGAGATAACGGTTCTGTTCGCGCATGTCGCGCAGCCAGAGACCGATGGCGCGATTGGTGCTGCCGGCCAACTGGAGTCGCTGGTTTTCCTCCACCAGCGGGTCGGTGCCGATGCGTTGGCGCAGCTCGGTGATCTCGTCACTCTCGCCGGGTTTCGATCCGTTCTGATCGGCTTCGCCTGCCGGTTGAGCGACGGGTTCCGCAATGGCGGGCGGGTTGCCGGCAAGCGGCACGGAACCCGTGGTGAAGAAGAACGGCAGGCCGACGAGCCCGCCGCTGAACAGGAGGCCCACGGCCACCGCTTTGCCGCGACCGCGCGGGTTGGCGTAAACCAATAGAACCGTTCCCAGCAGTCCGGTGAATCCGGCCATCATGAGACGGTTGGAGGTGAGCATGCCATCGAGCATGCCGCCGCGCCGCGCGCCGAACATGAGCAGCAGGGCCATCAGCGACATCAGGCAGACACCGATGAAACCGGCGAGAATGCGCTGCGGCGTGGCCGGTTCGTATGACGCCGGATCCGGCGGTTCGTCGTAGCGCACCATCTGGGTGCCCATGATGGGGGGCGCCACCGCCAGCGGCACGCGGTGGAAGCGCTCGAGCCGCGCGTCGCGCCGCTCGCCGGGGTAGAATTTCTTGCCGCGCACGATGACATCGTCATTGATGCGGAAACGGTGCTCACAGCCGCCGCACTCGACGGTGCGGCCGCGCAAATCCTCCCCGACCTTGAAGCGCTGCCCGCAGGACGGGCAGCGGATCAGCAAAAGCAAATCATCGGGTTTCGAATCGGGCATGGGACTGGCCTAGTCTTGATGTGAAACGAATGGATTGCAACCCCTAGCATGATGCGCGCTGCGGGGTTGATGTCCCCGGGCGCGGCGTTCAGTCTGCGGCCATGGCATGGAGTGCTCTGGGTGATCGCGCATGGTTGTTCAAGGCCGTGGGCAAGGATCCGCGCGAGCGGCTTGCCCGCGTGCTCGAACTTGCGGGGCGTCTGACGGAACAACGGATCCCCGCGGTCCATGACATCGTCACGTCGTTCGAAACCCTGGCCGTGCATTTCGATCCCGCCGCTGGCGGACGGGTGCTGCGATGGTTGCAAAGCATCCCGCCGCCGACGGGCGGAGAAAGCCCCGCCGCGGGCCGCCTCATCGAGGTGCCGGTGGAATACGGCGGAGCCTGCGGGCCGGATCTCGCGGCTGCGGCCGCCACATTGGGCATGGCTGCGGAGGAACTCATCCGGCTGCACGGTGCCGCGCAATACACGGTGGCGGCGCTGGGTTTCTCACCGGGTTTTCCCTATCTCACCGGCTTGCCGCAGCGGCTGGAGCTGCCGCGGCGGGCGACACCGCGGCCGGTTGCCGCAGGCTCGGTGGCGATTGCCGGGGCGCAGGCGGGGATTTATCCCAGTGCCTCGCAGGGTGGCTGGCATGTGATCGGGCGCACTCCGCTGCGTCTCTTCGATCCGGATTCGCCAGCGCCGTCCCTGCTCCAAGCCGGCGACCGGGTGCGATTCATCCGCGGTCGCTGCGAGGAATTTTCGGCCGTGCGCCCCGCGCCTTTTGCCGCGGGAGCCATCGAAGTGCTGGATGCCGGGGGCTTGGACACCGTGCAGGACGCGGGGCGTCCGGGCTGGCAGCATCTCGGGGTTTCTCCCGGAGGGGCGGCCGATCCCGTGATGGCGGCGGTGGTCAACCGCTTGGTGGGAAACCCCGATGATGCGGCGGTGCTCGAATGCGCGATGCGCGGACCAAGGCTGCGTTGCCATCAGGCGGCGCGCGTCGCATGGCTGGGATGGGGCGATGACAGGGCCGGGCGGCCGGTGGAACTGCATGCCGGCGCGGAAATCGACTTGCGCGGGCGCACGCGCGCCCTGCGCGGCTATCTGGCGGTGGCCGGCGGCATCGACGTGCCGCGCGTATTGGGCAGCCGCGCCACCGATCTGCGTGCGGGTTTCGGCGGCTTCCATGGCAGGGTGTTGCGAAGCGGCGACCACCTGCCGGTGGGACGGCCTCGTGAAGGACCGCATGCCGGAGACTGGCGCGTCATTTGGCCACGGCCGACTCCGCCCGACAGCCTGCTGGAGCTGCGGTTTCTAACAGGCGTGCAACACGCATGGTTCCCGGGGAAAACCCACCGCGCGTTGCGCGAAAGCATCTATCAGATCAGCCCCATGTCCGACCGCATGGGTGCGCGGCTCGATGGCGCCGCGCTCGAATGCGATGAACCGGCGGGGCTGATTTCCCAGCCGGTGGTCGCCGGGTCGGTGCAGGTGCCGCCGGATGGCAGGCCGATCGTGCTGATGGCCGAGCGCCAGACGATCGGCGGCTATCCGCAGATCGCACATGTGATCTCGGCGGATTTGCCAATACTCGCGCGCGCGTGGCCGGGCAGCCGGCTGCGCTTCCGGGAGGTGACGCTCGACGAGGCCCGTGATGCCTGGCGTGTCCACCAACATGAGCTGGCACTCCTGCGCACGGGACTTGCCATGACCGCGCGGCGGCCCTAGCAATGCATGCCCGCATGAAACTGCATCACGGCGACTGCCTGGAAATCCTGCCGACCATGGAAAATGGCTCCATCGATCTGGTGGTCACCTCGCCGCCCTACAACCTGGGCATCAACTACAAGAGTTTCAAGGACACGGCCCCGCGCGGCGAATACCTCGCATGGTGCCGGAAATGGGCGATGGAACTGCGGCGCGTGATGGCGGATGACGCGTCGTTTTTCCTCAACGTCGGCGCGGCTCCGGCCAATCCGCTCATGCCGCACCAGTTGATTCTCGCGCTGACCGACGGGGCGGAGCCGGTTTTCACGCTTCAGAACACGTTCCACTGGGTCAAATCGATCACCATCGAGACGCCCGCGGGCGAAAAGGTCAGCGCCGGCCATTTCAAGCCGATCAACTCGCAACGCTACGTCAACGACTGCCACGAGTATGTGTTTCATCTCACGAAATCGGGCGAGGTGCCGCTCGACCGCCGGGCGGCGGGTGTGCCCTATGTGCACAAGTCCAACATCGCGCGCTGGGGGCACACCGGCGGAGCCGACCTGCGCTGCCGCGGCAACACGTGGTTCATTCCCTACGAGACGATCAACTCCCGCGACAAGGAGCGGCCGCATCCGGCGACTTTCCCGGTGGCGCTCGTCGAACAATGCGTGCGCATCCACGGCAAGGGGGCTGCAACGCGTTTGCTCGATCCGTTTCTCGGCATCGGCAGCTCGGCGCTGGCCGCGCACCGCATGAACCTGCCGGACTTCACCGGAATCGAGCTCGACGGGCATTATCTCCAGACAGCGCGGGAAAGGATCGACGCGGAAACGGCGCGCCAGGCTGAAGAACTGCCGTTCGGCCTGTGATGTGATCCGGGCGCGGGTTGTCTAACAAAAAAAACCGCGGGTGGCGGAAGGCGCACCCACGGTTTGATGAAGGAGTCGTCGTTCTGCCTGCTCAGAATTTCTGGGTGCGGGAATGACGGAAGTAGGTTTCGAAGCCCAGTTCCGGCGGGAACTCGGAAAGGCCGTCGTGCACGTTCATCTCGATGCGGTTGTCCTGTCCGCAGCGCTCGTAAGGCGGCTTGAAGGTGCCGCGGTGGGTCGGGCAGGTGAAGGTGAAGAGTTCGTAGAAGCCATAACCCATGCGGCGCAGCGCACGGCTCGTGCCATCCACCGCACCGTAGGTCCAGCCGCCTTTGCGACCATAGGATTCGTTTTTGCGGACGATTTGCTCGGGGATTTCGATGAATCCGTAGAGGATGTTGCTGAGCGCGCGGCCCAGCTTGCGCTCCGCGGTGTATTGGGAGCCCGGCGGGGCGTGGATGTCCGCGGCAACAATGCCAAAGAGCGAGGAGAAAGCGACGGTGATGAGCAGGAGTTTTTTCATGCTGCGGGGAGTCTATGGACCGGGCTTCGGAGTTGGCAACGGGAAATTTCCAGAAAAATGAATGAGGTGCGGAATCATCACGGGGCGCGGTCGATTTCAAGCAACAGCGCCGAGCACGGCGGCATGTCCGGCAGGGCGAGGCCCGCGTGTTCGAGCGTCTCGCGCGTGGCGCTGCCGCGCCAATCGGTGTCCAGGCGGTCGGCAAACGACCACGCCGGATCGCCGGAGCGGCCGACGAACATCCGCGCGTCATTCGGGATGCGGATTTTCACGCCGCGCAGTGTTTCGGTGCCGTGGAAATTGGCGGCGACGAGAAAAGCCTGGCCGGTTTTCGTGTCGCGGCGCAAAAAGGCATACAACCAGCGACCGGAGGAGGCGTCGTCCCCCACCCTGCCGAATCCGGGGTTGTCCTTGTTGGCGTGGTTGAGTCCGTAAAACTCACCGGCGGTGAAGGCGCGGCACTGGGTGGCCCGGATGAGTTTGCCATACCATTCGCGCAGGGCCTTCTGTTCGCCGCTTAACCGGCCGCCGTCGAATTTCCCGCCGTTGACCCACTTGGTGAACTCGGGCATCGACCAGTAATCGAAAATCGTGGTGCGCGAGTCATCGCCGCCGAAGCCTTCCTCGCCGAGCGCCGGTTCGCCGACCTCCTGGCCGTGGTAGAGCATCACCGGTCCGCGCCCCATGGAAAACAACACGGCGGACACCGGCTTGCCGACCTTCATGCCGAGGCCGCCCCACACATGCGGGCTGGCGAGGCGCACTTCATCGTGGTTTTCCGCATAACGCAGCGAGCGGTGGAAACGCTTGCCGGTGAAGGTGAGCGGATCGAGGTCGTTGGCCCACTTGCCGTCATCATAAATGCCTTCGAGCACATCATAGGAAGGATCGTCATAGACCGCGTCGAAGCCGCAGTTGAGCAATTCATCCAGCACGTGGCCGTCGGTGAGTTTCGACGGATCGTTGTCGTAGGCCTCGGCGGAAAAGAACACGCCGGCATCGCGCGCGCGGCTGCGTTTGACCGCCCAGCGCCAGAATTCCATGGGCACCATGTGGGCCATGTCCACGCGGAAGCCGTCCACGCCCATGTCCTGCCAGTAGCCGAGGATTTCATCCATCGTGCGCCATGTTTTCGGCACGTCCTCCGGCGCGGCGTCCGGCCCGGGCAGGTGCGAGGTGTCGCGGCCGGTGGTGAAATCATGGCCGTAGTTGAGTTTCACCGTCTCATACCAATCGTGGATCGACGGTTTCCATGAAACCACGTTGTTGCCGGTGACGCGGCCGAAAGCGGTCTCCGGCGCGAAAAGCCCGTCGCAACCGGGCCGGCCCGCAGTCGGCAGCCTGAGTGGCGGCCCGCCGCCCGGATGACCGTCCTGAAGATAATAGAAATGGTTGTCGCGCGCGAAAAACACGCCGCGGTCGTCTCCCTCGCCAAACGAGAGCTCCGGCCTCACGTCGCTCTGATAGGAACGCGCGACGTGGTTGGGCACGAAGTCGATGATCACCTTGAAGCCGTGTTGTTTGCAGCGCCGCAGCAAGGCCTTGAACTCATCCATGCGCTTCGCCGGCTCCATCGCATAGTCCGGACAGACATCGAAGTAATCCCTGATGGCGTAGGGGCTGCCGGCGATGCCCTTGAGGATGTCCGGATCATCCGCCGGACGGTCCGGATAAGCCGTGCCGCTCGCCTGTTCCAAAACGCCGGTGAGCCACAGGTGGGTGATGCCCATTTCCTTGAGCGATGCGAGCGCGGCGTCGTTGATGTGGGCGAACTTGCCACAACCGTTTTGCGCCATGGTGCCGTTGACCTTGCGGGTCTCGCTGGTGTTGCCGAAGGTGCGCACCATCAGCTGATAGATCACGGGACGCGGCTTGTCCCCGGCGCGGCTGTGGATACTCATCAGCGCCAGCAAGACACAGGACAGCAGGATTTGCCAAGTCATCATTGGGAGGATTTGCGCAGTGGCTCAGTGACCGCCGCCGGCCGGAATGACGGCTTTTCCGCCTTGATAGTCCACCAGGGTGGTGGCCGCGGCGGCAATCAACATGCAGATGCCGCCGCACAGCACGGCCATCATCGAATCACCCCCGAAGACACCGCCGATCAAAGGCCCCATGGCAAGCGCCACCAGCACCTGCGGAATGACGATGAAGAAATTGAAGACGCCCATGTAGAAACCCATCTTCGCGGCGGGGAGCGCCGAGGACAACATGGCGTAGGGCATCGAGAGGATCGAGGCCCAGGCGATGCCCACGCCCGCCATGGAAACCAGCAACCCCTGCTGGCTGGTGACGAAGCGGACGGAGACCAGTCCCAATGCCCCGATGAAGAGGCAGGCGATGTGGATGGTTTTCGCCGAGATCCTGCGCGAGACGGCCAGCAGGATGAACGAGAAGAAGAAACAAACGAGATTGTAGGTGGCGAAACAAATGCCGGTCCACGCGCCGGCGGTTTCGATCACCTTGTTCCACGCCGCCGCATCGGCGGGATCGCCGCCGAAGACCTGCCGCGCGGTGGCCGGCGTCCAGTAGATCCACATGCAGAACAGCGCGATCCAGGTGAAGAACTGCACCACCGCGAGCTGGCGCATGGTTTTGGGCATCCCGGCCAGGCCGTGGACGAGTTCACTGAGGAAGCCGCCGAGCCCTTTCGAGCGCTCCTTCATCGCGCGGAACTCCGCCATGTCCTCCGGCGGATACTCGGGTGTTGTTAGAATGGTGTAGAGCACCGCGATGAACAGCGCGGCCGCACCCGCATGGAACGAGATCACCACCGCGGTGGGGATTTTCCCGCCATCCGCCGCGCCGGCCGCGACGCCGAACCAGTTGGTCAGCATCCATGGCATCGCCGAGGCAACCACCGCGCCGAGGCCGATGAAGAGGCTCTGCACGGAGAAACCGGTGGGCCGCTGCTCCTCGGGCAGCTTGTCGGCCACGAAGGCGCGGAACGGCTCCATGGTGATGTTGATGGACGCGTCGAGCACCCACAACAACCCGACGGCCATCCACAATACGGACGAGTGCGGCATGGCCAGCAAAGCGACCGAGGCGAGGATCGCGCCGATTAGGAAATACGGCCGGCGGCGGCCGAGCCGCGTCCACGTGCGGTCGCTCAGATAGCCGACGATCGGCTGGATGATCAGGCCGGTGAGCGGCGCGGCGATCCACAACAGGGAAAGCTGCTCCTCCTTCGCTCCGAGAAACGAATAGATCGACGACATGTTGGCCATCTGCAGGCCCCAGCCGAACTGGATGCCGAGAAAGCCGAATGACATGTTCCAGATCTGCCAGAACGATAGGCGGGGTTTTTCACTCATGTGGCCTGCGGGGTTTGTTGCAAACGGAGGCTAACATACGTTCACCCGGCAGCCGCAAGCCCGGTGGCGCGAATGGAAACTTTCCTTAAACCATCGCCCGGCGGCGACATGTCAGTGTTTGTCCCGCTCCTCGCGGATCACCGCCAGCGCGTCATACAACGCGAAAAGCATCACCAGGCAGGTCAGCCCGGCACATCCCGCCCACCATGCCAGGAACAGCCAGACGCTGGAGGCCAGCCAGCCGTCGATGAGCCAGAGGCCGGCGGCCATCATCAACAGCGCGGTCATCAGCATGCGGCCGATGATTTTCCGCCGCGCGGCGCGATCATGCAGGATCGCGCGGGCGATCGCCTTGCAGTCACCCCATCCGGTTTTGTCGGCCGCCATGGCGGAAGTCCACCGCGCCCGGTGGCGTGATCCAAGCGCAAACTCGCCGGTTCACCAGCGGATCGCCGCAGCCGCCCAGGTGAGGCCCGCGCCGAAAACCACCAGCACGATGTGATCGCCGCGCTTGAAGGCGCCGGTGCGGTTCGCCTCATCGAGCGCGATGGCGACGGCCGCGGCGGACGTGTTGCCATACTTGTCGAGATTCACGAACACGCGTTCGTTGGGCACCGCGAGGCGGTCGGCGATGGCGTCGATGATGCGCAAGTTGGCCTGGTGCGGGATGACGCAGGCGATGTCCTCGGCCCGCCACCCGGCGCGCTCGATGACTTTTTCCGCCGCCTCCTTCATGCGGTTGACGGCGATTTTGAAGACCTCCTTGCCCTGCATGTTGAGCGTGTGGAGATGCTGGCCGGCGTTTTGCGCGGTGATGGGACACGCGCTGCCACCGCCGGGAATCTCCAGCAGGTGGGTCAGATTCCCGTCGGTGCCCATCTCGGTGGCGACGATCGATCCCTCGCCGGGCCCGGCTTTTCTCAGCACGGCGGCACCGGCTCCATCACCGAAGAGCACGCAGGTCGAGCGGTCTTCCCAGTTGGTGACCGTCGAGAGTTTCTCCGCGCCGATGATCAGCGCGTTGTTGAACGCGCCGTCGGAGATCAGCCGCTTGCAGATTTTCATCGCGTAGAGAAACCCGGAACAGGCCGCGGAGATGTCAAAAGCCACGGCATTGGACGCGCCGAGCTGGTGCTGCACATGACAGGCGGTGGCGGGCGTCGGCGTGTCGGGCGTGATGGTCGCCACCACGATCAACTCGATCTCCCCCGCCGTCATGCCGGCCTGCTCCAGCGCCCTGAGCGCGGCCTTGGTGGACATGTGTGAGGTGAACTCGTCATCGGCGGCGATCCGGCGCTCGCGGATGCCGGTGCGCGTGACGATCCACTCGTCGCTGGTATCCACCATTTTGGCGAGCTCCCCGTTGGTGAGAATCCTCTCCGGCACATAACTCCCGGTGCCTGCCACACAGACCTCGACGACGGATGACGATTCGCTCATGCGGGCGGAGATTGGATTCGGCACCGGGCCGCCACAAGCGCGAAGTTGCGCCGCCGGCGGCGGCCTCAATCCGTGTTGGAGGGCGCCATCGAGATGGACGCCAGCGCCTCCTCGATGCGCGCGTTCACGCGTTTCTCGACGGTTTCCATCGCCACCCGGATCGCGTTGCGCACGGCCAGCGCGGTGGACGAGCCGTGGGCGATGATCACCACGCCGTTGACGCCCAGCAGCGGACTGCCGCCGTAGGTTTCGTAGCTGCTTTTTTCCTTGAGCGCCTTGAACGCGCCGTTGGCAAGCACCGCGCCGCACAGGCGCAGCGGGTTGCCCTTGATCTCCGCCTTGAGCCATTTGGAAACGGCCTTGGCGGTGGCTTCGATGGACTTGAGTACGACGTTGCCGACGAAACCGTCGCACAACACGACGTCGAGTTCGCTTTCAAACAAGTCGCGGCCCTCGACGTTGCCGATGAAATGGATGCCCGGCGTCTGCTTGAGCAGCTTGAAGGTCTCCTTGGTGAAAGCCGTGCCCTTTTCCTCCTCCTCGCCATTCGACATCAGGCCGACCTTCGGGTTGGCGACGCCCAGCACGTTGCGTGCGAAGGCGGTGCCCATCACCGCGTAGGCCACGAGATGTTCGGGTTTCGCATCGGGATTCGCCCCGGCATCAAGGATGTGGCAGAGCCCGTATTCGTTGGGGATCGCCGATGCGATGCCCGCGCGGTCCACCCCGGTCAGGGTGCGCAGTTTCAAAGTGGCGGCGGCCACCGCGGCACCGGTGTTGCCGGCGGAAACAAATGCCTGGGCCTGCCCATCCTTCACCATGTCCATCGCGATGTTGATGGAGGACTGTTTTTTGCGGCGGACGGTTTTGGCTCCGGGTTCGGCCATGCCGATGGTTTCCGGCGCATGCACGAGGCTCACCCGCCGGTCCTTCAAATCGAGCCCCTGTCTGGCGCACTCGGCACGCAGAACCGGCTCGTCACCCACCAGAAAAAGATGTTCCAGCCGCGGGTAATACCGCAGGGCGTCGATGGCGCCTCCGATGTTGACGGCGGGCGCGTTGTCCCCGCCCATGGCGTCGAGTGCGACTTTCATGCGGGTTGAATGATGGAACTTGCGCGGGCGGTGGGCGGATGCTTGTGGAAATCGATACCAAACATCACCGCCCGGGAGATTTCCGGACAGCGATCATCGGAATGCCGGTTGCGGCGGTCACAGCGCTTCGACATCGAGCACCTGACGGTCGCGATAGTAGCCGCACGAGGGGCAGGCGATGTGCGACGGCACCTTGCTGCCGCATTCAGGGCAGCTTTTGAATATCGGTGCGCGCCAACGATTGGCGCCACGGCGCATTTTCTGACGGCTTTTGGATTGGCGGCGCTTTGGAACGGCCATGGTCTTGCAGTGAGTTAGGGTTGATCCTTGAGGTCCTTGAGATTGTCGAGAGCCGACCAGCGGTCGTCGCCCCCGGCGCGGGGCGGAGTGGTTAGCCCATCCCCCTCGGGTTTGTCCACTGATAAATATCGGGGATCGATTTCGCACTTTTGCGGATCGTCCCCCTCCTCGCAGCGCGGATCGATCGGGAAATGGACCAGGATTTCCTCCCGCAACGCGTCGCTGGCGTCGATTTCGGCCTCGCTGCCGATTTCCAGCGAGATCGCCGCATCATCCAGCCGGATCGTCTGAACGAACGGATGCAGCGTGCGGACGCAGGTGAATTCGAAGGGTGCCGACAAATGGCCGGATAGCAGAAGCTCGGGGCCGAACCGCTGGACCCTGAGGTCGTATTCCAATGGCCCCACCGGCCGCGCGTCCTCCTCCGGAAGGCCGAAAATTTCCGGCGGCAGCTCACCGGCAAAGGATTTTCCCTCCTCCGGCAGCACCGCCAAATCAATGATGAAACGCCCTTTCACGCCGCAAATCTAGCTCGCCGGTCAAGCACGCCAAGCCACAATTCGGGTATTCGTGCCATCCACCCAGAACCCCCCGAAGGAACGCAGCTTCGCAACCGGGTTTCCCACCCTCGCCCCGAATCGCGGCAATCTAGGGAGAAATTACGGGTTTTTAAATATTTTAATTCTCTTTTCCAATGGCTTGGGCGGCGCAGCCCCCCTGACACCCCGATTGGTTAAGCAATATTGACAGATTTTTTCAAATTCCCTGCCACCCACCGTCCCGTTCTAACAGAACTGGATTTTCTCCACCTCAAGCGATGGATTCCGTGATTCCGGCACAAGGGGCTAAACGCCTAGACGTGGTTCACCTTTTACTCTGTAAATACTACCGCAAATACCCCATATGTGGTATTGTGAATAATTTGTGGATACCACATGGGCAAAATTGAATTGACCCCGGGACATCGATTCTTCAGTTTCCACGACGCTGCGCACGTCGCGCCGCTACTGGTTTTCACCCCTCGAAATTCATCCTGCAACCATGTCCGCCACCACCACCGTCAAACTCGGAGACCGCACCTTCATCCTCGACAAAACCAAGGCCGAGGAAGCCTTCGCCGCCAAGAAAGTCATCAACGGTCGCGACACGATGTTCTTCAACATCCTGCCCCTCAAATACCAGTGGGCCTACGACCTCTACAAGACGATGAAGAACAACCACTGGGAGCCCGAGGACATCACCATGCAGAAGGATGTCGAACAATGGCGCTCCGATGAAATCTCCGATGTCGAACGCTGGATCATCAAGATGGGCATCGGCTATTTCTCCGCCGCCGAAGGCATCGTCGGCGACAACATCCTCCACGTCGTGCGCGAGGTCGTCACCGCGCCGGAGCTCAAACTGGTGTTAGGCCGCCATGCCCACGAGGAGAACATCCATGCGGACTCGCTCGTTTACATGCTCTCCTCGCTCGGCCTCAACCCGCACGAATGCGAGGCGATGTTCGAGGACATCCCCACGATCAAGGCCAAGAACCACTTCGTCACCTCTAACAGCAAGGCCCTGCGCCGCGACATCGACCTCACCGTCACCGCCAACAAGCAGTCCCTCGCCAAGAACATCTTCATGTTCGGCCAGGTCATGGAGGGCACCCAGTTCTATGGCCTCTTCGGCATGATCCTCTCGCTCTACCGCCAGAACAAGTTCCCCGGCATCGGCTCGATGTTCCGCTACACCCTGCGCGACGAGTCCAACCACATCGAGGTCTTCCGCAACCTGCTCATGGACCTCATCGATGAAAACCCGGACATCTGGACCGAGGAATTCCGCGAGGACCTCCGCGACACCATGAAGGAAGGCATCGAACTCGAAAAATCCTTCATCCGCGACTGCCTGCCCGTCGCCGGCATCGGCCTCAACTCGACCGACTTCGAGACCTACATCGACTACATCGCCGACCGCCGCCTCACCTCCTGCGGGCTCGCCCCGCTCAACACCAACACCACCAACCCCTTCCCATGGCTCGCCGAGATGATGGACATCAAGAAGGAAACCAACTTCTTCGAAGGCCGCGTCACCGAGTATCAGAAGGCGTCGGCGCTCAGCGCGGTGCATGATGATGACCTGTGAATCTCCATCCGTCGGACAAGTCGGACGAGTCCGACTTGACCGGCTCCGCTCATCTCCATCTCCAAAAATCCCCACATTCACCACACATGTACCACTCCATCGACCCCGCCGAAGACCAGCTCCTCAAACAAGTCATCACCGACCGCTTCGCCCTCGCCCCGTCCGACCGCGGCTTCTCGTGGCGCGAGGTTCTTCCCTCCGACCGCCGCGCGCCGATCTCCGACATCATCGTCACCCGCGGCAACACGGACACGCATTTCTCGCTGGAGGATGTCGCCGACGCCATCGGCAACTCGCTCACCGACCTGCTGATCTCCCGCAGCACGGATGAAACCTCCATCTTCACCGAGGAAAACCGCCAGTTCGTCTCCGATGTCGCCCACAGCGTTTCCAATTCCCTGACCAAGTCCCTCGACGAAGGCGGCCGCCTCCGCCTCTCCGAAGCCGATCTCTACCTGCTCATTGAAAAAGCCTTGCTGGAGAACGAAGCCTACGACGTCGCCAAGTCGCTCGCCTTCCGCCGCTCGATGGAGAAATCCGGCAGCATCGACGTCAACGCCGGCCCGCAGACGCTGCCCGTCCGCCTGATCCGCCGCAACGGCAACGTGGTGCCATGGTCCGAGACCAAGATCGAGATCGCCGTTCGAAAAGCCTTCCTCACCATCAAGGCCAACCCCGAGCCCGCCATCGACATCGCCCGCGGTGTCACCGAGCGCATCCGCCGCGGTGACCAATCGTTCGTCCACATCGAGGACGTGCAGGACATGGTACAGGAGGAACTCATGCGCCAGGGCCACTTCAAGGCCGCCGAGCATTACATCCTCTACCGCGCCCAGCGTTCCCGCCTCCGCGAGGAAATGGAGGCCAATGCCGAGGACCCGAACCAGGAGTTCATGGTCACCGTCACCACCGAGGATGGCCAATCCTCGTTCTGGGACGGCACCGAACTCAAGAAACGCATTGCCTACGCCTCCATCGGCCTCGACCTCGCCATGCCGGAAGCCGAGATCGAACGCGAACTCCGCCGCTCCGTCGGCTCCGAGATCTCCGAGAAGGACCTCAAGAACACCATCATCCTCAACGCCAAGGCGCTCATCGAAAAGGACGCCGACTTCGCGAAATTCGCCGGCCGCATCCTGCTGAGTTATATCTATGAGGAAGTGCTCGACTGGAGCATCCTCAAGGACGGCATCGACAAACTGAAGAACGCCCACAAGCTCGCCTTCAAATCCTATCTCAAACACGGCGTCGCCATCAAACGCCTGCATCCCGATTTGTTGGAAGTTTACAACCTCGACAAGCTCGCCGAAGCCTTCGATCCCACCGCCGACCTCGACTTCGATTATCTCGGCATCCAAACCCTCTACGATCGCTACCTCATCGTCGACAAGACCGGCAGCAGACACCGCCGCATCGAGACGCCTCAGTTCTTCTGGATGCGCGTCGCCATGGGCCTTTTCAAGACCGAGGAAAAGGACCGCGAGTCCTGGGCCATCCGCCTCTACAACCTCTACAAGGGCCGCCGTTTCTGCTCCTCCACGCCCACGCTCTTCAACTCCGGCACGCTCCACTCGCAGCTCTCGTCCTGCTACCTCTACAAGGTGGACGACTCCATCGAGTCGATCATGATCCGCGGCATCGCCGAAAACGCGTTCCTCTCGAAATGGGCCGGTGGCCTCGGTGGCTCATGGACCGCTGTGAGAGGCACCGGCGGCTACATCCAGGGCACCAATGGCGAGTCGCAGGGCATCATCCCCTTCCTCAAGCTCCACAACGACCAGCTCGTCGCCGTCAACCAGGGCGGCAAGCGCCGCGGCTCCGGCTGCGCCTATCTCGAAACATGGCACAACGACATCGAGGACTTCCTCGAACTCCGCAAGAACACCGGCGACGAACGCCGCCGCTGCCACGACATGAACACCGCCAACTGGATCCCGGACCTCTTCATGAAACGCATGGAGGACCGCGGAAACTGGACGCTCTTCCGTTCCAACGAAGTGCCCGACCTCCACGACCTCTACGGCAAGGCCTTCGAGCAACGCTACTGCGAATACGAAGCCATGGCCGCCGAAGGCAAGATCTGGTCCCGCCAGTTCCCCGCCCTCGAGCTGTGGAAATCCATGCTCAAGATGGTCTTCGAAACCGGCCACCCGTGGATCACCTTCAAGGACCCCTGCAACGTCCGCTCGCCCCAGGACCACTGCGGCGTCATCCACTCGTCCAACCTCTGCACCGAGATCACCCTCAACACCTCCGACGAGGAAACCGCCGTCTGCAACCTCGGCTCCGTCATCCTGGACTCCCACATCACCCGTGATGGAGCCATCGATCACGAGATGCTCAAGGAAACCATCACCGTCGCCATCCGCGCGCTCGACAACGTCATCGACATCAACTTCTACCCGACCGTTGCCGCCAAGACCGCCAACAGCCGCCACCGCCCCATCGGCCTCGGCGT
>JALOUA010000059.1 GCA_025457625.1 Akkermansiaceae bacterium
CCCGGTCGAGCACGAGCACGCGCAGGTCCGTCAGTTTGAGGAATTCGAGGCAGGCGAGGCCAATGGGACCGGCACCGATGACGAGTGCGGTTTCGCCGGCCTGCGGGTTGCCGCGCTGCACCGCGTGGCGGCCGATGGCGAGGGTCTCGACGAGCGCGAGCTGGTCGTAGGAGAGGTCGTTGCCGGGGTGGAGTTTGCGTGCGGGCACGATCCATGAGGACTGGCGCAGGCCGCCATCGGCATGGACGCCGAGCACCTGCACGCCGGGGCAGCAGTTGGACGCGCCTTTGCGGCTGGTGGCTGTGGACGGGTCGTTGACGTAGGGTTCGAGCGAGCAGCGGTCGCCGGGCCTGAGGTGGGTGACGCCTTCGCCGGTGGCGAGCACTTCGAGTCCGAGTTCGTGACCGGGGATGCGCGGGTAGGAGAAAAACGGCATTTTGCCGAGGTATCCGGATAGGTCCGAGCCGCAGATGCCCATGCGGTGGGTGCGGACGAGCGCCTCGCCGGGACCGGGGGCGGAGGCGTCCGGCCAATCCAACAATGCAATGCGGCCGGGTTCGGTGAACTGGATGGCTTGCATCGATCAGTTGTTTTCGGGGAGGCCTTCCGCATGGCCGAGGTTGTGAACCGGCGCGAATATTTCCAACACGGCGTCTAGCAGGTTTCGCGGGATGGGTTTGGCGAGCCACTCGGCCCATTTGCGGATGTTGTCAGGGTTCGCGCTGCCGGCGACGGTGGTGGCGATGTCCGGGTTTTCACAGGAGAACTGGAGCGCGAGTTGTGCGATGTCGACACCTTCGGCGGCGCAGAGCGCGGCGGCCTTGCGGGCGGCGGCTTTGACTTCCTCCGGCTCTTTCAGCCATTCCGGCAGCGCGGCCCGGGTGAGCAGGCGGGCGGAGAACGGTCCGGCATTGATGACACCGGTGCCACCCGTCTTGAGCCGGGGGATGAGTTCATCGGCGAGACGGGTGTTTTGCAGCGTGTATTGGTTGTAGGAGAGGATGCAATCGACGTCGAAGTGATCGAGCACCGTGTGGAAGGTTTTCATCGGATAACACGAGAAGCCGACGGCGCGGACCTTGCCCTCGGCCTTGAGTTTCATGGCGGCGGGCAGGGTTTCCTCCCAGATCTGGCGGAGCGGCACGAACTCGACGTCATGCAGCAGGAGCACGTCGAGGTGGTCGGTGCCGAGGCGATGGAGCGAGACATGGACGGATTCCTCGACGCGCTTCGCGGAGAAATCGAAGTGGGTGATCGAGTAGCGCCCCAGCTTGGTGCAGAGTTGATGGGAATCGCGCGGCACTCCCCGCAGCGCGATGCCTAACAGGACTTCCGACATGCCCCTGCCGTAGAACGGCGAGGTGTCGAGGAAAGTCATGCCGAGATCCAGCGCGGCGCGCACCGAGGCGAGGGCCTCGTCAAGCTGGACGGGCCGGAACTCCTGGCCGAGCGAGGAAGCCCCGAAGGAGAGGATGGGCAGTTCGAGGCCGGTGCGGCCGAGCGGGCGTGTGTTCATGGTTTGATGGAGGCGAGGAAATCCCGCGCCGCGGCGTCGGCATCGGGCAGCGGGAGGATTTCGGCGGATAGATATCCCCGATAACGGATGTCCCGCAGCGCGGCGAGAACCGGCGCGGGATCGGTGTGGCCGTGGCCAACGGCCTCGCGGTTGGAATCCGCGAAGTGGACATGCCCCAGGCGTGGGGCGATGGCGCGCAGCGCTGCGGCAAGATCGGGCTCCTCGATGTTCATGTGGAACAGGTCGGCGAGTATCAACGTGCTGGGGATGCCGCGTTGTTCGAGGAAGGCGAGTGCGTCTGCCTGGCGGTTGATGAGGTTGGTCTCGTAGCGGTTGAGCGGTTCGTAGAGCAACGGCACGCCATGGTTTGCCGCGGTGCCCGCGGCTTCCGACAAGCCGGCGGCGAGCCAGTCGAGCGCTTGATCGCGCGATACAGCGCCGGTGGATTTCCCCTGCATGGATCCGATAATGGCGGGTGCGCCGAGCCGGCCGCCGAGGTCGATCATGCGCTTGACGAAATCGAGCGCCTCCGCGCGGCGCGTGGCGGAGGGATCGGTGAGTGTGAGTCCGTGTTTGACCATGCCCGCACCGGTGCCCACGGCGGCAATGGCAAGCTGATGGCGGTCCGCGAGGTCGCGAAGGTCGTTTTCAGAATACGCATCCGGACCGGCTAGAAACACTTCCACGGCATCGAAGCCGTGGGTGGCGGCTTTCGCAAAACCATCCGCAATCGGGCCGTGAAACACAAACGGCCCTGTGGCGGCCTCCGCGACATGGCAGAGCGTGACGGCGGATTTCATTCGGACTCGAGGATGATGTTGCCGTAGGCGGTGGGATCGCCGGTGCGGATCAGGCCGATGGCATCAGGGACGCGTTTTTTGAAATCGATGTGTGGTTCGCGGGTGACCGGAATTCCGCCGAAGGATTTGCCGAAGCGCGCGATGGTGTCCGGTTTGTTATGACATAGAAACTCATCCGCCTGCCAGATGCGGCCGATCTTGAAAACGGGTGTCAACAGATCGAGCACGTCGAGTATGGTGGGGATGCCCTTGCAGAGTGAGATGTCCACCGTTTCGATCCGCGGCCAAAAGGGAAACGCCCAATCGGCGATGACGAGCGTGTTGGTGTGGCGGATCCGCGCGACGAGGTCGAGCACGGCGGGGTTGAGAATGCCGGTCCGAAGCATGCGGAAACCCTGCGAAGTCCGATGGCGCTTGGCAAACAAAAGCGGCTCTGCGCCGTCAACGCATGACGGAACGATGGCGGAGTTTGTGCTCGAGATGGTCCGGATCATGGTATCCGCATGCCTTGTGGATCATCCTTGCAATGAGGTTGTGGAATTCTTCGATCAGGCCTGATGCCAGTCCGTGTTTTACGAACCCGCAAACCTTCCCGCCATGCTGCCTGAAATCCCTTGCAAGCCGCTTGAAGGGGGCGGGTCCGCCGGCGAATGCCATGGCGCACCAGTTCGCCAGCGCGCGCATCGCCCATCCCGGCCGCCTGCGGGAAAAGAGCCATCGAAACGGCTCCTTGAGGATGTATGCGGCGCTGATGTCCCCGTTGGTCGCAAGCAAGCGGCCGGCCATCGACGATGTCGGCCCATGGCAAGGTCGCGTCGGGCGCAATGGGCACGCCAACGGGTTCAAACCACGAACCTTCCAAACCGCCATTGGCACCCCCGACTTGCCGTCTCCCGAGTGCGCGATAGCGTCACGCCCTCGGGTGAGTTTGAGCCTCTCAACCGCCGGCGGCCAGAAACCACGACAAAGTGCCGGGGATTGTTCGCCCATCCGCAGCATGACTCCTCTTTTCCCATGTGAAAAATCCGTGACCGCGCGCCTGATTCTTTCTATTCCCACCACATGCAAAAAACCGCCATCGCCATCGTTTCCACTCCCGCGTGATGAATGATCCGGAAATTCCCCGCATGAGCCTCATCGAGCCGCCGGTGTTTCACAACCCGCCATGTCCGTGGCTGCCCGAGGTGGTGGAAATCCACGACTTCACCGTCACGCGCAGGCATGGCGAGGCGCGCGGTGCGGCGTTCTATCAGGATGCGCTGCGCTTCGCCCAATCGCAGTGGCTCGCCGGCAAACCCGCGCAGTCCATCCTCCAGCTCGACAAGGCATGGATGGCGGATCTAACCGAATTGCCGGAGATGCCCGACACGCATCCGTCACCCTACCACGCGCTCGCATGGATCCTCCGCCATGCGGCTGCGGGAAACTGCGGCTATCTCGGCAATCCGGTGCGCCATTTCCAACACCTCGCCAGCCGCATGAGCGGACCACGCGCGGAAATCCGCGCCTGGCGCGCCTGGCTCTGCATGCACCTCGCGGAACGCGTGCTGCCGCGCGCCGGATTTCCGCGCGACGGACGGCAGATCGCCCGCGAGGGCTTGTGGATTCCCTCCGCCGGCAGGGCCCTCGAAGCGGTCGCCTGCCACGGCTTACCGGGAGAATGGCTTGCGGCGCATCAGGCGATGGGGCAGATTTCACCCGATCCTGTAAAACCCCCGCAACTCCGCCCTCCATGCGGGGTTGAACACGCCGGACTCCCATCGTTATGAAAAATCCCTGGTTTCTTCCCTCCGCCATGTTGTTGTTAGGTGCCATTGGCGGCTTCCTTTCCGGCCGCAATACAAGTTCCGCCACGGACAGCGCCGATGCCGATATCGCACGGCCCACCCGTTCGGCGCAGCGTTCCGACGCCTCCGGCGCTGCGGATGCCGCCAACAAACGCGGCACCCGCCCGCTCGGAGTGGATGAAATCAGCCGCTTGCCCGGCAACTCGAACCGCATTCAGGCGCTCATCGCCTTCTACTCGGGTCTCTCTCCCGAGCAACTCGAAGACGAGGCCCGCAAACTGGAAAGCCTGCCGATGAACGAACGCATCATGGCGTCCTTCCTCCTCTTCGGCCGCTGGGCCGAGGTCGATCCCACCGCCGCGATGTCGTTCTCCAACACCATGGGTTTCACCGGAATGTTCGTGCGCCCCACCATCCTCCAGAGCTGGGCCAGCGTGGATCCCGCCAACGCCGCCAAATATTACGCCGACAATCCGCGCGAGTTCGCCATGATGGGGATGATGGGCGGCGGCCGCGGCCCGATGGGCGGCCAGGGCGGCGCCGCCATCATCGCCGGCGAATGGGCGCGTCAGGACCCCGCCGGCGCCCTCGCCTGGGCCAACACCCTGACCACCGAAAAATCCCAGGCCCTCAGCTCCGTCGTCGGCGAAGTGGCCAAAACCGACCCCAAAAAAGCCGCGGAAATGCTCACCAGCATGGGCGGCGGCGATCTGCGCGACGCCTACAGGCGGGTGGCGGAACAATACGGCGCGGCGGATTTCAACGAGGCCCAGTCATGGATCCGCACCCTGCCGGCCGACCAACAGGCTGAAGCCCTCGCCTCCGCCATCGGCGGCCTTTCCAACAAGGATCCGCAGGCCGCCGCAAGGCAGCTCCTGCAAATGCAGGATGGCGAAGCCAAAAACCGCGTGCTCGGCGAGGTGGTCGGTGATTGGGCGCGGGTGAATCCAACCGCCGCGGCCGACCTGCTCAAAAGCCAGGGTGATCCGGAAGCCCAGCGCGACGGCATGCGCCAATTGATGCCCACCTGGGTCGGCCAGAATCCCACCGCCGCACTTGAATATGCCTATTCCTATGAAGCCGGTCCGGTACGCGACAGCGCGCTCCAGTCCTATGTCTGGAGCAACCAGAGCGCTGCCCCCGCCGAATTGGTCAAGGTGGCCGAATCCATCGGCGACGATCGCGACCGCAGCCGCACCATCGGCATCGCCACCAGCCGCTGGATGCGCGAGGAACCCGAGCAGGCCAAGACTTACATCCAGCAATCCACCACGCTCTCCGACGAAGCCAAGGAGCGCATCCTCAGCGGCGAACCCATGTGGGGCGGCGGCCGCGGCCGCGGTCGTGGCCGCGACTGAAATGCCAGCCACTCCCGGCTTGCCATAACCGGGCCGCGGCGATACCCATCGCCCCAAGCCCCGGTAGTTCAATGGATAGAACGGAGGTTTCCTAAACCTTAAATATGGGTTCGATTCCCGTCCGGGGCACCACGCTTAATCCGTTAGAAAAAGCGACATGAGAAAAACAAATCGCTCTGACGGCGCCCGGGAATGCGCGAAAAAGAGCATCAAAACGCATCGAAAAACGGATGCGCAAACGGATGGTGGATTTTCCCCTCCTGTTTGACTTGGGCGCTTCGGCCAATCCGCGCGCGCGAGGCACCCGGCAATTGCCTCCGCAACTTGTGATCAATGCGCGCTTGACTGCTTTCATTGGAATCTTCCTGGCATGAACTGGAGTCGGGAGCATGGCGATGTTCTCATCGGCTGGAACATGGCCACACCTTCCAAGAAGCGGCGAGCCATTCGCGCCGGCGGCGACGGCCGACTCCGCCAACACCCGCCACCAGCGCGGCGAACCGCTGGACTTGCCTGAACCGTGGGTTTCCAGGCTTTTTGCCGGGGTGGCCATACATTGAAGCGCCAAAGTCACCGATTTGAACCCGGGCCGCAGGCGCAAAATGCCCGCGTGTCCGGCTTCTCATGCGAGAAACCGCTTCACCGCCTCGCGTTTGAGCCGCAGTTCGCGCCATTCGTTGACGAGGCGGCTGGCCTCGATGATGCCGCAGCCGGCCGGGATGCGCAGCCGTCCGCCGTCCCACCACACGCCGCGGATGGCCACCACCGCATCGAAGCGGCCGCGATCCCACAGGCCGAAGGGCGCGCCGAAGGCGGGCGGGCAGCCGAGACGTTCGCGCCAATCCAACAGACGCCGCATCGTCGCCTCGGTGCGGGGCAGGGGACCCAGCGCGGGTGTGGGATGCAGGCGCCGCAACAATTCGCCGGGCGTCTGCGGCGACTGCAATTCCACCTCGATGAGCGTGAGAAAATGCACGATCGAGCCGAGATCGAGGATTTCGCGCGAGTGGCGGTGCGTGCGGCCGAGATCGAGCAGTTTGGCCACCAGCGATTGGGCGACGTATTCGTGCTCGCGGATTTCCTTTTCATCCACGGCGAAGACGTCCCGGTCTTCGCTGCGTGCGGTGCCCGCCAGCGCCATCGTTTCCAAACGTCCGCCTTCCAGGGAAAACAACAATTCCGGCGTGGCTCCGGCGAATCCGCTGCCGGGATGCGTCCAGCCATAGGAAACCAGCGGCGGCGGCTGCTTCATCATCGCGCTGCGGATCGCCGCGCCCGCCGCCTGGCCGCAGGTGCCTGTTTCGGTCACCACCGGCACGGTTTTCTCAATGAACCCGCTGTGGATCGCCGCCATGATTTCCTGAAACACTTCGGAAAACGGCGCGGCATCCAGCGGCTGCCACAAGCTGTCCGTCACGGGCGGCTGCGCGAATGCCGCGGCGAATTCCTGCCGCGTCCCGCGCTCCACCCGGCCGGGGATTTTCCACGGCATCGGATCGGCCATCGCGAAATCCCGCACATGAAACGCCACCCCGTCCGCCGGTGGTTCGGCCGCCTCCGTGAACGGACCGTGCCCGATCACCATCGCGCCATCCCGCCGCGCCAGCCATGCCATTGAATCCGTCGTGTTTTCCATCAGGCCGCGCGGAACATGCCCCGTGCCGCGGACCCGCGCAAGGTCAACCCGCCCCTCATTCAAATCACCGGCGCGGCCGCATGGGCTGTTAGAGCGGCCGGATTTCGGCGACGGCCGGATTTTGATCATGGAAAACCGCGCGTGCGATCGTCCGGATGTCCGCTGCGGTGACGGCCAGCACGCGGTCGCGCCACTCGTCGCGCGAGGGGATGCGGCCGAAGTCGAGCAGGCCCTCGCCGGCCCAGGCGGCGTGCGCGGAGGTGGACTCGAAGGCGAGTTTGCTTTGGGCGATGGCGAGGCGCTTCGCGCGTTCGAGCTCGCCATCACGCGGGCCATTGGCGACGAGGTCGCGGATTTCCCTGTGGATGCAGGCGATGGCCTCCCCGCGCGCCTCGGGATCGAGGCCGGCGTTGATCTCGAACGCGCCCGTCTCATGAAACAGCGTGACATCACTGCTGATCTGATAACAGAGGCCGCGCTCCTCGCGCAGTTCGAGAAACAGCCGCGAGCTGGCGGTTTCGCCCAGCATCAGGCTGAGCAGGCGCAGCGCGTGGCGCGCTGCCGCATGGCGGCCCGGCGTGTGCCAGGCGAGCGATAGCTGGAGTTGGTCGGTCTCGCGCATTTCGGTTAGATCGTTTGCAGCCGCATGGCCGCGCTCGAATGGCAGTGGCGCGCGTCCGGCATGCAGGGCATCCGGCAGGTGCGGCGTGATCACGCGCATCACCTCGTCCGCCGTGAACGGTCCCGCGGCGGCGATCACCAGATCGTTGCGGAAATGATGGAGTTTGCGGAATTCCAGCAAGGTCTCCCGGTGGATTTGTGCGATGCTGTCCAAGGATCCCGAGATCGGATGGCCGAGCGGGTGATCGCCCCACATGGCCTTGGAAATCAGGTCGCCGATGTGATCGGCCGGCGACTCGCGGTACATCGTGATTTCCTCGCCGATGACCTCGCGCTCGAGCTGGATTTCGGGTTCGGGAAAGGTCGCGTTCCATACCATGTCACAGAGCACATCGGCGAGAACCGGCAGCAACTCCGCCTCGCCGCGTCCCTCATAGACCGTCTGATCCTCGGAGGTGCAGGCGTTGATCTGGCCGCCGGCGTTTTCGATGTCGAAACTCAGCTCGCGCGCGCTGCGGCGGGCCGTGCCCTTGAAGACCATGTGCTCGACGAAGTGCGCGAGCCCCGCGGGAAGCCCGTGTTCGTCGCGGCTCCCGGCCGGAATGTGGATGGTGAGCGCCGCACACTCCGAATCCGGCAACGTGGCCACCGCGAGGCGCGGTCCGTGCGGGAGCTGCCGCCACTCGTAGGATGCCTGGTTCATGATGCTTGTTCTATCAGCGCCTCCGCCAGGGACAGGTCCGCCGGGGTGGTGATTTTCAAATTCGGATGCAGCGACCCGATGAACCTCACCCTCACACCGGTCTGCTGAACCGCGGAAACCTCATCGGTCACTGCCAGCCCGCCCGCGATCACGTTTCGATAAGCCTCGCGCAGCAATGCGGTTTCAAAAACCTGCGGCGTTTCCATGCACCAGAGGTTCTCGCGGTCCACCGATTCCGTGCAGAACCCGTCGGCGTCGGATCGTTTCATCGTTTCTGTCGCGCGGCGGGCGAGGGCCGCCGCCCGATGCGTGACCGCCGCGGCGACACAGGCGTCGATGTCCTGCGGCGAGACCAGCGGCCTTGCGCCGTCATGCACCGCCACGAAACAAACCTCCCCGGCCAGTGCGGCAAGGCCGTTCATCACCGAGTCCTGGCGCTCCGCTCCGCCATCCGCCCGCAACACGGGTTTGTTGAAAGCCGCGCCGTCTAACAATTTCCACCTTTCCTCCGGGCACACGACCACCACCGAACGGATCGATTCCGCCATGAGGAAAGCCTCCAGCGTGCGGCGCAGGACCGGCACGCCCGCCAGCGGCCAGGCGAGCTTGTCGATGCCCATGCGGCGGCTGCTTCCCGCCGCCACGATGATGGCGGCGCAATCGGGATGGCTGGAGGGTGAAGACATGCGGGCGGCGACTGCTTACAGTCCGCAGAGCGCGTGGGGAAGCGGATTCATGAGAAGGAGCAAGCGGGGCGCGGAGGCCCGGTCTTCCCGCAGCGGATCGCGGCATCCTCAAGACCCTGGAAGGACTTCGGAAATTGCGAGTTCCCCGTAGGCGCGCTCGTGAGAGCGAGGGGGGGAGACTCCTTCAACGCTCAAGTCCCCGTCGCCTGACGACCACGCCTGCGTCGCCGTTTCATCCAGATGCGTTTTCATCGAGGGCGCGCCACCTTGGGGATGGCTGCTCTAACAGATTTGTCGGAACCCGGCATTTTCCTTGCTCCGCCGGGCGGATGGGATGACTCTCCGCACGCCCGCCGGGAAATGACGGACAAGGAGATTGTCGATGAAAGAGAGGAAGGAGCGGTCGTGGGTGGCGGCTTTGGGCTACAGGCCGAAGTCGCTGGAGTTGTTGAGCGGGAAAATGACGCCCGCGGCTCTCGGCAAGGACGTGATGGCCGGGTTGACGGTGGGGATGATCGCGCTGCCGCTGGCGCTCGCGCTGGGCATTGCGAGCGTGCCGGCCGGGCAGGCGACGCCGTTTCCCGCGCCGGCGCTGGGGATCTTCACCGCGATCATCGCCGGGTTCCTGATTTCCGCGCTGGGCGGCAGTCGCGTGCAGATCGGCGGGCCGACGGCGGCGTTCATCCCGATCATCCTGCTCGTCATCGAAAAACACGGTTATGCCGGGTTGTTGATGGCCACGGTGATGGCGGGCGTGATCCTGGTGATCATGGGGCTGGCGAAGATGGGCTCGCTCATCAAATACATCCCGTGGCCGGTGACCAGCGGCTTCACCACCGGCATCGCGGTGGCGATCATCGCCACGCAGACCGGCGATTTTCTCGGCATCCACACGGATGAACCCGCGCCGCGCGAGTTTATCGAACGCCTGCATTGGTTGGGCAATCACTTTCCGGACATGCACCTGCCGTCGGTGTTGCTGGCGGTGGGCTGCCTGGCGGTGATCGTGTTTTGGCCGCGGCTGGGTTTCCGCAGGGTGCCGGGATCGATCGTCGCGATGATTGGGGCCACCGTGCTGGTGGCGGCTTTCGGCTGGCAGGAAAACCCGGGGATTTCCACCATCGGATCGAAGTTCGGCAGCGCTGCGATTCCCGCCGGGCTGCCGGCTGTTTCGTGGCCGCATTTCGAGTGGGCGATGATGCGCGATTTGATCGGCCCGGCCACCGCGATCGCGCTGTTAGGTGCCATCGAGTCGCTGCTTTCCGCCGTGGTGGCGGACGGGCTGACAGGCGGGCGGCACGACAGCAACACCGAATTGGTGGCGCAGGGCATCGCCAACATCGTATGCCCGTTCTTCGGCGGGCTGCCCGCCACGGGGGCGATCGCGCGGACATCCGCCAACGTCAACAACGGCGGCCGCACGCCGCTGGCGGGCATGGTGCACGCGCTCACGTTGTTAGGGATCATCCTGTTGTTTGCCAAATGGGCGGTGTATGTGCCGCTGGCGGCGATGTCCGCGGTGCTGGTGTTCGTGGCGCTGCGCATGGGCGAGTGGCATGAACTGCGGCGCCTGGGCCGCATGCCGCTGAGCGATGCGGCGGTGCTGGTGACCACCTTCGCGCTGACGGTGATCTTCGATCTGGTGATCGCGGTGGAGGTGGGCATGGTGCTGGCGGCGATCCTGTTCATCAAACGCGTCTCGGAAACCACGGAGGTTTCACAGGTGTTCGAATCCGACGTGCTCGAATCGCCCGAGCAACTGGCAGGCGGCAAGGAGATCCCGGAGGGGGTGCGGGTCTATCGGATTTTCGGGCCTTTCCTGTTCGGTGCGGCGGAGAAGATGGAAGACGCGCTGGAGCGCATCGGGGAACCACCCAAGGTGCTCATCCTGCGCCTGCATCTGGTGCCTGCGATGGATGCCACGGCGCTCAACGCGCTGGAGAGCGTGGTCGAGCGGCTGCAGCAACACGGCGGCAGCGTGATCCTCAGCGGCCTGCACCGCCAGCCGCTCGAGATGCTGCGCAAGGCGGGCTTCATCGACGTGATCGGCCGCGCGAACCTGGTGGCGCACTTCGATGACGCGCTGGTGCGGGCACGCGGAATTCTCGCCGCGGACTCCCATTCTGCGGGCGAGCGCACGTGAGTCATCTCACCCTGAATTCTTTTCACCGCAAAGCCGCAAAGGCCGCTGAGAAACGCAAAGGATTTCAAAAATGGCGGAATGAAACCGGAAAATCATCCTGAAAAAACCGTCATGATCACGCGCACCCATGGATGATCTGCTTTGCGGCCGCTGCGGCTTTGCGGTAAATCCGGTGTTTTTTGATGCGTTGGCCCTGTCCCGCGCAGGTCTTGCGGTGCCTTTTCACTGAGTTCCTATTCCGCAGGCAGCTTGGTGAGTTCCACCTTGCGGAATTCGACTTCGGAACCCTCGGCCTGCAGGGCGATCCGGCCGGAGGTGGCGGTGCTCTTGCTGCCATGGTTCACCAGGGTGCCGTTGACGTGCACGATGACTTCATCGCCCCTGCATTCGATTTGCATGGTGTTCCACTCGCCGACTGGCTTTTCAGAACCGTCGGTGAGATTGAGGATGCGGCGGGCGTCGGTGGTTTCGCCGCCGAAGGCTTGGTCGGGGTCCTTGCGCGGACGGCGTTTCTCCATGTCAGGCACCTCGATGTTCTCGCCGATGCACCAGAAATCGCCGGCATTCTCGTGCATCATCTGGACTTCGATTGATTGCGGAAACATGTCATAAAGCCGCCGCGGAGTGGAGGCGTGGACCAGCACGCCGCAGTTGCCGGGTTCCTTGGAGAAGCGGTATTCCACCACCAGCTTGTAGTTGGAGAAAACCTCCTTGGTGACGAGGTGACCGCCGGGCCTGCCGAGGCTGACGAGCAAACCGTCGCGGACGATGAAGCTCGGCGGAGTGGCATTCCACCACGCGCCCTTGCGGGTGTCGAAGGTCATGATGCCGTCCTTGATCGGGATGTCGTTGGCCTCCGTGAGTTTGTCGCGCGCGGGGATGTCCATCGTCCAACCTTCGAGGTCCCTGCCGTTGAAGAGTGAAACGGTTTCCCCGGCGATGAGCAGGGAGGGGAGGAGCAACAGCAGACAGGCGAGTCGTTGTTTCATCGAGCGAGGATACGTCGGAGAGAGGGGTGTTTATCAACGACAAAATCCGCATGACAACATCAGGGTCCCTACATTAGGAATCGTTACTTGAGCATGTCGGCATGAATGGGAAGAAATTTGAACCGCCAAGACGCCAAGTGTGCCAAGGAAACCCAGGATGAGTCCACTGAAATCAGTTTCCGTGCCTCAAAATTACGATTCCCATCAGTTTGGCTTGGCGAGCTTGGCGTCTTGGCGGTGAAATAAACTCTTCATTCCGGATTTTCCCACGAAGTTCTCCTTAGTGTAGACACCCTGATGACAACATGGAAAAAGCAGGACCTGCTCCGCTATCCGGAGAGTCTTCGGCTGGTGCCGGTGGAATTCATTTTCGGTTTCGATAGGGTTCCGTGGTGGACCGCGCCGTGGAATTTCCCCACATTCCGCTCATCAGCCATCCATGCCACCTAACTTTTCCTCCACCGCGAATGAAATCTGGGCCGTCGCCGACCTCCTGCGCGGCGATTTCAAGCAGTCGCAATACGGCCGCATCATCCTGCCCTTTGCCCTGCTGCGCCGCTTGGAGTGCGTGCTGGCCCCCACCAAGGCCGCTGTGCTGGCGAAGCTGCCCTCGGTGGCGGCCATGCCTGTGGAGGCTCAGGAGAAGCTCCTGCTGCGTGAGGCGAGGCAATTCTTCTACAATACCTCACCGATGGATCTCGGGAAACTTGGCGAAACCGACACCGCCCGGAACCTCGAAACCTACGTCCAGTCCTTCTCCGCCGACG